>JARLGS010000920.1 GCA_031292695.1 Mycobacterium sp. | reverse complement strand
TCTTGAGGTAGCCGGCCGCCTGCTGCTGTTGCGCAGCTCCAAGCGGTCGTTCTGGTGGGCCGGGGCGAGCACCCTGGGCGTGGCCAAGATCGTCGAGAACATGGAGATCGGCCACAACGTCATGCACGGCCAGTGGGACTGGATGAACGATCCCGAGATTCACTCCTCGACGTGGGAGTGGGACATGAGCGGGGCGTCCAAGCACTGGCGGTTCACCCACAACTTCATGCATCACAAGTACACCAACATCCTGGGCATGGACGACGACGTGGGCTACGGCGTCATCCGGGTCACCCGCGACACGCGGTGGAGGCCGTTCAATCTCTACGGCAATCTGCTGTTCAACACGCTTCTGGCGATCGGTTTCGAGTGGGGTGTCGGCCTGCAGCACCTGGAGCTCGGCAAGATCTTCAAGGGCCGCGACGACCGCAAGGCCACGATGGTCCGGGTGCGGGAATTCGGCGTCAAGGCCGCGCAACAGCTGACCAAGGACTACATCGCGTACCCCGCGATCACGTCATTGTCGCCGAGCGCCACCTTCAAGTCGACGCTCAAGGCCAACGCGGTGGCCAACGTCATCCGCAATGTGTGGTCGAACGCGGTGATCTTCTGTGGTCATTTCCCGGACGGCGCAGATAAATTCACCAAGACCGACATGGTGGGTGAGTCGCGCGGCCAGTGGTACCTGCGGCAGATGCTGGGCAGTGCCAACTTCAACTCGGGTCCGCTGCTGCGCTTCATGAGCGGCAACCTGAGCCATCAGATCGAGCATCACCTGTTCCCGGATCTACCGAGCAACCGGTACGCCGAGATCTCGATCCGGGTGCGGGCCCTGTGCGAGAAGTACGACCTGCCGTACACCACCGGGCCATTCCTGGTGCAGTACGCCAAAACCTGGCGCACCATCGCCAAGCTGTCGTTGCCGGACAAGTTCCTGACCGACACCGCCGACGACGCGCCGGAGACCCGGAGCGAGCGGATGTTCATCGAGCTCGATGACAGCTACGGCAAGGCCGACCCGGCCACCGGCAACAAGCGCGGGCTCAAGACGGCTATCGCCGCCGTCCGCGGCCGGCGCAGGGCAAAGCGCGCTGAGGCGGCGTAGGCCCCGTCAAAAGCTGAAGTGGGCCCCCGCCCAAAACATGGGGGGCCTTTTTTTGGTTTTTGTTTTTTTTTTGTGACGGGGCCGCCCCCGCCCCCCC
>JARLGS010000919.1 GCA_031292695.1 Mycobacterium sp. | reverse complement strand
CGGCAGCGCGCCGTCCCTCTTACATTGGGCGAGCAGTTGGTTGGTTCCCAGGGCACCGGCGGCTACGACGACACCGCGTGCGGTCTGCGTGCGGCGGTCCTTGCGAATCCAGGAGCCGGTGCGTTCGCTGGTCACGGCGTACCCGTCGGAACCGTCCGTCGCTCCCAGCGGCCGGATCGAGGTGACCGTGCGTTCGGGATCGATCTGCACACCGAGGCGCTCCGCGAACCAGAGATAGTTCTTCGGCAGGGTGTTCTTGGCATTGTGGCGGCATCCCAACAGGCACAACCCGCATTCGATGCAACCCGACCGGGCCGGGCCGTCGCCGCCGAAGTACGGATCGGTGTGTGCCACGCCGGGGTCGCCAAAGTAGACGCCAACGGGGACTGGGCCGAAGGTGTCAGCGACACCTAGTTCGACGGAAATGGCCTCGATGGCTTCGTCGGCGGGCGTCCGCCGCGGCTGCGTCACGACGCCGAGCATGCCCTCGGCCAACTCGTAATACTTTTCGAGATCCGGGGCGTCGCCGCATACCTTGCGCCAGTCCTCGAAGAACCCGTCGCCGGCGCGCCAGAGGGTCTGCGCGTAGACCAGGCTGCCACCGCCCACGCCACTTCCGCTGAGGATCATGACGTGTTTGAACGGTGTCATCCTCAGAATGCCCTTCAAACCCAGCTTCGGCGCAAAGATCATCCGGCGCAGCTGCGAGAGCCGCTCGGCGAAGTCGTGGTCCTCGAAACGACACCCGGACTCCAAAACGGCCACCCGATAACCCTTCTCGGCCAGGCGCAGCGCCGATACGCTGCCGCCGAAACCGGACCCAACAATCAGGTAGTCGTAGTCGCGTGCCTGACTCATCATCGGCTCCTTCGCGCGTGGGAGTTGGCAGTTCTGGTTGGTTTTGCCACTGTTGTTGTCTGGTACTCGCCGGAGAGCGGATCCAGCTGGTAGACCCCTGGGCCGGGCGCGGGTCTGCCGCCTTCGGCGAACGCGCTCGGCAGCGGTCGATGCGAAGTGCTGGTTGGGATGCGCTCGACAACGTGCACGACATGCGGTCGCCGGTCCGGTGACAGCTGTCCCAGTGCTGCGGAGAGGTCCTCGCCGTCGAGCGATCGCCCGGATCGCAGCGTGAGGGCGGTTACCGCGAGGTTGTTGCCTTCGGGTCCGGGAACGGCGTATGTGACGCTCATGTCGATCGCGTCGAGGATGCCGAGTGCGTCTTCGACGGCGGACCCGCCGACCACCCCGTTAGCGGTAGTGACGAGCGAGTCGGCACTGCCTGCGAGCCAGAAGTCGCCGTCCTCATCGCGGTAGAACAGGTCTCCGGTCAGCAGCCACGCGTCTCCCGGGCCGAACAGTCCGCGAACTGGACGCGATGGCTGCGACATTCCCGGCTCGACCCGGGAGAGCAACATCCCGATTTCCCTGGGCCGGCACTGCTCGGCGGAGCCGTCGGCCCGAAGGGCCAGCTGCCGGGTCTTTTCGTCAATGCGGGCGATGCGCAGCTCGGGACTGCCAGGAAGCGGGGTGCCCATGCAACCGACCTTTGCGCCGGGCATGTTGACCAGGATCGTGTCGGTCTGCGCGGAGACGTAGTACTCCACCACCCGGGCCGGGGCGAAGCGCTCAATGACCCGGTGCCACAGTCCGACCGGCATGCCCGAGCCGATGAATGTGCGGATCGTGTGGTGCTGCTCACACGGATGCCGTTGGGCATCTACGACGTCGAGGAGCTCTCACGACAACACAGTGGCAGCGGGCACGCCGTCG
>JARLGS010000918.1 GCA_031292695.1 Mycobacterium sp. | reverse complement strand
TGCATGCGGGTCAGCTCGGCGTCGCGGAACTTGCGGATCGCGGCCAGCTCGTTGGCGTCCGGATGGCGGCGGACCGCCAGGCGCCACAGGGTGGTCAGCTGTTCGTCCGGGTTGGCCGATGACTTGATCGCCCGTTCGGCCAGCTTGCGGTAGGCCTCCACGAACTGGGTGTCGTTCAGCAGCACCAGGGCCTGCAGCGGCGTGTTGGACAGCGGACGGACCGTGACGGCGTCGCGGCGGTCAGACATGTCGAACGGCACGAGGTTGGCGACCGGGGCGTTGCGCTTGACGAAGGTGTACATCGACCGGCGGTGCATCTGGTCGTCCGGCACGTTGGTCGGATAGACCACCACGCCCTGAGCGGTGTTGTCCCAGATGGCGTCCGGCGCGTAGGGGAACACCGCGTCGCCGCCGACCTTCTCCACCAGCAGGCCCGAGGCCGCCAGGGCGTTGTCGCGGATCGTCTCCGCCGGCAGGCGGAAGCGCGGACCACGCTCGGTGTACTGGTTGACCGGATCCTTCTCCAGGTCCTCACGCGTCACGTTGGACGACTGCCGGTAGGTGGCCGACATCACGATCAGCTTCTGCATGTGCTTGATGTCCCAGCCGCTGCGGACGAACTCCACGGCCAGGTAGTCGAGCAGTTGCGGGTTGGAGGGGTTGGTGCCCTGGGTGCCGAAGTCGTCGACCGTCTGCACGATGCCCTGGCCGAAGTGGCCCTGCCACATGCGGTTCATGAACACGCGGCCGGTCAGGGGCTGCTTGGGATCGAACAGCCACTCGGCCAAGCCCAGGCGGTTACGCGGCAAGCCGTCGGCCCAGGGGAACACCTGCGGCAGGGCGCCCGGCTTCACTTCCTGCAGGTAGGAATTGTAGACGCCGCGGTCGAGCACGTAGCTCTTGCGCGGCACCGGCTGGTCGCCGGCCACCATGATGCGGTTGATCGGGGTCTCGACGCGCTGCTCGGCGAGACGGGCGTCGGTCAGGTCCTGCCAGGCTTTCTGCACCGCCGGATCCTTGGCGGCGGTGATGGTGGCCATGTCGGCCTTGGCCTGCGGGGCCGGGACCGCGTTCACCAGCTTGGGATCCTGCAGGTACTGGATTTCCAGCGGCGTCAGGGCGCGGGTGATCACCCGCACCTCGTCCAGCGCCCCGTCCACCAGTTCCGGACGGTTGAAGTTCACGC
>JARLGS010000917.1 GCA_031292695.1 Mycobacterium sp. | reverse complement strand
CTACGTCGGCGAGGTCTTCAGGGCGGTCGATGAGCAGCGGCAACTCGACACCGCTCAGGTATGCGCGACGGCGGGCGACAACCGGCAAGCCCATGCCCGCGGCCTCCATGATCGAGATCGGAAATCCTTCCCACGACGCGGTATGGAGGTACAGGTCGCACTCGGCCATCAGCTTGAGGGCCTCGGCCCGGGGGAGCCAACCGGTCACTTCGACGCCATGCACGCGGAGCATCTCGATGTGTTCTGTTGTGCCACCGCCGATCCACCTGGCTGCCAGTTCGGGGTGCGCCTGGGTGGCGGCCCGGAACGCCGCGGCGAAGAACCCAGGGTCCTTCTGCGGACCGAGGCGTCCGTTGCCGACGATTCTCAGCGGGCGGCCATCCGGTGCCGGGCTGTGATGGGGCAGCCCTGGCGGTGGCACGTTGGGCACGGTGACCACTCGTGAGCTGTGCAATGGCCACCGCGAGAGCTCGGCTTCACGCGGCGAACAGGCACCGTAGGCAGTGGTGTTGAACGACAGCAGCCATTCCAGGGTCCGGAATCCCTGGCGCACCGGCCACGGCACATCAAGCCGTTCGAACGAGTAGCAGTGCGGGGTGTACACCAGCGGGCGACGAGCCGATTTGCGCACTGCGGCACGCACATACGCGCCGGCCATGCTCGAATGGGCATGCACGATGAAGTCGCCGCGCGAACGGCGCAGGAACCGGCGCAAGAAACGGACCCGCGCGATGGTTCCCGGCGGCATCTCGGTTTTGGTTGCGAAGTACGTCAATTCGTCGGCATCCAGGCGGGCTTCGTCGCGGCAGGAGTACACAAGATGGTGCACGGCCTCCTGAAAGTTGCGCACGAAGTCGCCGATGGCTGATGCGGTGCCACTGGCAAATGATTCGGCAACATGAATGATCGTCGGCTGCGGTCCCGCGACAATTCCCAGCGCCGAGTTGGGTTCTGACACTCCGCGCCTCCTGGTGATGGAGTGCTAGCAAATTTTACAGCACATGCTGTGTGGCATTTACCGTAGTCGGCGCAGCGGGGTCAGTCCAATTCGGCGCGGTTCATCGGAAGACCGGCTATGAACCTACATACACCTCGATCGGACTGGGCAATGTAGCTGGAAGACCGGTGTTCACACGTCGACCTGCTCGCGTTACGGGATTGGTGTGTCGGTCGTGCACCCGCCGCTTCGGGCCGCGGCCGGTGCACGATATTTGCGTTTGCCAGTGCGCTTTTAGCGAAGTACTGTGAGCGCTGTTCAGGATGTATCTTTGACCGGAGGGAAGTCGGACCTGCCGACGTATCGGCTGTTCGATTGGCACGCATCGGGCGCGGCGGTGCGGAAATGGCAAAGGCGGTGCTGGGGTCGTGACGGTCGTGGACATTGCGAGTGCGCGGCCTACCTGGTTCGGCCCGGAAAATGCGCCGCTTTTCGGTGTCGTCCACATTCCATCGGGGGGTCGCGCGCGCGGCGGCATCGTGATCTGTCCGCCTTTGGGCAAGGAGCACGTGGACACCTATCGCGGTCTGAAACTGTTGGCGCAACAGCTCTGTGAACGCGGGTTCGTGGTGTTGCGGTTCGATTACCGAGGCACAGGTGACTCGGCCGGGGAACTAGGTTCGGACTCGGCGCTGAGCGATTATCAGGACAGCATTCGGACCGCGGTGGAGTATCTGCAGGCCAGTGGTGTCGCGTGCGTTGGTCTGGTCGGACTGCGGATGGGTGCGCTGTTGGCGGCAATCACAGCAGACTCGATAGCCGGGGTGTCGGCGCTTGTCCTGTGGGACCCGGTCGTCGGCGGTCGGCGGTATCTGCGAGAACAGCGGGCGCTGTACAAGATGACCGTCGGCGAGGACATCATCGATGTCGGCCGCGAGTCCATTCTGGGTACCACCTTCTCGCCGGACTTTGCCCAGCAGCTCAAGGCGTTGCGGCTGCCAGAGTCGGTTGAGGTGGCGGCGCCGATACTGGTATTGGCACGGCCGGAGCGGGCGGACGATCCGGAAATTCGGGCGCTGGCCGAGACTTCCGATTGCGAGCTGGTGATGGTCTCGGCCCAGCCGGAGTATGTCGAACCGGTGACGTTCGTGGTCGAGATCCCAGTTCGGACACTGACGATGATCGCCGATTGGCTGCACGGCCGAATGACTCTCGAAGGTCATCCGGTGGCGCCGGTGATCAGGCGGCGAGCCGAGGTGGCTCGGCTGGCGGACGGGCGCGCAGTGGTGGAGACGCTGGACGAGTTGGGCCCCAATCGGCTGTTTTCGATCAGGACGGCCCCGGCGGATGTACCTTCGGACACCCCGACGTTGCTTATCCACAACACGGCCAGCGAACACCGGGTCGGTTCGGGCCGGGTATGGACCGATACTGCGCGTGAGTTCGCCGGCCGTGGGCTGGCTGCGGTGCGCTACGACCGCCGCGGCACGGGTGACACGGGGTGGGCGACCGCGGATTTCGCGATGGTTTACTCCGCGGAATCCGAGGTCGATGTGCAGGACGCGATGGCAGCGACAGAGGTCCCCCCAGAACGACTCATGATGACCGGAATCTGTTCTGGGGCTTGGAATTCGGCCGTCGGCGCCATGAGGTACGGTGCGCATGCCGTGGTGCTCGTGAACGTGATCCTATACCGCGTGCGGTACCAGGCGACCAGGCCCAAGAAACTCGTCGGCATGACTCCGGCCAACCCCGGCGTCGACTCGGCGCCGGAGGCCCGGATTCTGGCGGCCCGAGCCAAGAAGTTGATCAGGCGGTGGTTGCCGTATCCGCTGTGGCTGTTGTTGGGACTGCTTGGATTGACTGATGTCCCGGAGGTGCTACTTGCGGCGTTGCAGCGTAAGGGAGTTGTCGTCGAGATGGTGATGTCCCCCGAGGATTACATCTGGTTCGATAAGCAGCGAGGCAGGAAAGGCCTGGCGCGGTTGGCACGCCGAGATTGGAATCCGTCGATGGCTCTCGCCCCGACCGGTGATCACTCCCTGCTGCAGCGCGACATCCAGAACGTGGTCCGCGGACGGTTACTGGAAGTCGCGCAGCGCGAGTTTGCTGAAATGCTGCCACAATCATTTGATGGTGAGGGGGGGTCTCCCGAGTCGCTGAGGACCATCGACTCACCGGCAACCTGTTTCCGGCGGCGGTGACCATCGGCATCAGAAGTCAGAAGTAGGTACTCACGTGAAGTTGTCGTGCGCGGTGAGTCTGGTGGCGACGTGAGCGCCGCAGACGATCGCGATCTGGACGCGGCGGCGGATGCATATTGGGTCCTCCGCCAGTCCGATGGGCACGTGTCGGCAGCCGGCCGCAATACTGCCGCTTTGTTGGTGAGCCGGCTGGCGATATCGGTGATGGGCTGGTCCGGGACGGTGCTCATTGCGCGCCTGCTGTCACCGACCGATTGGGGTGTCTTCTCCTTCGTTTTCGGCTTGCTCGGCATGATGTCGATCGTCACCGATCTCGGCGTGGGGCGAGTAGTGCTGGGCAAATTGCTCGAGGCCGACGACGACGACGCTGATGTGTTCGCGAGTTCCTTCGTCGGACTGCGGGCGGCGTTGGGGCTGGTCGGGTACGGAATCGCGATCGGTTACGTCGCGGCGATGGGCTACTCGGGCGAGGTGATTCGGGCCACCGCACTGGCCGGCCTCGTGGTGGTCATCGCCACTCCCAGCCATGCGTTGTCGGTGCTGTACCAGAGTCGTCTGAAAATGGTGACGGTGGCCGCAGCAGAGGCCTTCGCCCAGTTGTTCCAATTGGTGCTCACCGTGTTCATCGCGACGACTCACCCCGGCTTGATGATCTTCATCCTGCCCGCCATCGCGAATGAAATTGTCTCCGGCACTTGGAAATTGATCGGTGTCCGGCGGGGCGCGGTAGGGCCGCGCATCACTAGGAAACCACGACTGAGGTTGTGGCGGGAGATGCTGGTCGAGGCGATCTCACTGAGCGTTGGTCTCGCCATGATGACGCTGTTGTCGAAGGTCGACGTGCTGTTGTTGGCCAAGCTCGACCACTTCGACTCCGTAGGTCTCTACAGCGTGGCCTACAAATTCGCCGATGTGTTGTCGTACGCGGTGGTGGCGATCGTGACACCGTTGGCCACGCTATTGGTGGCGGCGTGGCCGTCGCTCAGTGACGAGTTTCGCAACCGGGTGCGATCCGCGGCCGTCGTTGTCGGGCTCCTGACCGCGCTGGCGGTGGTCGGTATGTGGTCTGGTGCGGACGACATCGTGTCGTTGCTCTATGGTGAGCGATTTCGCGCCTGCGGCAACGCTGTCCGCATGCTGTTGGTCGGAGCGGCATTCGCGGCCTTGTCTCAGGTCATTCTGGTGGCGTTGATCTCGGCTGGACGGCAGCGGGCGTATCCGTGGGTCGCACTTGGTGGACTGGCGCTGAACGTCGCACTCAATGTGGTTCTGATTCCTCGCTTTTCCTACAACGGTTCGGCAGGCGCGACGGTGATCACCCAGGTGGTCATGTTCGCCGCCATGTGGATCCTCGTCGCGCGCACCGTTCCGATCGACCGCCTGCTACCGGTCGCGAAACTTGGGTTGATCTTCGCGCTCGCGGTTTCCACTTGTGCTCTCAGTGCCCTCATCGACGGCTACCTGCACTGGGTCCTGGTCAGCGCCTTCGCTGGGAGCGCGTTTGTGATCGGCGCGTTCGCCTTGCGACTTGTCGATCCGCACGTGCTGGCGAGATTTCATCCCAAGCGGGCGGTGTGACCATGGCTTCCATTGTCTTCGTCAATCGATCACGCGATGACTTTCGGGGCCCCGCCCTCGGTGATGCCGGTAATGGTGTAGCTGCTGCTCGGCGCGTTGGTGTAGACGATTGGAAGTGTGGTGCTGTCGAAGCTGATGTTGTCAAATCCGATGCCGCTCATGCTGGCTCCGGTATCTTCTATCATCCCGATCTCACGCTGTCCGGTGGTGGAGGTTCCTGATACCGAGAGGTTCTCGATCGTCACGTTGGTGACGTTCTGCCCAGGGTTTCCGGCATAGACCAGCAGCGCGCCGAGTAGTTCGGCGGTGTTGTAATTCGCGCCGGTGACCGTTCCGCCATTGATTTTCACGTCGTTCACCCCAAACGTGTCGTAGCTGGGCTCAGAAGCCACGTAGACCCCGGCGCCGGCGGTAGCAGAGATCTTGACGTTGTTGTACGTAATGTTGTCTCCGCCAACAACAGTTATGCCCGAGCCCCAGGTTGTCCCGTTGACAACCGGGTTATTGATCGTGATGTCATGGCAGGCCGTGCCGTCGGGGAGGTAGGACACCACCGATATGCCGTCGTCGCCGGTCTCCGTTGTCACCGCGTTGTTGACGACGCCGTTGTGAGCGCCGTCGGTCATGCTTATCCCGTCGGCGCGGGAGTCGTTCACCGTGACGTTGTCCAGGGTGAACCATCCTGCGCCGTAGACGTAGACCCCGGCACCAGCGGAACCGTTGACGGTCACGTTGCTTACGGTGTCGTAATTGCCTTCGATCACTAGCTTGTGCTGCTGCAAGTCGTAGTAGCGGGGGCCGGTCAAGTTGGCAGCCAGGGTGAGATTCTCCATGGTGACATTGTTGGCCAGAATCTCGACAGCCGACGTTGCGTCATTGGTCGCGTAGAGCGTTGTGTTGTTTCCCTTGATCGTTACCCCGGCCACGCCAATGGTCAGTACCCCCGAGCAGTCAAATGTCCGCGACGCCAGGGTGAGTGTGGAGCCGGGAGTCATGTTGTTGAAGACGTCCTGGAGAACCGCTGTGGCATCGCCGTTGATCAGGGTCGGCGAGATCGGGACGGTTACCGTCTCGGTTGCCGTGCTTCTCCCGTTGGTCGCGGTGACGGTGAATGTCGCGGTGCTGGTTCCCGCCGACACAGCTGCCCTATCGCGTGCGAGTTGGGTTGGGGTGTAGGTATATGTCCCGTTGGCGTTGATTGACACGGTGCCCGATGCCGGCTGCGAAGCAGCGGAGTAGGTCAACTTGCCGCCGCTGCGGTTGGTGAAATTGAGGTTGCCCGAGACAGCACCAGTCGTCGTGTTCGGCGTGCCCACCGTTGCCGTACCGGCGGCTATGTTTCTGAATGAAGTGATCGCGACCGCCGTCACCGGTGTGACCGCGGCGGTGGGCGTGACCGCGGCGGTGGCGGCGGGTTTGACCGCGGCGGTGGCGGCG
>JARLGS010000916.1 GCA_031292695.1 Mycobacterium sp. | reverse complement strand
CCGATGAAGACCACCTGGAGGAGGAAGTAGATGGTGGCGCCGATGACCATCGATCCGATGACCGCTCGGGGGATGTCCCGCTGTGGGTTGCGACTCTCCCCTCCGAGCTGGACTGCCTGCTCGAAACCGACCAGCGAGAAGACCGCCCCGCCCAGGCTCACCGCTTCGAGGACGCCGCGCGTACCGTACGGGGCAAACCCGTGACTGGTGAAGTTCGACGAGTCGAAGTGGGTGAAGAAGAGCACGACGATGGTGAGGGTCGGGATCAGCACCTTCCAGGTGGTGATGGCGTTGTTGGCCTGGATCAACCGACGGATGCCGAACAGGTTGAGCACGGTGAACGCACCCATCAGCATCACGGCAGCCAGATAGCCCCAGCCGGTCAACACCACCGTGCCGCCGACGGTATGGGTCAGTCCATGGACGTAGTTGGAGGAGTACTGGAGTGCGGCCTCGACCTCGATCGGAGCGGTCCCGGCCGCCTGCAGCCACGAGAACCAGCCGAAGGACGCCCCGGCCAGGTTGCCGAACGCATAGTGAGGGAACCGGGCCGTCCCTCCGGTCACCGGGAAGAGCCCGCCCAACTCGGCATGGACCAGAGCCAGCAGGACCACCGCCGCCGATCCGATCAGCCAGGCGACGACCGCCGCCGGGCCGCCGATGGTCGAGACGAACAGCGCGCCGAACAGCCAGCCGGAGCCGATGATCGAACCCTCGGAGGTGAAGAGCAGCCCGAGGAAGCCCGCATCGCGCTTCAGCCCGTCGGAGGCCACGTCGGCATCGGCACCGGCCTGTTTCCGCAACGAGTCTCCTTCGGGTGCCGACGGGGTCGCGGGTCGCTTCGTGCCGCGGCGCCCCGGACCATGGTCGGAGGTTGCCGGTGAGCCGCCCGATGTGCGGCGAAGTATATGACAGCTCACGTCGGAGGGGTAGCTTGATCGCGACGAGGACGGAGTCGCGTCGGGTGTCCCGGTCCGACGCCGCAAGGGAGCCACGGTGAACATCTCGATCATCTCAGGGTGGGCACCGCCCCTGGCCGAGTCGCTCGCTGTGCTGGCCCTTCTGTTCACGT
>JARLGS010000915.1 GCA_031292695.1 Mycobacterium sp. | reverse complement strand
GCAACCTCAGCCCCAAATGTCGAAAACACCACCTACTCAAGAACTTCTACGGCGGGCCCACCGGGTTGCAGGACCGCCAACTACCCGATGGCAGTTTCGTGTGGACGGCGCCCACCGGGCACACCTACACCAGCGTGCCGGGCAGCCGAATCCTGTTCCCCGACAAGATCATCGACACACCGCTGCCGTCTACGCCGCGATCGACGGTGCCCGATCTCGACGCCCCGCAGACACCGAGCCGCGGCGTCATGATGGCTGTGCGGCGCCGCACCCGCGCCCAGGATCTCGCGCAGCGGACCGCCTACGAACGGGCACTCAACGAGGCCGACCTACAGAACCAAGTCGCAAGAGAACACACTGCCGTGCGACGACGTGAAGCGCGAAAGGCCGCGCAGAATCCTTCCGGGCCAGCACAATCCACATTCACTCGACAGCACCCGCCCGCCGAGAACGACATCCCGCCACCGTTCTAGGGAAGAAATAGGTGAATACCCCTGAAAAATCTGGACTTTCAGGGGTATTCACGCTGGCTGCCAGCGGTCAGCGCCGGCGTGCGACGGCCTTGCGAGTCGCGGCGTTCAGCCGGTTCCAGGAATTGATGACCGTGGCCATGCCGATCACGTGCGCCAGCTCAGACTCGGTGAACACTGCGGCTGCCCGGGCGTACACATCATCCGGAACGGGGCCATGGCTCAGGTCGGTGATCGCCTCGGTGACGGCGAGTGCGGCACGCTCCCGCTCGGTGAACAGATCGCCGGCCTCCTCCCACGCCGCAACCAATGCCAGCCGCTGCTCGGTCTCACCTAATCGGCGCGCGTCGTGCACGTGCATGTCGAGGCAGAAGGCGCAGTGGTTGATCTGCGAGGCGCGAATCTTGATCAACTCGCCGATGGTGGCGTCGAGCTCCTTGGCCGCGGCATTGCTGAAGGCCATCATCCCGGCGTACAGCTCCGGCGCGACGTCATAGATTTCGATGCGCTTGGCGTGGTTGTTGGTGGTCGTTGCATTCAGCGTCTCAGTCATGCCACCAACGTTAGCCATCAAAAACCCACGTACATGGTTCAATTCATACGTGGTTTCATGGGCCAATTCCGATGCAGAGAGCGCCGGTCTGGACCTGCACCTCGACCTCAGTCAAACCGTCCAGCCCGGCCGCCGGGGCACCCGTGACCAGCTGATCCGGGCGCTGAGAAACGCCGTCCGGTCCGGCCGCCTGCCCGCCGGCACCATGCTGCCGCCGTCGCGCTCCCTGGCCGCTGACCTGGGACTCGCCCGCAACACAGTCGCCGAGTCCTACGCCGAACTGGTCGCCGAAGGCTGGCTGGCAGCACGCCAGGGCGCGGGCACGTGGGTGGTCGGCGCGCACACCGAACCGACGCTGACCGCTCCCCGCGGCCGCCCGCCGAATCCCACACACAATCTGATGCCGGGGTCCGGAAATGTTGCGGCGTTCCCGCGGCAAGCCTGGCTGACCTCGGCCCGCCGGGCCCTGACCAACGCCCCGACCGAAGCACTACGCACCGGTGACGCCCGCGGCCGCCCCGAATTGCGCGCCGCACTGGCCGCATACCTGGCCCGGGCCCGCGGTGTCCGCACCAGTGCTGAATCGATCGTCATCTGCGCCGGGACCCGGCATGCCGTCGAACTGCTGGCAAAAGCGTTCGCGCCCAACACTATTGCCGTCGAGGCCTACGGACTCTTTCTGTTCCGGGATGCCATCGGCGAAGCCGGCACGGGCACCGTGCCGATCCGGATCGACGATCACGGCGCCGTCGTCGATGATCTCGAAAACACCAACACGGCAGCGGTTCTGCTCACGCCGGCGCATCATTTCCCGCACGGCGTGCCACTGCACCCCACCCGGCGCACCCAGGCACTGGAGTGGGCCAATCGCACGAAAAGCTATGTCCTGGAAGACGACTACGACGGCGAGTTCCGGTACGACCGGCAACCGATCGGTTCGATGCAGGGCCTGGACCCCGATCGGGTGGTCTACCTGGGCTCGGCAAGCAAGAGCCTCTCGCCGGTGCTACGGCTGGGCTGGATGGTGTTGCCCGACAACCTGATCGACCCGGTGCTGGCCGCGGCGGGCGGACAGCAGTTCTACGTCAACGCCATCGACCAGCTGACCATGGCCGACTTCATCGAATCCGGCCAGTACGACAAGCACATTCGCAGGATGCGCAGCAGCTACCGGCGCCGCCGCGACGCCCTCACCGCCAAGCTGGCCGGCCTGGACGTCGAGATCAGCGGACTGTCCGCCGGACTGCACGCACTGATCCGGCTGCCCGACGGCACCGAGCACGAAGCCATCCGGCGGGCCGCCGACGCCGGGATCGCGCTGTCCGGCCTGGCACTGCTGCGTCATCCCGAAGCCACCGCGGACACCCCGCACGCTGACGGCGTGGTGGTCAGCTTCGGTACGCCGGCAGATCACGAATACCACGCGGCGCTCGATGCGCTACGCCGCGTGCTGGAAGCCGTCAGCCGCTGAGCGCGGCGAATTCCGCGGCGAGGTTGGCCCGAGCGGTGCCCTCCCACAACCGGCGCCCCTCGACGGTGCGGTACAGCGAGGGCGCGGCCAGCATCGCTTCGATCATGCGGCCCCGCCACGCACCGAAATCCGCATCGCCGACGTGGCCGTACTCGGCGCGCACGCGGGCGGTGTTGTGCTGGTAGTCCGCCGGCGGTAACGCGAGCACGGCCAGGTCGGCATCGGACAGCACCTGGCCGTTGTGATCGTCGGCCGCCGGATCGTGGGTGATGGTCACCCGCACCAAGCGCCCGACCTCAGTCACCAAGGCCGGGTCGAGGCCCAGCTCACCCAGCTCCGATTCGGCCAACCGCGCGCTGTTCTCCTCGTCATCGGACTGCCCGGCGTACACCGCGTCGTGGTACCAGGCGGCCAGGCGCACCGCGTCAACATCGTCCGCGAAGCCCGCCAGCGCATCCACAGCGCCCAGGATTCCCCTCAGGTGGCTCAGGTCGTGGTAGCTGCGGTGCGGCTCGGCCCAGCGCGCCAGCAGGGCCGACCCGACATCGTCGATTCCTGTCGCCGCGGAATGCCGCGCCAGCAACGTCTGCCACGCGCGAAGCAAATCGGTCACGTGTCCATGGTGCACGTAAGCTGCCCGGGTGGCCGAGCCAGTAGAGATCCCCGCCCATTCCGGTGCAGAAAACGCCGTCGAAGCGTCCCTGGGCCTGGTGACCCAGGCATGGCGGTTCGTCGTCACCGGCGGACTCTCCGCGGTCGTCGACTACAGCTTGTACGCGCTGCTCAGCGCGATTTTCGTGGCGAATGGCATGCCGGACGACCGGGCCACGCTCCTTGCGAAGACGCTCAGCTTCATTGCCGGCACGACGACCGCCTACCTGATCAACCGGCGCTGGACCTTCCAGGCGCCCCCCAGCCGGGCACGATTCATCGCGGTTGTGATCTTGTACGCAGTTACCTTCGGCCTGCAGGTCGGCATCAATCAGCTGTTCTATCTGCAATTCGCCGGCGAGGCATGGCGGCGACCGGTGGCTTTCGTCATCGCCCAGGGCACCGCGACGGTGATCAACTTCGCGGTGCAGCGAGCAGTGATATTCCGGCTGAAGTGACGTTGGCCGGTACCCTTTGACCGTTATGTCTACCGAGCCTGACGCCACGCTGCCCCTGACGCGCCGCGCCCTCACCGGGTTCGGCCGGACGGCGCCTTCCGTGGCAAACGTGCTGTCCACCCCCGACGTAGAACTGATCGCCGAAGCGGTCAGACGGGTCGCGGACGCGAACTCTTCGAGCCCCTCTCACCTGCGCCGAGGCATCCTGGGCCGCGGTCTCGGCCGGTCGTACGGCGACCAGGCCTGCAACGGCGGCGGCATCGTCGTCGACATGACCGCGCTGAACCGGATCCACTCGATCAGCGCCGAGACGGCCATCGCCGACGTAGACGCCGGCGTCAGCCTGGACCAGCTGATGAAGGCAGCCCTGCCATTCGGACTCTGGGTGCCGGTGCTGCCGGGTACCCGGCAGGTCACCGTCGGCGGTGCCATCGCCTCGGACATCCACGGCAAGAACCACCACAGCGCCGGCAGCTTCGGCAACCACGTCCTGTCGCTGGATCTGCTGATGGCCGACGGTGAGGTGCACACCCTGACCCCGTCGGGCACACCGGACGACAAAGACGGAGCGCTGTTCTGGGCGACCGTGGCCGGAAACGGGTTGACCGGCATCGTGATTCGGGCCCGGATCAAGATGACCCGCACCGAGACCGCCTATTTCATCGCCGACGGCATCGCCACTCACGATTTGGACGAGACCGTCGCGGTGCACCAGGACGGCAGCGAGGACAACTACACCTACTCCAGCGCCTGGTTCGACCTGATCAGCCCGCCGCCCAAGCTCGGCCGTGCCGCGGTCAGCCGGGGCAGCCTGGCCAAGCTCGATCAGCTGCCCGCCAAGCTGGCCAAGGACCCGCTGAAATTCACTGCGCCCCAACTGCCGGCAGTGCCGAACCTGTTTCCGGTGAGCTTCATGAACAAGCTCTCGCTGTCCATGATCGGCGAGGCGTTCTACCGGATGAGCGGCAACTACCAGGGCAAGATCGTCAACCTGACGCAGTTCTACCACATGCTCGATATCACCACCGGATGGCAATATGCCTATGGCCCAGCAGGTTTCGCGCAGCATCAGTTCCTGGTGCCACCGGATGCGCTGGAGGAGTTCAAGGGCATCATCCGGTGGATGCACACCCAGCGCCAGTACTCGGCGCTGAACGTCTTCAAGCTGTTCGGCCCGGGCAACAAAGCGCCACTGAGCTTCCCGATGCAGGGCTGGAATGTCGCCCTGGACTTCCCGAATCGGCCGGGCGTCAATGAGTTCCTCAACGAACTGGACAAGCGGGCCATGGAATTCGGCGGACGCGTCTACACCGCCAAGGATTCCCGGGTCAGCGCCGAGAGCTTTCACCGGATGTACCCGCGGATCGACGAATGGATCGCCATCCGCCGCAAGGCCGACCCGAATGGCGTGTTCGCCTCCGACATGGCCCGCCGCCTCGAACTTCTTTAGGAGACCCATGATTGACGCAACCGGCAACCCGCAGACCATTCTGCTGTTCGGCGGTACCTCGGAGATCGGCCTGGCCATCGTCGAGCGCTACCTCAAGAACGCCAAGGCCCGGGTGATCCTCGCCGACCTGCCGAACGCCCCGAAGCGCGACGCCGCCATCGAACAGATGCGAGCCGCCGGCGCCAAGGACGTGGAGTACCTGGACTTTGACGCGCTCGACACCAAGAGCCACCCCGCGATCATCGAATCCGCTTGGGCCCAGGGCGATGTCGACGTCGCGATCGTGGCATTCGGCATCCTCGGTGACGCCGAGGAGCTGTGGCAGAACCAAGCCAAGGCCGTGCTGACCGCTCAGATCAACTACACCGCAGCGGTTTCCGTCGGCGTGCTGATCGGCGGCAAGATGAAGGCACAGGGCTTCGGCCAGATCATCGCGATGTCCTCGGTCGCCGGTGAGCGGGTGCGGCGTTCCAACTTCGTCTACGGCTCGACCAAGGCCGGCCTCGACGGCTTCTACCTGGGGCTGGGAGAAGCGTTGCGAGAGTTCGGGGTTCGGGTGCTGGTCATCCGCCCCGGCCAGGTGCGCACCACCACCACCCTGGAGCATTGGAAGGCCACCGGGGCCAAGGAAGCCCCATTCACGGTCGACAAGGAAGCCGTCGCGGACCAAGCCGTCGCCGCCGCCGGCAAGGGCAAGGAGCTCATCTGGGCGCCCAACCCGGTGCGCTACCTGATGGCCGTCATCCGGCACATCCCGCGGCCGATCTTCCGCAAACTCCCGCTCTGATGCGCAACGCCCTGGCCGCGGCTGCCGGCACCTCGGCCCGGGTGTGCGGCCAGATGCTCGCCGCCATCGCGGTGGCGGTCGTCTTGGCAGTCGTTGCGCTGCAAGCGATCAGGCGGGTGCAGTGGCCGGCGTTCAACTCGTCGAACCAGCTGCACGCCCTGACCACCGCAGGCCAGTGCGCCACGCTGGCCGGGCTGCTGGCGACCGGTTGGCTGTGGCGCCGGGGCTGGCGGCGGGTCGCCCAACTGGCGGCCGCCGCGCTGCTGTCGGCGTTCTCGGTGGTGACCCTGGGTATGCCGCTCGGCGCCACCAAGCTGTATCTGTTCGGCGTCTCGGTCGATCAGCAGTTCCGCACCGAGTACCTGACCCGGCTCGCGGACACCGCCGTCCCGCACGACATGACCTATCTGGGCCTGCCGCCGTACTACCCATCGGGGTGGTTCTGGCTCGGCGGCCGGGTGGCCGCCCTAACCGGAACACCGGCGTGGGAGGCGTTCAAGCCGTGGGCGATCGTCTCGATCACCGCAGCGATCGCGGCCGCATTCGTGTTGTGGGCGGCCATGATTCGCTTCGAGTACGCCCTGGTGGTGACCACCGCGACAGCCGCCGTGACGCTGGCGTACTCGTCCACCGAACCGTACGCGGCGATCATCGTGGTGCTGCTGCCGCCGGTGTTCGTGCTGGCGTGGTCGGGGCTCAAGGCATCAGGACGGGGGTGGGCTGCCGTCATCGCGACGGGGGTCTTCCTCGGCATCGCGGCGCTGTTCTACACGCTGCTGCTGGTCTACGCGGCGTTCACACTGACCCTGATGGCGCTGCTGCTGGCCAGCACTAAATCAGAAGCCCGGCGACGCTGGGAGCCACTGGCCAGAGTGGCCGTCATCGCCGTCATCTCCGGTGCCATCGCGGCGATCCACTGGGTCCCTTACTACTTGGCCTTGCTCAAGGGGCACCCCGCAGATAAGGGCACCGCCCAGCACTACCTGCCGATGGCCGGCGCGCAGCTGACCTTCCCGATGCTCGACGCCACCCTGCTCGGCGTGCTGTGCCTCGTCGGCACGCTGTGGCTGGTGGTCCGGGCCCGCAGCTCCACCCGCGCCGCGGCGCTGACCATGGGCGAGCTGTCGGGCGATGGCTCGTCGCTGG
>JARLGS010000914.1 GCA_031292695.1 Mycobacterium sp. | reverse complement strand
GGGGCCGGCTTCGTGGGAATCGGCGGCGCCTTCGGCACGGCCGTCACCGACAGCAGTACTGACGCCTACATCGGCGACGGCGCGCAGATCAGCGCCGGCCAGTCCGTGAAGGTCGAAGCCACGGCCGGAAACGTGAACTCCAGCGGCTCGCAGGTGATCAGCACCGCCGGGTCCGGCGGCATCGTCGGAGTCAGCGCCACCCTGGCGCTGATGCTGGACTCCAGCAGCACCCAGGCCTACCTGGGCAGCGGAGTGGACGTGACCCAGGCGGCGGCCCTCACGGTCGAAGCCGACACCGACCGGCAAGCCGACGCCCAGGCATACGGCGCCAGTGTGGGCGGCCTGGCCATCGGGGCCTCGGTGGCCACAGCCACCTTCGCCGGGGAGACGGACGCCTACATCCAGGGCGACAGCGCCCATCCGAAGACCGTCCAGGACACGGCCGCGAGCCTGACCGTCGAAGCCTCGGACGCCTCCAGCGCGACCACCACGGCCGTGGCCGGCAGCGCAGGCATCATCTCCGGCTCCGGATCGGCCGCCACCTCCGTCATCCAGTCCACCGTGGACGCGTACCTGGGCCCGGACGCCAATGTGAGCACCACCGGGGCTGCGGACATCTCCGCCACGGGCAAGGCGGCCACCCTGGCCCAGGCCTACGGCTTCAGCGCCGGCGAGGTCGCGGTGGGCGTGTCCCTGGCCATCGCCGACACCAAGCCCCAGGTGAGCGCCTCCGTGGGCGCCGGCAGCACCGTCAAGGCCTCCGACCTGACCGTGGCCGCCACCGTGGAACTGCCGGCCCAGGAGCTGAAAGGCGCCAGCGGACTCTATTCCGCCGAGGCGGACACGACTTCCGCTTCCGGCGGGCTGGTGGGGATCAACGGCGCCTCGGCCACCGCCACCAACGAGGCCGTGACCACCAGCTACATCGACACCGGCAGCACCATCAACGTCAACGGTTCCACCCAGATCACCGCCACGGACAGCACCAGCCAGTACGCCTCCGCCCTGGGCGTGGCCGCGGGCCTGGCCGGGATCGGCGCCGATGTCGCCGTCGCCCAGAGCACCTCGGCCACCACGGCCTACCTGGGAGACAACGCGACGGTCTCGGGCGGATCCCTGTCCGTCAAGGCCACCGGCACCGACGCCGCCAACGCCTACTCCCTGGCAGGCAGCCTGGGCATCATCTCCGGTTCCGGCTCGGCCGCGGCCGCCACCGTGGGCTCGGGGGTAAGCGCCTCCCTGGGCACCGGCACCTATGTCAGCACCAACGGCGACGTCAACGTCTCCGCCACCGAGACCGCCAGCACCCTGGCCAAGGCCGAAGGGGTCAGCGCAGGCGCCGCCGCGGTGGGTGTGTCCATCGCCGTCGCCCTGGACAAGCCCACCGTGACCGCCACCGTGGGCGCCAACAGCACTGTGATCGCCCAGGACCTGGATGTCACTGCCACCCAGTCCATGCCGACCCAGATGCTGAGCGGCGCCAGCGGGCTCTATTCCGCGGAGGCCGAGAGCACCAGCGCCTCCGGCGGCCTGCTGGGCATCGACGGCGCCTCCAGCACCGCCGAGAACACCGGCACCACCACAAGCTACATCGATACGGGCAGCACCATCAACGTGACCGGAACCGTCGGCGTGAACGCCACCGAGACCACCAGCCAGTACGCCTCCTCGACGGGTGTGGTCGTCGGCATCCTGGCATTGGGCGCGGACCTGTCGCTCGCGGAAAGCAACACCACCACCCTGGCCTACCTGAACAACCAGGTGGCGGTCTCGGGCACCACGCTGGCCATCGACGCCACGGGTCAGGACACCAATTTCGCCTACGCCCTCTCCGGCAGCGGCGGCGTGGTGGCCGGTTCGGCCGCCACCGTGACCACCAGCAGCATCAGCGACACCGAGGCCTACACCGGCGCCGGCACCACCACCCAGATGATCAACGTGACCAACCTGAACATCCAGGCCAGCCACGACGCCGTGTTCAACGGAGAGGTCGACAGCACCAACGCCGCCATCGCCGGGATGAGCGCCGCGAACGCCGTGAATACGGTGGATAGCACAGTGGTGGCTCAGATCGGCGCCAACGAGGATGTCTACGCCAACAACATCGCCATCTCCGCCACCAACACGGTCGACAAGGACTGGCTGCTCACTCCGGCCGAGATCAGCGAGGCCAACGCGGACGCGGGCAACGGCAACGGGCCGGACTATGCCGGCGTGGCCGACTGGAACGTCAACTCCGGTTCGGGCGGGCTAATCAATCTTCCGGCCGGCGCCAGCGTCACCACCATCACCGCCAACACCACAGCCGCCGTGGGCGCGAACGCCAACGTCGCGGTCGGGGTGACCCTGCTGCCGGACGCCACCCCCGCGCTGGGCACCTTTAAAATGGACGCCAGAAACAACATCACCGCCCACGACAAGGTGGAGCTCGATTCGGGCGGCGCCCTCGCCTTCGCCGAGGCCCAGTCGAGCGTCACCGTGAACGCCACAGCCACCGTTTCCTTCGGCGGCGGCTCCAACGTCGACGTCCGGCAGGGGGACATCGACGCCGGCGCCATGGCCACCGTCGACATCAACACCCTGGCCGACGCCGACACCTACGGCCTGGCCGGGGCGCCCGCGGGCCAGGCCTATTCCTTCTACACCGGGACCAACCAGGTCCTGGTGGAGCCCCTGGCTACCCTCACGGCCGAGACCGGCGGCATCAACCTCTATGGGGGCGACAGCAGCAGCGGCACCTCCACGACCATCAACGCGGTCAGCGCGGTGAACCTCTGGAACAAGACGGCGATCCCCATCGCCACCACGCCCGACGCCGAGACCAGCGTCAGCAACACTGCCGGCGTGGACATCCAGGGGCCCCCGATCACCTACACATCCGCCGACGTGGAAGTGCCGGGCACCGCGCTCATGAGCGCGGGTGACATCAACCTGACCGCGGACCGGGGCACCGTCTCCGCCACGGCCACCGGCATCGGCAAGAACATCTACCTCGAGGCCCTTTCGGAAGCGGCCAGCGACATCAGCGAACTGTTCGGCGGCAGTGCGGTCTCCTTCGACATCACCGGCGGTTCCAGCAACGTCACCGGCACCGGAACGGTGCAGGTGGACGGCACCGTGGAGACCGGCCTCAGGCGCAACGTGACCCTCGAACTGGACGGCGTGCTCGATGGCACCAGCGCTACAGGCGCACCGTTATGGTACCTGGTCACCTCCACCGGGAGCACCCTGGCCATCGACCTGACCAAGGATGTCCAGTACGGGATCAGCATCGGTCAGAGCATCTACAACCGCATCAGTTACCTGCAGAACCTGGCCAGCCAGTACGCCGGCACGGCGCTCGCCGACGCCGACAATGCGGAGATCGCCTTCCTCACCCAGGAACTGCTCAACCAGGGCCTCGCGGCCTACGTCAACGGCAACCTGGTCCTGGGCACCGGCGCCACCGCCGGCATCAGTCCGCAACAGGCGGCCCAGACCCAGGCGAACGCGGTCCAGGCCCAGGCTTCGACCGTGAATGCCTCGTACAACACGGCCAACGGGATCGCGACGACAGCCCAAGGCACCTACAACGCCGCGAAGGCCATTTCAGACAGCGAGAACACCGCCCAGACCTACGTGCAGGCCCGCAGCACGGATATCCAAACCTGGATCAACACCTACAACAATTCCAACGCGACGCCGGCCCTGATCGCCGCCGCCCAGCAACAGGTCGTGAACGATGAAGCCAACGCGAAGGCGGCGGATCCCACGGTGACGTTCACCACGCCGACCCCGGCGCCGCCGGCAAACCCGACGTCGTCCAACCTGCTCCAGCCCACCACCCAGATGGTGACCAATGCGAACAGCGACTACAATTCCTATCACACCACCTACCTGGCGAACGCGGGGACCACGTCGAAGGACTACACCACCTGGCAGACAGACCTGACCACGGCCACGAGCCTGTATAACCAGTACAGCGGCCTGAACACCGCGTACCAGAATCTGGAAACCTACATCACGAACCTGGGGAACACCCCGGCGCCCGCCGGCCCCACCAACAACATCGTCACGGTGCCGGTCATCAATGCCCAACTGGGCAGCATCCACGTGAAGGGCGACGTGCTCCAGGGCACCGGCGACCTGGAGGCCCCGGGCGACGCCCACGTCGACATCACCAATACCACCCCGGACTCCCTGGTCATCCAGGACATCACCGTGGACACCAACGCGGCCCAGGTGACCATGAACGGCTCCCCGGTGAACACCAACGCCGACATCACCGGCAAGAACCTCGGGCAGGCCCCGGCCAGCTTCCACAGCATCGTCACCGGCGCCAACGGCGCCGCGCCGGAAGTGACCATCCAGAGCCTCTACAATCCGCTCAACCAGACCATCCAGTACGACGCCCCGGCACCGGACCTCACCCTGACCGGGACCATCACCAACACCCGCGGCCCGGTGACGGTGTACAGCGCCGCAGGATCGGTCTATTCCCAGGGCAGCATCCTGGGCGGCACCGTGAGCATCACCGCCGCCAACGGCGACTTCGTGCAGAGCTACGTGGACGGCTTCGACAGCATCGGCGGCGACCCTGCGACCATCTACGCCAACTCGCTCACCAGCAACCCCACGCCGGGCGGGGGCATCACCGCCAACGGCAGCGTGCTGATCAGCGCCCGCTACCTGAACATCAACGGCACCATCCAGAGCGGCATCTGCGACTACGAGCTCACCCTGCCCACGCTGTCCAACCTGGTCTTCACCGGCACCCCCACCATGTTGGGGGTCGATCCGTCCGCAGTCACCAAGTACCAGCTCGCATACGAGTACCAGACGACCCCGGGCTCCGTGTCCGCCACGACCACGTTCCTGAGCAACGACGGCCAGCAGGTGAACTACAACGCCATCACCAAGCAGCTCACGGTCGACCTGGCCTGGGTCCAGGCGGACATCCAGACCGCGGCCGGCAAGTCCAACAACCCGCTGGGGCTCTACTCCGTCGTGCTGACCGGCGACAACAACATCGGCGTCTCCTACGACGCCATCCACAACCAGTACGTCCTCGCCGGCACCGAAGTCAATGGCGGCAGCATCACGCTCTTCGGCCAGATCCTCAATACCGCCAACGGGACCAGCTCGATCGGGAGCGGCAATCTCAATGTGCTGGACGGCTACGGCCGGATCAACATCACCAATCCCACCGACATCCCGGTCGTCCTCAGCACCCTCGACACCGGCACCGGGGTGGCCGGGACCATCAACATCACGGACATCCAGTCCATCAATCCCACCACCCAGGTGGTCGACGCCATCAATTCCGTCATCACCCGCAACGCCAACGGCGTCATCACCGACCAGCAGCAGACGGTCGTGACGACGCCCGCCACGGCGACCTCGCCGGCCTCGATCACCTACGGGCCGATGCTCACCATCGGCGACACCGGGGTCGTGACTTCCCTGAATTCCACCAATTCGGCACAGGCCTTCTACAGTCCCCAGGCGGGGCTCGCCTACGTCTATTCCACAGGCTTCAACTCGTCCACGCAGACCTTCTACAGCTACAGCGGAACCCAGTTCTTCGGCTCCTCCTCCCTGCAGCTGCCCGGGAAAACCACCTACGAAGGCTCAGTGGTCGCGGGTCCATACACCCTCACCGCGCAGCAGATGGCCGCCGGCAACTTCCTGGCCACGGCCGCCGCCAAGAACAACCCCAATCCCAACCCGGCGAACTATTTCTACACCACGGGCCAGCAGACGACGTCCACGGCCAACCCGGTCACCACCGTCACCGATTCCTACTCGAAGGCCAACTGGTGGGACTTCGACATCACCCAGACCTACTACATCGACTACAACGTGGTCCAGGCCCTCCAGTCCATCACCACCAACGTCATCCGGGCGGACTATCCGATCAACATCAATTTCATCGGCTACAGCAGCGGCGCGGTCAACGTCAATTCCGCCTCGAACGTCATCATCAACGGGCCCATCCTCAACAAGAACGGCACCACCACCATCGTCGCCGGCAATTCCGGCACCGGTGTCGTGAACGCCGACACCAGCATCATCCAGGGCACCAACAACGCCCAGATCACCACCAACGACCTCCACCTCACCGCCTCCGGCAGCATCGGCACCGCCGCAGCGCCGGTGCGCATCTCCGCCTCCGGAACGGTCAACGCCGCGGCCGCGGACGGCAACGTCGAACTCCAAGGCATCGTCAGCAACATCAACGTCGGCACCATCACCGCCAGCTCCACCCAGTCCGGCGGCCCCGACGCCAACCACGGCCAGGTGGCTCTGGCGGCGGACCAGAGCATCAACGCCACCTCGACTTCTCTCATCCAGGGCTACGGCATCAACCTCACCGCCGGCAACGGCAGCATCGGTTCCACCACGCCCGGCGGCCTCCTGGACATCCAGGTGGGCTATACGGACGACGTGGCCGGGCGGCTGGTCCAGGGGCTCCAGGCCCAGGCCACCGGCGACATCGGCATCCAGTCCCAGGCCTGGTCCGGCAACCTCAATGCCGACCTGCTGATCAACACGGTCGTCTCCACGGGAGGCAACGTGCTGCTCGCCACGCCGGGCCGCATCATCAACAACAACCCCAACCAGACCATCAACACCCAGACGTACAATGCCCTGGTGGATGCCTGGGACAGCGTCGGCCTGGTCGCCGGATCCGCGCAGAACCAAGCCCAGCAGCATCAGGTGCTCAACGCCTACGACAGCTCGGTGGAGCAGAACTACCAGACCTACTGGCAGATCCGCAACCTGCAGCCGAACCCCGCCGTCTACGATCCCTCCTTCACCTATGTCTCCTCCGCGGCCGAGGCCGCCACGCTGACGGCCCAGGGGATCAACGTGGCCGCCTTCGACGCCAACAAGACGGCCGAATACCATACCTTGAACGCCCAGGTGGGATCCCTGACCACGTCCTACGAGCCCGGCTTCACCTACACGGCCTCGGCGGCCGAACAGGCCCAGCTGCTCAACGGCTCCTCCTGGACGCCCGCGCAGCTGGCCCTTTCCGTCACCCCCGGGCTGCTCAAGGACATCACCAACACCAACCCCGTGGTCCAGGCTCCCAACGTCTCGGGCAACACCGTCACCCTGCAGGCCGGCACCGCCATCGGCGAGACCCAGGCGCCGGTGGTCATCCAGATCCCGGCCAATTTCGATCCGTCGACCCTGACCAGCACCCAGAAGGAGGCCCTGGCCGCGGCGGAAGTGAACGACGTGGTCTACACCACCTCCATGGACAATGGTGTCCTGGTGCCGACCATCAACATCTATCCGCGCTCTCCGGTGGTCTTCGCCGCGACCACGGCCATCAACGCCACCGTCGCGGCCGCTCCCGTGGCCGCGGCCCAGACCGATCCCAGCCCGGCCAACGATGCCGGCAACCTGTTCCTGGCCTCCCCGGGCAACGCGCTGCTGGGCACCATCACCGCCCAGGGCGACGCGCGCATCAAGGTGCTCGGCTCCATCATCAACGCCCCCACCGGGTCCGACATCGACACCGGCGACCTGGTGCTGGAGGCCGCCAACGGCGGCATCGGCTACCTGCAGGGCAACGGCACCACCGGGGCCGTGGGAGCGCTGACCCTCTCCCCGACCTCCAGCAGCGCCACGCTCACGGCCCGGGCAGAGGACAACATCGACATCTACCAGGGTTCCGGCAACATCACCATCTACACCATCTACACCCCCCAGGACCTGCAGCTCACCGCCAGCGGCGGATCCATCCTGAACGCCTTCGGCACCTCGGACCTCAACCTGTCGGCCAACACCATGGAGCTGTACGCGCCGAGCGGTTCCATCGGCACTGGCGCCAATCCCCTCAACGTGGCCGTGAACAGCACCGGCGGCTTCACGGCCGTCGCCGGCCAGGGCGGCGCGTACCTCAACGTCCCCCCCGGCTACAGCCTGGTGGTGGACGGGATCACCTCCGGCGGGGCCGTCCAGCTGGATTCCTACGCGGACCTGACCCTCGACGGCACAGTGGCGGCCCCCGGCCAGATCGGCCTGGTGGCGGGCGGGACCCTCACCATGAATCCCGGCTCGCTGGTCCACGACACTGCCAGCGACGTCCTGGTGAACGCCGAGACCCTGGACATGATGGACAACGGAACCCAGGCCGCGGGCATCCAGGCCGACCTGGGCACCATCGCCATCACCACCGAAGGCGACGCCACCATCACCGGCATCGTCTCCGACAACAACACGGCCAGCGCCGTGACCATCACCTCCACCCAGGGCGCCATCCTGCCCGGGCACCTCACCGGCAGCGGGCGGCTGGACATCACCGCCAGCCAGCCCAACGCCCGGGTTACGCTCAACGCAGCCCAGGGCATCGGCGACGATCCCCTCGACCTGGACCTTTCGAACCTGCAGGCCACCTCGGGCGGGGCTGCCGAGCTGAACGCGACGGACTCGGTGAACGTGGTCGGCATCACCTCCGGCGGGCAGGTCACCCTCACTGCCAACGGCTCCGTCACCGGCGGTTCCATCTCCAGCACGGGCAGCGGCGTCAGCGTCACCTCCGGCACCGGCAGCATCGACCTCACCGGCGTTTCCGGGGGCGTCATCGGCCTCACTGCCCCCGGCGGCGTGACCGGGAACACCATCACCGGCATGGGGATCACCGCCAGCTCCGCCGGCGGCGACGTGGACCTCAGCAACGTGTCCGGCAACATGATCACCATGAAGGCCCAGGGCACCGTCACCGGCGACACCATCACCGGCATCGGGATCACCGCCAGCTCCTCCGGTGCAGATGTGGACCTCAGCAACGTGTCGGGCCACACCGTGACCATGACCGCCCAGGGCAATGTGACCGCAGACAACATCACCGGCACCGGCACCGGCAGCCAGGTGACCGCCACCGCCACCACCGGCTCCGTCGGCGCCAGCAACATCACCGCGACCACCGTGAGCCTTAGCGGCCAAGGCACCGTGACCGGCGACAACATCACCGGCACCGCCATCACCGCCAGCTCCTCCGGCGGCGACGTGGACCTCAGCAACGTCTCGGGCAACACCGTGACCATGACCGCCCAGGGCAATGTGAACGCCGACGCCATCACCGGCACCGGCACCGGCAGCCAGGTGACCGCCACCGCCACCACCGGCACCGTCGACGCCAGCAGCATCACCGCGACGACCGTGAGCCTCAGCGGCCAGGGCACCGTCACCGGCGACACCATCACCGGCACCGGCATCACCGCCAGCTCCTCGGGCGGCGACGTGGACCTCAGCAACGTCTCGGGCAACACCGTGACCATGACCGCCCAGG
>JARLGS010000913.1 GCA_031292695.1 Mycobacterium sp. | reverse complement strand
GCGAGCGTGCCGAAGCTGATCGTCTGGCTGGCCGGGGTGACTGTGAGCGTGCCCGGCGTGTACGTGATCGCGTAGTTGCCGGCCGTGCCGCTGCCGAACACGGCGCTGCCGATCGTGATCGGGTACGTCGCGACGGTCGCCCCGGATGCCGCCCCGGCGCTCGCGAGCGAGACGGAGCTGACCGAGTCGGAGCCGACCAGGCCGACGACGCTGAAGTCGCTCGACGGGGTCGTCGTGTCGAAGACGTAGGTGGTCCCGTACGTCTTGCTGAAGCTGGCGGCCGTGATCGTGAGGGTCTTCGTAGCGATGGCGAACGACTGCGGGACGTCCGGCGCCGCATCGTAGGTTGCGTTGCCGGCCTGGTGCGCGGTGATGGTGCAGGACCCGGCCCCGGTGATGCTCACCTGGTTGCCGGAGACCGAGCACGGGCCCGAGGCCGTGAAGGTCACGGCGTTGCCCGAGCCACCGCCGGTGGCGCTGACCGTGAACGGCGCGTCGCCGTAGGTCCTGCCGGAGAGAGGCGCGAACGTGATGGTCTGGCCGAGCAACGTGACGACCTGGTTGATGGCGTCCGAAGTGCTGGTGCTGAAGTTCAGGTCACCGAGGTAGATGGCGGTAATCGGGTGGGTCCCCACGGTTAGGGCGCTCGTGAGGAGCGTGGCCTGTGAGGAGGGGTTCACGGCCCTCGTCCCGAGAGACGTCAAGCCGTCGAAGAACTGGACCGAGCCGCCCGGGCTGCCTGCGCCCGGAGCTGTAACGGCAACAGTCGCCGTGAGGGTGACCATTGCGCCCGACGGCGACGGGGTGCCGCTGGTGACCAGCGTGGTCGTCGTGGCGGCCTGGTTGACAGTGTGCGCGACATAGGAGCTGAAGCTGGCGGCGTAGTTGCCGTCTCCCTCGTAGATCGCATGGATCGACTTCAGGCCGGCGCTAGAGGACAGGAGCGAGCAGGAGCCGGTCCCGCCGGACAGCGTGACGGTGCAGTTCTGCGAGCCTTCGAGCACGTCGACCTGGCCCGTCGGCGTGCCGGTGCCCGGGGCAACTGGGACGACGGTGACGACGACTGAGTAGTTCTGGCCGGTAACGGTCGAGAGCGACACCGAGGTTGGATCGATCGTCACCGTGGTGAAGGACTGCCCGACGACCTGGTTCAACGGACTCGACGTGCTACTGGTCATGTAGGTGGTGTTGCCGCCGTAGACGGCTGTGATCGAGTGGGTGCCTACCGTCAGGACGGTTGTCGAGAATGCGGCGTGGTTCGAGCTATCGACAGCGCCCGTGCCAATCGGAGCTGCGCCGTCCATGAAGGTGACGATGCCGCCGGACGCGGAGGCTGGGCCGCCGACCGTGATCGTCGTCGTGAACGTGATGTTCTGGCCGGAGGTCGAAGGGTTGAGTGAGCTGCCGACGGCGACCGAGCTTCCGGCCTGGCCGACGTCGATCGAGACCGTCTTGGTCGCGGTCGTGTAGTCCGTCGTGTCGGTCGGGGTGAAGGTGACGCTCAGCGTCTGGGCGAGGCCGGCATTGAGGACGGTGCCCGCGAGCGGGCTGTAGACGAAGGTGCCGGCGACGGGCGTGCTCGCGTCGAGCTGGGTCCCGGAGAGGGCTGTCCCGTAGGTGATGCCGGCCGGGGTGGCCCAGGTGATGACCGGGGTCGCCTGGCCGACGTCGATCGAGACCGTCTTGGTCGCGGTCGTGTAGTCCGTCGTGTCG
>JARLGS010000912.1 GCA_031292695.1 Mycobacterium sp. | reverse complement strand
CGATCGCGGAGTCACTGGCGATCTGGACGATCCGTCCCCAGCCGCGCTCCGTCATCCCAGGCAGGTAGGTCCGGATGAGCCGGACGGCGGACAACACATTCACCTCGAAGTATCTCCGCCACTCCTCGTCGGTGATGTCCAGGGCCGGTGTCGACCCGAAGATACCGAGGTTGTTCACCAGGATGTCGACATCCGGAAGCTGTTGTGTGAGTTGGACTACGCCCTCGGCGGTCGCGACGTCCGCGGCGACGCCGAGCACGTCGGTGAGCCCCTTACCGGCCAGCTCGGCGACGGCCGCCCGGACCCGTTCCTCGTTGCGTCCGTTCACCACGACTCGGGCACCGCTGGCGCCCAGCCCCTCCGCGATGGCCAGCCCGATGCCCTGCGTGGACCCGGTTACCAGGGCGGTTCTGCCGGTCAGATCAATCTGCACAATCAGCCTCCGATGATTTCACGGGTTGGTGCAACGCTAGCCGCCCGCGAAACATTTCAGTACCGTCTGCGTCGAGCCATCCGAACCTGGGAGCGTCGTGACCGAACTACTGGTGCTGCACATCGCAAAACGCGAAATCCAGGCGGTGTCGCTGGACGGTACGCGCGTCCGGACACTGGTCACCGATGTCGACGAGACGCCCGACGGCATCGTCGTCGACCAGGCGCGCGGCCACATCTACTGGACCAACATGGGCATTCCCGACCCCGAATCCGGACGGGGTGCCCGGTCGACGTTCTTCACCCGCAACGGGTCGCTCGAGCGGGTGAACCTGGACGGCACCGACCGGCGCACCATCGTGCCGCGCGGTGCGTTCACCACCGGCAAGCAGTTGACCGCCGACTTCGACGCGGGGCTGCTCTACTGGTGCGACCGCGAAGGCATGCAAGTGGTGCGTTCCCGGCTGGACGGTACCGGCCTCGAGACGCTTGTGGTCGCCGGCAGCGGTGACACGGACGCCCAGGACGCCCGCAATCACTGTGTGGGCATCGCCGTCGACCCGGTGCGGCAACTGATCTACTGGACGCAGAAGGGCGCTCCGGACGCCGGCCAGGGCCGAATCTTCCGCTGCGGCAGCGATATTCCGGCCGGACAGACCGCGGCCAATCGCACTGACATCGAATTGTTGTGGAAAGACCTGCCTGAACCCATCGACCTCGATCTGGATAACGCCGGGCACCTGGTCTGGACAGACCGCGGCGCGGAACCCGACGGCAACACCCTCAATCGCGGGCAGGTTCAGCCGCAGCTCGGGCCCTACACCATCCTGTCCCGCGGATATCAGGAAGCGATCGGCCTGGCCACCGCCGACAACGTCACCTACTACGTCAGCGAGCTACGCTCCGGCGGCATTCGCGTGATCAATCTCGCCGACGGCACCGATCAGGAGCTCGCGCAATTGGGCCCGGGTGTCACCGGGATCGCGCTGGCCGAGCTCTAGCGCCACCCGACCCGGCCTCACAGCGTTCGCCATGGCGACGATGGCAGCATGACCGGGTGGCCATCTCATCCCCCGTTGTCCGATGGCGACCGGGGTCCATGCACATCCTGATACTCGGTGTCATTGCGTTCGCGGTCGCCAGCCGTTGGCCGCATACGTTCACGCTCAGCCACGAGTCACTCGCCACCGCCGGCACGGTGTTCTCCGGGGTCTTCGTGCAGGCCGTGCCTTTCCTGGTGTTCGGGGTCGTGGTCAGCGGGTTGATCGCGGCGTTCCTGCCCGCCGAGCGGCTGGCCCGGTGGCTGCCGCAGCGTGGCGGCACCGCGATCGTGGCAATCCGAGCGCGCT
>JARLGS010000911.1 GCA_031292695.1 Mycobacterium sp. | reverse complement strand
CGGGCACGCCGACGGGGACCTTCGTAGTCGGCTGACGCGGGGTCGACGGGTGCCGCGTCCTCGGTGGCGTCCGGTGCGGCTTCATCCCGAGCCGCGTCTGTGGCGTTTCCGGTGACTTCGTCCGGCGCCGTGTCGTCCTGCGCCTGGGCCGGATCCGGCTCAGCCTGCGGCTGGCCAGAGCCGTCGTCCACCGTCACGATGTGGGCCGTCCCGGCGCAGCCCAGTCGGCCTTGGCCTCCAGTGCGGTCAGGATCTCGCGTCCCAGCAGGGTGACGTCTCCGGCGCCCATGGTCACGATGACGTCCCCCGGACCGGCCTTGGCCGCGACCTGCTCAGCGACGGCCGAGAAATCCGGCACGTAATGCACTGGGGCCGAGACGTGTTCGACGATGCTCGCGCCGCTGACCCCCGTCATCGGGGCCTCCCGCGCGGCATACACGTCGAGCACGAACACCTCGTCGGCCCGGCTCAGCGCCTGGCCGAACTCCCTAGCGAAAGTCTTTGTCCGCGAATACAAATGCGGCTGGAACACCACGATCGACCGGGACGTGCCGGCCACCGCTCGCAAGGCGTCCAAGGTCGCCCGGACCTCGGTGGGATGGTGCGCATAGTCGTCGAAAACCCGCACCCCGTAAGCGGTTCCGACCGCCTCGAACCGGCGCCGCACGCCCTCGAACCCGGTCAGGCCGTCCAGGACCGCTTCCGGATCGGCACCCGCTTCCCGGGCGGCCAGCAGCGCGGCCAGCGCGTTGAGCGCCATGTGCCGGCCCGGTACCGACAGCCGCATGCCGCGCCGGTGCGGCTCGCCCGCCAGCTGGATGGCTGCCACCCCACCGGTGCCCTGCTGCTGCCAGGTCAACAACGTCGCTTCCAGCTCCGGACCCTCAGCACCGCCCGCGCTGCCATACCGCAGCACCCGGACGCCGCGCTCCTGTGAACGCTGGGCCAGCGCTTCGGCGCCGGGGTCGTCGGCACACACCACCAGCGCACCGCCCGATCGCAGTCGCGCCACGAAGTCGTCGAACACCGCCGTGTACGCCTCGACACTGCCGAAGTGGTCCAGATGATCGGCCTCGATATTGGTCACCACCGCCACATCCGGCGCGTACTCCAGCAGCGAGCCATCGCTCTCGTCGGCCTCGGCCACAAAACAGGAACCGCTGCCGTGATGCGCGTTCGTACCCGCCTCACCCAGGTCGCCGCCGACCGCGAACGAGGGATCGAATCCACTGTGCTGCAACGCCACAATGACCATCGAGGTGGTCGTGGTCTTGCCGTGGGTGCCGGTCACCAACACCGAGCGGTACCCGTCCATCAGCTTGGCGAGCACCACGGGACGCATGACCACCGGGATGCCCCGGCGACGGGCCTCCACCAGCTCCGGGTTGTCCTTGGGGATGGCGGCGTGGGTGCTCACCACCACCGTCGGGCCGCCGGGCAGCATGTCGAGGGACGACGCATCATGCCCGATCCGGATCGAGGCACCGCGGGCCCGCAAGGCGGCGACACCGCGTGACTCCTTGGCGTCCGATCCGGACACCTCGCCACCGCGGTCCAACAGAATCCTGGCGATCCCGGACATCCCGGCACCGCCGATTCCGACCATGTGCACCCGAGCCAGCTCGGGCGGCAACTGCCGCCCGGTCACCGGATACCTGCCATGGCAGCCGCTTCTGCCGCCACGTCCAGGGCCACCTGCGCCACCCGCCGGGCCGCGTCGCGGTGCCCGGCCAGCGATGCCGCGGTGGTCATCGCGTCCAGCGCCGCAACGTCGCGCAGCAGCGCGCCGACCCGTTCGCCGACGAACTCCGGCGTCAGATCGGCGTCCTCGACCAGCAGTCCACCACCGGCGTCGACCACCGGCAGAGCGTTGAGCCGCTGCTCCCCGTTACCGATCGGCAGTGGCACGTACACCGCGGGCAGCCCGACCGCGGTGACCTCGGCGACGGTCATGGCCCCGGACCGGCAGATGGCCAAATCCGCTGCCGCATAAGCCAAATCCATCCGGTCCAGATAGGGCACACCGACATAGGGCGGAGCCCCGGCGGCCGGCTCCGGCAGCTCCAGCGTGTTCTTGCGCCCGTAGGCATGCAGCACTGAAACACCTTGTGAGGCAAGATTTTCGGCCGCACCAGAAACGGCCTGGTTCAGCGACTGCGCACCCTGCGAACCGCCGAACACCAACAGCACCCGGGCATCGTCGGCGAAACCGAAGAACTGTCGGGCCTGCGCACGCAACGCGGCCCGGTCCAGCGAGGTGATCGAGTCGCGCACCGGGATACCGACGACCTCACCGCCCTTGAGCCCCGAGTCCGGGACCGCGACCAGTACTCGGCGCGCCAGGCGGGCCCCGACCCGGTTGGCCCAACCGGCACTCGCGTTGGCCTCGTGCACCACGACGGGGACGGCGCGCCGCCGGCGAAGCCGGCCGCTTCGCGCCGCGAGGTAGGCGGGGAGCGCGACATAACCACCGAAACCGACCACCACGTCGGCCTGTACCGAGTCCAGCACCGCGCGCGCCTCCCGCACCGAGGCGGCCACGCGCAACGGCAGCCGAGCCAGATCGGCAGAAGGCTTGCGGGGCAACGGAACCGGGGTGATCAGCCGGAGGTCGTAGCCACGTTCGGGGACCAGTCGGGTCTCCAGCCCGCGGGCCGTGCCGAGGGCCGTGATCCGGACGTCGGGCCGCAACGCCACCAGGGCGTCGGCCACTGCCATCGCGGGCTCAATGTGACCTGCTGTGCCCCCGCCGGCCAGAACCACGGAGATACCGGCCGACCTCACACCCAATCCTGACTCACCCGTACCGCTGACCTTCCAATGTGCGAACCCCACGGTCCGACCGGCGCGGGTCACGTCGTTGTTGACCCCTGCGGTCACTATTTTGCCCTGCGCGCCGTCCGGCACCGTCGGCCGGTACGGCCTTTCGCCGGCCGCGGTCCGGTTGGTCGGTACGACGCTGCTTGGGCTCATCGGCCCGGCCGCGCCGGGCCGGAGCTTCCTGCCTGGCCTGACGGGTGGCTTTGGCGGGCTTCGTCGGCTTGGCGGGCTTCGTCGGCTTGGCGGGCTTCGTCGGCTTGGCGGGCTTGGCCTGCCGCGCCGCCGGCTTCCGGCCGGGCTTGTCAGCGCGTGACCGCAACCGGTCCCGCGCGGAGTCCAGGGTGGTCGGGGAATACGGTTCCGGTAGCGGCAGTCGCATGATCCGGTTCATCCGATCGTCGCGGCCGGCCCGGAGCGCGGCCACTGCGTCCGGCTCGTGCCGTGCCGCATTGGCCATCAGCCCGATCAGGAAAAGTGTTGTGGCCGTTGCCGTTCCACCGGCGGAGATGAGCGGCAACTGAATGCCGGTGACCGGCAGCAGGCCGAGCACATAGCCGACGTTGATGAACACCTGACCGACCACCCACAGCGTGATGGTGGCGGTGAGCAGTCGCAGGAACGGGTCAGCCGAGCGCCGGGCGATCCGCATGCCCGTGTAGGCGAACAGGCCGAACAGGCCCAGCGTGCCCACCGCACCGATGAACCCGAGTTCCTCACCGATGATCGCGAAGATGAAGTCGTTGTGCGCATTGGGCAGGTAGTTGAACTTGGCGGTGCCCTGGCCCAGACCGTCACCGAACATGCCGCCGTTGGCCAACGCGTACTTCGCCTGTCGGGACTGGTAACCGATGCCCAGCACGTCGTCGTCGGGGCTCAGCCACGCCCGCACCCGGTCCGATCGGTAACCGGCCGACATCGCGAGCATCGCCGCGGCAGCCACCGCCGCGGCCAGCGACGTGACGAAGATCTTCAACGACAGCCCGGCATACCAGAGCAGACCGAGCAGGACGATGCCGACCGACACCGTTTGCCCGAGGTCGGGCTCAGCGACGATCAGGCCGAGCGCCAGCACGGCCGCCGGAACCAGCGGAAACAGCAGTTCCTTCAATCCGGCGTGCTCCATCCGGCGGGTGGCCAGCAGGTGCGCACCCCAGATGGCGAAGCCGATTTTGGTCAGTTCGGACGGCTGCATCGAGAAACCGGCGACGACGAACCAGCCGCGGGCACCGTTGGACAGGTGGCCGATACCCGGCACCAGGACCAGTGCGATCAGGATCAAGCTGACGATGAAGCCGGGCAGCGCCATCCGCCGGATGAATGCGGTGGGCATCCGCAGCGCAACATAGAAGGCGACCAGACCGATGACCGTCCAGAGCACCTGCTTGGCGAAGATCGTCCAGGGCGACCCGTCCTCGTCGTACGAGTGCACACCTGAGGCCGAGAGCACCATGGTCAGTCCGAGCGTCACGAGCAGGGCAGCCACGGCGATCACCAGGTGGAACGACGTCATCGGGCGGCTCAGCCAGACCCCGAAGCGGGCCCGAGGGCCCTGTCGTTTCGGCTGGTTGGCCTTGCCGGTTTTCTCGGCAACCGGGTCCTGCTGGTCCGCGGTGCCGTCTTTGCTGGCGTCGTCGCCGGCGGCCGGCTTCTCGCCGTTGGCGCTCTGCGGGTCGGCGGCGTCGTCTTTGCGTCGGCGCAGCTTTGCAAGGATGTCTGCCACGCGACTACCTGACCCCGTTGTTTCCATTGGTCACAAGCGCCACAACTACCCCAACCGTCCCTTGCACCCCAAAATCCTCCCCCGACACCTGCGCGGGGCGCGGCACATCCGGCGCGTGTCGCCGGAATGGGTGCATTGCTGTGACGTCGACAACGCAAACGCCAAACCAGCGGCCGGGCCGCTCAGCCCTTCAGCGCAGCTACCACCTTGCCGAGCAGATCCTTGGCAACCTGCGGATCGATGTCGGCCTGCACCACGGCCACGGTCCGGTCTCCCATCACCGCGGTGTACGTCGTTTCCTGGGTGTTCTTGGCGTTGGCCGTGATGTGCGCCTGGACGCCCATGGTCTGTGCACCTGGGATATCGGGGCCGGGGATTCGGTCGACCGTCGCGCTGATTCCGTCGGGCGAATCGACGGTGATGTGATCGCAGCCCGAGTGCCCCAGCTCGCCGACGGTCTTGGCCGCCTTTGCGGCCATCACCACGATGGTGTGGGCGTCCTGGCTGCCGACGAAGCCCTCGGTCTCGGCGCCGACCCCGGCCGGGGCGAGCGGCTTGATCATCGAAGCGCATTCGGGCGGGTTGACGGCGGCCGGCGGTGTGGTGGTCAGTCCACCGACGCCGGGGGCATCCAGCTTGTCCTGTGTGACGGTGCCTTTGGGGATGTCGAACTGATCGAAGCCCGCGGGCAAGCTGCTCTTGACGGCGCCGACGCGCGTGATGTCGTACTTCGCCGCAGCCTCGCCGGGCTTGCTGCCGGATCCGCCACAGCCCGCGATCAGCACGGCACTCGACGCCACGACGGCAGGCCCAATCAGGTATTTCGCGACGGTCATGGCGCGAACCCTAACAGCGCGCCGCGGCACCACAGTCCGAACACTGAAGGTCCGCTGGGAGCGGACGACTAGCGGCCGCCCGCTGACAGCCACTCGCTGTAGAACAGTGCCACGCCGAGACCGCACGCGATGGCGGTGAGTAGCCAGAACCTGATGATCACCGTGGTCTCGGCCCAGCCGGCCAACTCGAAGTGATGGTGGAACGGGGCCATCCGGAACACCCGGCGACCGGTGGTCCGGAACGCCAGAATCTGCACCACCACCGAGGCCACCTCGGCGACGAACAGCGCACCGAGCACCACTGCCAGCGTCTCGGTCCGGCTGGTCACCGACAGACCGGCGATGATCCCGCCGAGGGCGAGCGAACCGGTGTCACCCATGAAGATCTTGGCCGGCGCCGCATTCCACCACAGGAAGCCGATGCAGGCGCCCGCCGTCGCAGCCGCCACCAGCGCCAGGTCCAGCGGATCGCGCACGTTGTAGCAGCCAGGTCCCGGGCTGGTCGCGCAGGCGTTGCGGTACTGCCAGAACGTGATCAGCACATACGCGGCACTAACCATCGCCATGGCACCGGCCGCCAGGCCGTCCAGACCGTCGGTGAAGTTGACCGCATTGGACCACGCGCTCACCAGCACCACTGTGAACAGCACGAACAGCAGCGGGCCGAGGGTGACGGTCGCGATCTCCCGCACGTAGGACAGGCCGGCACTGGCCGGCGTCAAGCCGTTCGCATTGCGGAACTGCAGCACCAGGGCGCCGAACAGCACCGCCGCCACCAGCTGACCGACCGTCTTGGCGGTCTTGTTCAGACCGAGGTTGCGGGACCGCCGGATCTTGATCAGGTCGTCGATGAAGCCGACGGAGCCCAGCACCGTCGCCAGACCCAGCACCAGCAGACCCGATGCCGACGGCCCTTCGCCGTCCACCAGCAGACCCACCACGTGAGTGCCCAGGTATCCGCACCAGATGCCGGCCAGGATCGCCACACCGCCCATCGACGGTGTACCGCGCTTCTTCTGGTGGCTGGCCGGACCGTCCTCACGGATCTCGTGGCCGAATCCCCGGCGCGTGAACAGCCGGATCAGCACCGGCGTCAGCACGATCGACACCGCCAACGCGATACCGACGGCGAACAGGATCTGGATCATGCTTGCCCTTCCCCGCCTTCTCGCGCCACGGCCTCGGCGAGCGCACCCAGCCCCGCCGAGTTGGAAGCCTTCACCAGCACGACATCACCGGGCGCCAGCTCGGCACGCAGCAAATCCAGCGCGGCGTCAGCGTCGGGCACCGGCGAAACCTCGCTGCCCCACGAACCTTCCATCACCGCGCCGTGTTGCATGGCGCCCATAGCCCTCCCGGTTCCGACGACGACCAGTCGTGACACATCTAAACGCACGGCCAGTCGACCGATGCTGTCATGCTCGGCGATCGCGTCGTCACCCAGTTCAGCCATCTCGCCCAGCACCGCCCAGCTACGCACGGGTTCGCCGGACTCGGCGCGGGCAGACTTGGCCATCCAGGCCAGCGCCTTCAGGCCCGCCCGCATCGAGTCAGGGTTGGCGTTGTAAGCGTCGTTCACCACCACCACACCGTCCGCCCGGGTGCTGACCTGCATGCGGTGTTTGGAGACCGGCCCGGCGCCGGCGAGCGCGTCGGCCACCTGCTGCAGGCTCGCGCCGCACTCGAGCGCGACGGCGGCCGCGCTCAGCGCGTTGGACACCTGGTGATCACCGTGGACGGCCAATGCGACGTCGACGTGCTGATCGCCGGCATGCAGGGCGAAGCGCGGCCGGGCCAGTTCGTCGAGGGTGACGTCACCGGCCCAGAGGTCGGCGCCCGGTGACCGCGACACGCGAACGACCCGCGCCGCGGTCGTCTGCGCCATCTCCGCCACCGCGCTGTCGTCGGCGTTGAGCACGACCACACCGGATGACGGAACAGCTTGGGGCAGTTCAGATTTCGTTATCGCAATGACAGCCTGGGAGCCGAATTCGCCGAGATGGGCGGTGCCGACGTTGAGCACCACGCCGATCGACGGCGGCGCGATCGCGGCGAGGGCGGCGATGTTGCCGGGATGTCGTGCCGACATCTCCAGCACCAGGAAGTCGGTGTCGGGCGTGGCCCGCAGCACGGTCCACGGATGCCCGAGCTCATTGTTGAAGGACCCCGGCGGCGCGACCACCTCGCCGAGCGGAGCCAGCACCGCGGCCAACAGGTCCTTGGTCGACGTCTTGCCCGACGAGCCGGTGACCCCGATAATCCGCAGTCCCTCGGCCACCAACCGGTCGGCGACCGCGCGGGCCAGCTTGCCCAGGGCGGCCAGGACCGCGGCACCCGAGCCGTCGGTGTCGTGCTCAAGGGCACCCGACGACGAGTCGACCTGTCCGGCAGCCGGTTTCACCACGATCGCGGGCACTCCGACCGGCCGTGCCGCCAACACGGCAACCGCACCGGCGGCCACCGCGCCCGCGGCGAAACCGTGCCCGTCCGACCGCGCGCCCGGCAGCGCCAGGAACAGACCGCCCGGGGTGACGGCGCGCGAGTCGAATTCGACGGTTCCGGTCACCCAGGTCGCCGCGGCAGCCTCGGCGGTGATGTCGGCCAGTTCGCCGCCGACGATGTCGGCGATCTGCGCCAGGGTCAGATTGATCACGGGCGGGCCTCCCCGGCATCCGAAGCAGCGGTATCCAGGCCAACCGCATCCAGAGCAGCGGCCAACTCGTCGCGATCATCGAACGGGCGGGTCTGCCCGGCCCGGGTCTGTCCCGACTCGTGGCCCTTGCCGGCAATGAGCACGGTGTCACCGGCGCGAGCCCAGCCGACGGCGAAGTCGATGGCCGCCCGCCGGTCGCCGATCTCCACCACTCGGGCCGCTCCGCCGCTCGCACCTGCGGCGATGGCGGCGCGGATCAGATCGGGGTCCTCATCGCGCGGGTTATCGTCGGTGATCACGACCAGGTCCGCCAGTGCTGCCGCGACCCGGCCCATCGGCTCGCGCTTACCGGCGTCGCGGTTGCCACCGGCGCCGAACACGACCGCCAGCCGGCCCCGGGTCTGCGGGCGCAGAGTCTGCAGCACCGCCTCCAGCGCACCGGGTTTGTGGGCGTAGTCGACCAGCGCCAGGAAATCCTGCCCGCGGTCGATCGGCTGCAGCCGGCCCGGCACGCTGGCGGCGGCCAATCCGGGCGCGGCCTGTTCCGGGGAGACGCCGACCGCGTCGAGCAGCGCGACGGCCAACATCGCGTTGGCGACGTTGTAACCGCCGGGCAGCCCGATCCGCAGCCGGTGGCCGGCACCGTCGGGCCCGACCGCGGTGAACTGCTGCCCAGCCCCATTGCCAGGGTTGAAGTCCGCCTCGATGTCGGTGGCGGTCCACGCGGCCGCACCCGTGGTGCTCACCGTCACGGGATCGACGGCCCGGGCGGCGATCTGCCGGCCGGCTTCGTCGTCCACGCACACCACGGACACCGCCGCGTGGTTGGGTGAATCCGGTTGGAAGAGGCGGGCTTTGGCGTCCAGGTAGTCCTGCATGGTCGGATGGAAGTCGAGGTGGTCGCGCGACAGGTTGGTGAACCCGCCGACGGCGAACCGCAGCGCGTCCACCCGGCCCAAGGCCAGCGCATGGCTCGACACCTCCATGACCACAGTGTCCACGCCGCGTTCGACCATGGT
>JARLGS010000910.1 GCA_031292695.1 Mycobacterium sp. | reverse complement strand
GGTGTGGTCAATATTGTGACCTCCGCCGATCATCGGATCGGGGCTCGACTCACCGCGGATCCGCGGGTCGATCTGGTGTCGTTCACGGGGTCGACGGCAACCGGTCGGGCAGTGATGGCGGCGGCGTCGCAGACCATCAAGAAGGTGTTCCTGGAACTCGGCGGCAAGTCCGCCTACATCGTGCTGGACGACGCTGACCTGCCCGCCGCCTGTGCGGCCGCGGCTGCCGGTGTGGCCGTGCACGCCGGGCAGGGCTGCGCCTTCACCACCCGGCTGCTGGTGCCGCGGGACCGTTACGAAGAAGCAGTGGCCGTCGCATCAAAAGGCATGTCCGGCATCGGTTTCGGTGATCCGACCGACCCGTCCACGTTGTGCGGCCCGCTGATCTCGGCCAAGCAGCGGGACCGGGTCGAGGACTATCTGAAACTGGCGCTTGCGGAGGGCGGCCGCTTCGGTTGCGGTGGTGGCCGCCCAGCGCATCGGGCTACCGGTTTCTTTATCGAGCCGACGGTGATTGCCGGGCTGACCAACGATGCCAGGGTGGCCCGTGAGGAGATTTTCGGGCCCGTGCTGACGGTGCTGGCCCACGACGGCGACGCCGACGCCGTGCGCATCGCGAACGACTCGCCGTATGGCCTGTCCGGCGCCGTGGTCGGTGCGGATCCGGATCGCGTGGACTGGGTGGCATCCCGGCTGCGGACCGGGACCATCAACGTCAATGGCGGGGTCTGGTACGCCATGGACGCACCGTTCGGCGGCTACAAGCAGTCTGGTATTGGCCGCGAGATGGGGCTGGCCGGCTTCGAGGAGTATCTGGAGACCAAGCTGATCGCCAGAGGCATCGGGTAACCGACGCGAATGGCCAGTTATTGCACGCATTCTTCGAATTTCCGTGCAATAACTGGCCGTTCGGCGGTGAAATCGATGACGGCGCGGATCACCCGGCCGCCCAACAGGTCGTCGAAGGCGTCGTTGATGTCGTCCAGCCGGTAGCGCCGGGTGATCATCTCGTCGAGCTTCAACTGACCATCCTGATAAAGCCTTGCCAGCGCCGGGATTTCGGTGGTCGGATTACACGATCCAAACAGGGTGCCGCACAGGTTCTTGTTCATCAGGATGAAGTCCTGCAGGTCCAGTTGCACGGCCCCGGCCGAGGGTGTCGCCATCCCGGTGAGCACGCAAGTGCCGCCCTTGCGGGTCAATGACAGCGCACCGGCGACGTCGCCGTCACAGATCTCCGACGGAGACAGCACCACGGAATCGGCCATCACACCGCGCGTCAGGTCTCGCACCAACTTGAGAGCCTCGGCGACCGTCGGCGCGGTGTGGGTGGCGCCGAAACCGACTGCGGATTCCCGCTTGAAGGCAACCGGGTCGACCGCGATGACCCGCTCCGCCCCGCCCAGATGTGCACCCTGAATGGCCGCAGTTCCGATCCCGCCGGCCCCGATGACCACGACGGTGTCGCCGGCGCGGACCGCGGCCCGGTGCACCGACGACCCGTAGCCGGTGGGTACGGCGCAGGACAGCAGCGCACTGGGCACCAGTGGTAACTGCGGGTCGATCTTCACCAGCGAATCCGCGGCCACCACAGTGTGTTCGGCGAAAGCGCCGATCTTCGAGGTGTGCCGCAGGTCTTCGCCGTCGAGCGTGTGATGGCGGAACGTGCCGTCAGTGGGCATGCCGGGCACCAAGGTGCCCGCGCCGGTGTCACACAGAAACTCCATACCGCTTGTGCACCAACGGCACTTCCCACATACGGCCAGAAACGACGTCACCACGTGATCGCCGGGGGAGAACCGGCTGACACCCGGACCGACCTCGAGCACCACGGCTGAGCCCTCGTGGCCACCGATCGTCGGCGGCATGGGCGGTATCGCAGGCCCCGCCGCGCCTTTCGGCGCGGCCAGGAAGCCGGTGCGGATGTGATCGTCGGAATGGCACAGCCCGGCTGCCGCCATCTGCAGCAGCACCTCACCAGCGCGCGGTGGATCGAGCTCGAATTCCTCCACTGACCAGGCACCGCCGGCCGCTCGAACGATCGCGGCGCGGCTCCTCATCGGGGCATCATGCGCCGAATCTAACTGACCACGATGTTTCGCAACCGGACATCAACGCGTTACGTGATTGATGCCATCGCGCCCAACGGCTCAGTCACCGTGCAGATCATGAGCACTAGTTCTGTACTCATCGCCCCCGACGACACCACTTCTTCGACCGACACACCGCGCTACACGCTGCTGCTGTCCGCCGACCGGGAACACATCGAGGCCGCGCAGCGGCTGCGCCACCAGGTGTTCACCTCCGAGCCGGGTTACACGCTCACCGACGACAGCCCGGGATTCGAGAGCGGCCGGGATGCCGACCGGTTCGACGAGTTCTGCGACCACCTACTGGTCCGCGAAGACAACACCGGTGAGTACGTGGGCTGCTACCGCATGCTGCCGCCGCCGGGTGCCATTGCGGCCGGCGGGCTTTACACCGCAACCGAATTCGACGTCAGCGAGTTGGACATCCTGCGGCCGTCGCTGGTCGAGATGGGGCGCGCCGTGGTGCGCGCCGACCACCGTAACGGCGCCGTCGTGCTGCTGATGTGGGGCGGCATCCTCGCCTACCTGGACCACAGCGGCTACGACTACGTCACCGGCTGTGTGTCGGTGCCGATCCAGGGCAGCCCCGACGAACCGCCGGCCACCCAGATCCGCGGCGTTCGCGACTTCGTCAACCGCCGGCACGCCTCCGAGTACACGGTGCGCCCGTACCGCCCGGTGATCATCGACGGCAAGCTGCTCGACGACATCGACCCGCCGCAGCGCGTGTCGGTGCCGCCGCTGATGCGCGGCTACCTGCGCCTGGGCGCCAAGGTGTGCGGCGACCCGGCGTACGACCCGGACTTCGGCGTCGGTGACTTCCCAGCCCTGCTGGACAAGCGCGAGGCCGACGTCCGCTACCTCAAGCGGCTGCGCTCCGCGGCGCAGGCGACCGAACAGGCTGCCGAACAGTGACCAGGCAAGAGCACTCCTGGCTGCCGAAGGCGTCCTGCGACGCCAGCTGCATCCGGGTGGACGCCGCACAGATCAGCCGTCCGGTGGTGGTCGCGCTGCGCACCACGGTCCGGCTGGTCATGACGGTCCTGCTGCTGCCCGCGCTGCCGCTGCTGGCGGTCCCGCTGCCGGGCCGCTCCCGGATTCAGCGGCTGTACTGCCGGCTGATGCTGCGTTGCCTGGGTGTGCGGATCTCCGTCTCCGGTGGGCCCATCCGCAACCTCAGCGGCGTGCTGGTGGTCGCCGGCCACGTGTCGTGGGTCGACATCTTCGTCATCGGTGCGGTGATGCCCGGGTCGTTCGTGGCGCGGGCCGACCTGATCGAGTGGCCGGCCCTCGGGGCTGTCGCTCGGCTGCTGAAGGTCATTCCCATCGACCGGCACAGCCTGCGCCGCCTGCCTGACGTGGTCCGGACCGTCGCCGACCGGCTGACCGCCGGGCAGACGGTGGTGGCGTTCCCGGAGGGCACCACCTGGTGCGGTCTCGGGCACGGCACCTTCGCGCCGGCGATGTTCCAGGCTGCGGTGGACACCGGACGCCCGGTCCAGCCCCTGCAGCTGACCTATCGGCACCGGGACGGGGCTCAGTCGACCATCCCGGCGTTCATCGGCGACGACTCGCTGCTGACCTCGATCAAGCGGGTCATCACGGCGCGCCTGACGGTGTGTCACATCAAGGTGCAGTCGCTCCAGTTGCCCGGTGCTGACCGTCGCGATCTGGCCGGTCGCTGCCAGGCCGCGGTGCACGAATGCGGTCCGATGCCTGTCGCCGCTGTTCACGGGCACGCGCTGGCCGCCTGACCGGTTTGGCCTGGCCGGTATCCTGGACAGGCCATGAGCCCCGCATATCTGGACCACGCCGCCACCACCCCGATGCACCCCGCTGCCATCGAGGCGATGGCAGCGGTTCTGGCGGCCGGCGGCAACGCTTCCTCGCTGCACACCACCGGGCGGGCCGCGCGGCGCCGTATGGAGGAGGCTCGCGAGACCCTGGCCCAGCAGTTGGGGGCCCGGCCATCCGAGGTGATCTTCACCGCGGGCGGTACCGAGAGCGACAACCTGGCGGTCAAGGGCATCTTCTGGGCCCGCCGTGATTCGTCGCCGCAGCGCCGGCGCATCGTGACCTCGCCGATCGAGCACCACGCGGTGCTGGACGCCGGCGAGTGGCTGGTCGAGCACGAAGGTGCGCAGGTGACCTGGCTGCCGGTCGACGCCCGTGGTGCGGTGTCACCCGCGGCGTTGCGCGAGGTCCTCGAAACTCACGACGATGTCGCGCTGGTCAGCGTGATGTGGGCCAACAACGAAGTCGGCACCATTCAGCCGGTCGCTGAATTGGCCGGTATCGCAGCTGAATTCGGTGTTCCCGTGCACAGCGACGCGATCCAGGCGGTCGGCGCGGTGTCGGTTGATTTCGCCGCCAGCGGGTTGTCCGCGATGAGCGTGGCGGCGCACAAGTTCGGCGGTCCCACCGGGGTCGGGGCGCTGCTGCTGCGCCGCGACGTCGCCTGCGTCCCGCTGTTGCACGGCGGCGGCCAGGAACGCGATGTGCGTTCTGGCACACCGGATGTCGCCGGTGCGGTGGCGATGGCCGCCGCGGCGCGGGTCGCGGTGGGTGAGTTGGAGGCGACCCGGGCCCGGGTCGGTGCGCTGCGTTACCGATTGGTACAGGCACTGCTGTCGGGCATACACGAACTGGTGGTAAAACCCGCCACCCGCGCGG
>JARLGS010000909.1 GCA_031292695.1 Mycobacterium sp. | reverse complement strand
TGGCGACCGCGACGGCGTGCTCGCGGTCAGCCCGTCGTGTGTCAACGGCGCCGGCGAGCCGGTGGGTCGGGCGCTGAGCGCCGACGAGCTTCCGGCTGTCGCGCAGTTGTACGCCGAGGCGGCCCGCAATGCTCGCGAAGTCGGCTTCGACGCGGTCGAACTGCATGGGGCGCACGGTTATCTGCTCGACGAATTCTTTTGGGAACGAACCAATCTGCGTACCGACGAATACGGCGGCTCGGTTGAGAACCGGACTCGATTCCCGGCTGAGGTGATCGCTGCGGTGCGCGCCGCGGTCGGTCCGGATTTCCCGATCATCTACCGGTTCTCACAGTGGAAAGGCTCGGACTATTCGGCAACCATCGCCGACGATCCGATCCAGCTCCAGGAACTGTTGGCGCCGTTGGTCGATGCCGGTGTCGATGCGCTACATCCGTCGACCCGCCGGCACTACGTGCCGGCGTTCCCTGACGCTGATCCCGCCTTGTCCCTGGCCGGCTGGACCAAGAAGGTCACCGGTACGCCAGTCATCGCGGTGGGCTCGGTAGGTCTGCAGACCGCATTCAGGTCCGAAAAGCCGGGGCAGTTCATCGAGCCGGGACCGGTCGACCAATTAGTGGAGCAGTACGAGGCCGGCGAATTCGACATGGTCGCCATCGGTCGGGCGCTGTTGGCCGACCCGGGTTGGGTGAACCGGCTGCGTAGCGGGACCCTCGACGGATTCGCCGGTTACGACGCAGCCAGTGCGCTGGCGACGTTGCGCTGACTGGCTCGAGCTGCGGGCCTGCCCGGGTTGGTGAACCCGCTGCGAACCGGCACGGTGGCGGGTTCAATGGCTACGACGCGACCGGCGCGCTGGTCCGGTTGAGCTGACCACGTACTGGGAACAAGCAGGTATATCGCAATGTTGGGAGAAGCGTGAGCACCAAGGACATCACCGCAGCCGAATTCAACGGCATCATCAGCGACAACGACATCGTGTTGGTGGATTTCTGGGCGTCATGGTGCGGGCCGTGCCGGGCGTTCGCTCCAACCTTCACTGCATCGTCCGAGAAGCACCCCGATGTGTTCCACGCCAAGGTCGACACCGAGGCCGAGCAGGGTCTGGCCGGCGCGGCCGAGATCCAGGCCATCCCGACCCTGATGGCGTTCAAGAAGGGCCAGTTGGTCTTCCGGCACTCGGGCATGCTGGCGGCGAATCAGCTCGACGAGGTGATCACCCAGATCAAGCAGTTCGACATCGAGGCCGCCCTGGCGGACCAGAGCGGTACCACCGACGTCTGAGCAAAGCAGCTGCACTACTGGCGGTGTGACGAATCGCACCCGCTAGCGTGCAGGGCGTGAGCGAACAAACCCCACTGGTACTCGTCGACCGGCCACGCCCCGGCGTGGCGTTGGTCACCCTGAACCGTCCCGAGCGCATGAACTCCATGGCTTTCGATGTCATGGTGCCGCTCAAATCGGCATTGGACGAGATCACCCACGACAACGACGTGCGGGCAGTCGTCCTCACCGGCGCCGGTCGCGGGTTCTCGTCCGGGGCCGACCACAAGTCGGCCGGCTCGGTGCCGCATGTAGCCGGGCTGACCCGCCCGACCTTCGCGCTGCGCTCCATGGAGGTCCTCGATGACGTCATCCTGGCGCTGCGCAAACTGCATCAGCCGGTGATCGCCGCGGTCAACGGCGCCGCGATCGGCGGGGGTCTCTGTCTGGCCCTGGCCTGCGACATTCGGGTGGCGGGCCAGGGGGCCTACTTCCGCGCGGCGGGTATCAACAACGGCCTGACTGCCAGCGAACTGGGCCTTTCGTACCTGCTGCCGCGCGCCGTCGGCACGTCCCGGGCGTTCGAGGCGATGCTCACGGGCCGGGACATCGACGCTGTCGAGGCGGAACGGATCGGCCTGGTATCACGCTCCGTGCCGGACGACGAGTTGCTCCAGACATGCTTCGACATGGCCGAGCGCATCGGGTCGTTCTCCCGCCCGGGAATCGAGTTGACCAAGCGGAGTCTCTGGAGTGGACTGGACGCCGGTAGTCTGGAGAGCCATATGCAGGCCGAAGGCCTGGGTCAGCTCTTCATCCGACTGCTCACCGCCAACTTCGAAGAGGCGGTTGCCGCGCGCGCCGAGAAACGACCCGCGGTCTTCACTGACGACAAGTGACCATAAGGGGCGCCGCATAGGGCGCGCCCCAGGATAGGAGAGTGCAGCGTGATCACCGCAACGGACCTGGAGGTCCGCGCCGGAGCGCGCACGCTGCTGTCCTTTGAAGGTTCGGCGCTGCGGATTCAGCCGGGTGACCGGATCGGCCTGGTCGGTCGCAACGGCGCCGGCAAGACCACGACTCTACGGATTCTGGCCGGTGAGAGTCAGCCCTACGCCGGCTCGGTCGAACGGATCGGTGAAATCGGTTACCTGCCACAGGATCCGAAGGAAGGCGATCTGGAGGTGCTGGCCCGCGACCGGGTGCTGTCGGCCCGCGGGCTGGACACCCTGCTCGCCGATCTGGAGAAGCAGCAGGCGATCATGGCCGAGGTCGTCGACGACGCCGCGCGGGACAAGGCGGTGCGCCGGTACGGCCAACTGGAGGAGCGGTTTTCGGCCCTGGGCGGGTATGCCGCCGAGAGTGATGCGGGCCGGATCTGTGCCAGCTTGGGTCTGCCGGACCGCGTGCTGACGCAGCCGCTGCGCACCCTCTCCGGTGGTCAGCGCCGCCGAATCGAGTTGGCCCGCATCCTGTTCGCGGCGTCGGAGGGTTCCGGGTCCAACACCACCCTGTTGCTGGACGAGCCGACCAACCACCTCGACGCCGACTCCATCGGCTGGCTGCGCACGTTCCTGCAGAGCCACACGGGCGGCCTGGTGGTGATCAGCCACGACGTCGAGCTGCTCTCCGACGTGGTCAACCGGGTCTGGTTCCTGGACGCCGTGCGCGGCGAGGCCGATGTCTACAACATGGGCTGGCAGAAGTACCTGGACGCCCGCGCCACCGACGAGCAGCGCCGCCGCCGCGAGCGGGCGAATGCCGAGAAGAAGGCCGGCGCGCTGCGGGCCCAGGCGGCCAAGATGGGCGCCAAGGCCACCAAAGCTGTTGCCGCACAAAACATGCTGCGTCGCGCAGAACGGATGATCGCCGAGCTCGACGCCGAGCGGGTGGCTGACAAGGTGGCGCGCATCAAGTTCCCGACGCCGGATTCGTGTGGCAAGACCCCGCTGATCGTCAAGGGACTGACCAAGACCTACGGATCCCTGGAGATCTTCACCGGGGTCGACTTGGCGATCGACCGTGGTTCACGCGTGGTCGTGCTCGGCCTGAACGGTGCTGGTAAAACGACGCTGCTGCGGCTGCTGGCTGGTGTCGAGACGGCCGATGCGGGTGGTATCGAACCGGGCTATGGCCTCAAGATCGGCTACTTCGCGCAGGAGCATGACACTCTCGACAACGCCGCGACGGTGTGGGAGAACATCCGGCATGCCGCGCCGGACAGCGGTGAGCAGGATCTGCGAGGGCTGTTGGGCGCGTTCATGTTCACGGGCCCGCAGCTGGATCAGCCGGCGGGGACGCTGTCCGGTGGTGAGAAGACCCGTCTGGCGTTGGCCGGCCTGGTCGCATCGAAGGCGAACGTGCTGCTGCTCGACGAGCCGACCAACAACCTTGACCCGGCATCGCGTGAACAGGTGCTGGACGCATTGCGCAGTTACGCCGGATCAGTCGTGCTGGTGACGCACGACCCGGGCGCTGCCGAAGCCCTCAATCCGCAGCGTGTGCTGCTGCTGCCCGATGCCACCGAGGACTTCTGGTCGGACACCTACCGCGACCTCATCGAATTGGCCTGACGCATTTCGCCGATTCGCCCGCGCCGGGCGACCGCTGTTTCTACGCTGGGGACCGTCAGTCCGGCGTAGTGCCGGGGGACAGTCAGGGGACCGGTGATGAAGCAATCCAAGACATCTCGCGACCAGATGATGACCCAGCTGCGCAGCGCCTATGAGGGCGGCGCCAGTATCCGGTCGCTGATGGCCACATCCGGCAAGTCATACGGGTCGGTGCACAGCATGCTGGTACAGTCCGGCGCTGTCATGCGCAGCCGCGGCGGGCCCAATCACCGCACCCGCCATATCGCCTGAACATCCTGCAGCCCAGCCGCTTTCACCGCGAACAGCCACTCGCGGGGCTGTCTTGCGGGTGCGTGCGTACGCGCAAGACCGCCGCCGCGGGTTCAGAAACCGTTACCGGACGCTAGATCTCGTCAGTCAGCCGGATCGGGGCGATCATGTCGAAGACGTCGCCCGGACCCGGGTTCGTCGCGGACGTCGACCCACCGAGCTGGTCCATCACGGCCCACACCGCGTTGAGTGCAGTGGTGATCGCACCTTCGGCCCAACCCGCCGTCCACGAGATGTCGTCGCCCGCAAGGTAGATGCCGCGATGACGGTCGTCGAAGTCACGCTGCATGAAATGGGTGTACAGCATCTCCTGATACCGGTAGTGACCCGGCAGGTTCGCCTTGAACGCGCCCATGAAGTTGCGCTCGATCTCCCACGACACCGTCTTCGGCGTCTCGATGATGTGGCTGCGGATGTCGACGTCCGGGTAGATGGCCTGGAGCGATTTGAGCATCAGGTCCATGCGTTCGGTGGCGCTGAGCGGGACGATCTTCCGTGAGTCGTCTTCCCAGGTGTACGACAGGCAGATGACGCCGGGCTTTTCGGTGCCGTTGCCGTCGAGCCCCTGGTCGAGTAAGTAGGTGCCACGGCTCATCCGGTCGGTGAGCGTCATCGACATCACATCGCGGCCCTGCGCGTCTTTGTCCTTCCAGAACGGGCGGTCGACCAAGACGAACACTTTCGACGAACCCATGTAGTGCGTCTGTTCGATGGCTGACCACACGTTCGGCGGGAACAAGTCGTCGTCGCAGCGAATGTTGTTGAGCAGCATCCACGACTGGGCGGTGACGATGACCGCGTCGTACGTGCGGGTTTCACCCTGGGCGTCGGTGATCGTGTAGCGGTTGGGGTGGGTGCGCCGAATGTCGGTGACCGCACCACGCGTTTTGCCAGCGTGCAGCGATTCGAGCGAGGTGCCGGCCGGCCAGTGGGCGAGACGTTCCGGTGAACGCTTCCACAGCCGCAGCGGGAGCTGTTGTGAGCCGCCCACGACACCGCGGTGGTTGTCGTCGGCCTCGGTGAGGACCACGCGCAGGATTTCGAGCATCGAACTCGGATAGTCGGTATCCCAACCGCCGGTGCCGAATCCGACCTTGCCGAAGATCTCGCGCAATTCGAACGACTTGAAATGGTGCGACTTGGTCAGGAAGCCCCAGAAGGTTTCGTCATCGAGCTCGCGAACGAGCTTGCCCCAAGCCGATTTGAGCGCCTGGGTGTCACGCTCGCGGATGGCGTCCTGGATCGCGTGCAGGTCTGCACCGTCCTCGAGCGTCTGTCGCCATGCGTCGGCGACGTCAGTGAAGGTCTGCGGCAGGTCGGCGAGCTTCTCGGCGTAGTAGGTCTGGCCCTTGAGGTCGACGACAGTGCTGGGTGTTGCGCCCGCCAGGGGGTTCGGGAACTCGATCGTCTCGATACCGACCTTGTCGAAGTATTGGTAGAGCGTGGTGGAGGTGGGCGGGAACCGCATCGCACCCATTTCGGCCACAGCGTCCGGGGCGTGCTCGAACGGGATCGAACGCATGCGACCGCCGATCTGGTCGGCTTCGTAGATGACGGGTTTCAGGCCCATCTTCATCAATTCGTAGGCGGCGGTGATGCCGGCGCATCCGCCGCCGACGATCGCGACCTCGGTGCCGTAGCGGGCGGCCGGAATCGAGCCCAGGCCGGCTGACGAGGCCACGTAATCGTCGTACGCGAAGGGGAAATCCGGGCCGAACATCGTTATCGGCTTTTCGGACGACTTCGTGGAACTCGGCTGGTCTGACAACGAGGTTTCGGCGATTGATGAGTGGGCAGTCATCGGGACGTGATTCTCCTAGTAGAGGTCTCGGCGGCGATCGCTGAGATGGGTGTTGACTGCGCGGGACGCGGCTACCGCACCCCGATCGATGTGGGTGATGAGCAGCTGCTCGGCTTTACCACCGCGACTCAGTTCGTTCGCGTCGGGCGCGACGGTGCAGCTCAGACCGCAGTATTCGAGGCCGTTCTCGACCCCGGTGCGGTTGACATATGACAGGAACATCTGGCTTTCGTAGGCGCGGGCCGGGACGATATGCGTCGCGACGAAGCCATATGGCTCCATGAGTCCGGTGGGGACGATAAGCCATTCGGTGCCGGCATCGGCGTGGGCGCGGGCGTTCTCCGGGAATTCGATGTCGTAGCAGATCAACAGTCCGCAGGTGATGCCGTCCAACTCGAACTGGGTGATCCACTGCGGACCCGGGGTGTAGTAGTCCCGGTCGAAGCCGTAGAGATGGGTCTTTCGGTAGTTCGCCAGGGATTCGCCGTCCCGGCCGACGACGTGCACGCTGTTGTACGGTTTGCCGGGTCCGGCCTCGGGATAGCCGTAGACGATAGCGACACCGGTGTCGCGGGCAATCTCGCGAACCTTCTGGAAGATCGGGCCGTCGGCTGGTTCGGCGCGTTCGGCGATGGCCGTCCCGATGTTGTAGCCGGTGGCCGACATCTCGGGGGTGATGACGATCCGACAGCCGGCGGCGGCGGCGACGCCGGCTGCCGACCCGATGGCGCTGAGATGTTCGGCGACGGTCCCGGATTCCTGGGGACCCTGGAACATACCGACGGTGATCATCTAGGCAGCATCCACTCGCAACTTCGACTTGCGGATGCTGTACCCGAAGTAGATCGCGAGGCCGATGGCGCCCCAGATGCCGAACGCGACCCATGTCGCGTCGGGCAGCGCCCACATCAGGTAGCAGCAGAATCCGAAGCCCAACATGGGCGCGACGGGGAACAGCCACAGCCGGAACGTGCGATCGAGATCGGGGCGGGTGCGGCGCAGGATGATGACCGCGATGTTGACCAGCGCGAAGGCGAAGAGGCATCCGATCGAGGTGGCGTTGGCGAGTTCTCCGAGCGAGATGAAGCCGGCCAGCAACGAGACGACGACCCCGCAGATGACGATGTTCCAGGTCGGCACGAACGTCTTCGGGTTGATCTTGGCGAACAGCGCCGGCACCAGGCCGTCGACGGCCATCGTGTACAGGATGCGGGTCTGCCCGTACTGGACGGCGAGGACGACGCTTGCGATGGCGATGACGGCCCCGATCGACAGAATGATGGCCGGCACGTTACTGCTGGTGATCCCACTGAGTGCAACGGCCAGGGTGGCGCCTTCGTCTGCACTGAATTTGGTCCAGCGCATGGCGCCGAGGGCCGCCAGGGCGACCGCGAGGTACAGCACGGTGACGATCACCAGCGAGGCCATGATCGCGCGCGGCAGGTCGCGCCTCGGATTCTTGGCCTCGTTGCCTGCGGTGGATGCCGCGTCGAAGCCGATGTAGGAGAAGAAGACCTGCGAAGCGGCGGCGGAGACCCCGAGGAAACCGAGCGGCATGAACGGTGTCAGGTTGCTGGCCTTGAAGGCGGTGAAGGCGACGACGCAGAAGAAGACCAGCACGATGCACTTCAGGAGGACCATCGCGGTGTTGACGGTCGCGGATTCCGATGCGCCTTTGAGCAGCAGGATCGATGCCAGTACCACGATCGCGATGCTCGGCAGGTTGATGACGCCCCCTTCGCCCGGTGCGGCGGTGATGGCGGCCGGCAGTTCGACGCCGAGCAACTGGCGGAGCAGCGTGTTGATGTACCCGCCCCAGCCGACGGCGACGGCCGCGACGGACACACCGTATTCGAGCATCAGACACCAGCCGCACACCCAGGCCCAGAATTCACCCATGGTGGCGTATGCGTAGGAGTACGAGCTCCCGGAGACGGGGATGGTGCCCGCGAGTTCGGCGTACGACAACGCCGAGAACAGGGCGGTGACGGCGGCCAGGAGGAAGGAAATCAGGACTGCAGGACCGGCCTCAGGCACGGCCGCGCCGAGGATGACGAAGATTCCGGTGCCGAGGGTGGCGCCGATCGACAGTGCGGTCAGGTGGATGAATCCCATCGAACGCTTGAGGTGCGGACCGTCGGTGGATTCGTTCGCCGCGACGATGTCGTCGACGGACTTTTGCGCACTCATGGCGCGCACGACGCTTGGACGTCGGGCCTGGATGATGGCCAAGGGGAGCTCCGTGGGGAGGAGGGCGCGCCACGCGATTTGTGACTCGCGTTACAGGGTGCGATAGATCACCGCATCTGTCAACACTCGGAGTGAACTAGGAAACTGATGTTGCTAACCGGGATGCCGGCCCATAGTCCAAGCATCGAGTGAGGCATTACTCGATCGTGGGCATCTTCAGGTATCAGCGAGACGTCGGTGCTCCAGGGCGGGAATCAGGACCCACAACACCTTTGCGCCGGATCGTGAATCGGCGTGGAAAGAATGCGGACGGTCAGCGTCAAAGGTCAGCGCATCGCCTTTCTCGAGGGTGACACGACTGACATTGCCATCCATGAAATCGATATGCAGCCGGCCTTCGATGACCATGGCGAACTCCACTTCGGCGGGCAGGGAGTAGGTGTCGGTCCCGCTCCCGCCACCCGGGGCGATGTCGCTCATCAACACCTGCAGTCGCCGCTCGTTGCTCGGAGTCAGCTGAAACTCGATCATCTGCTCCCCGCCGAACTCGATTCGGGGATACTCGCCGGCGCGGACGACCTCGCCGACCGGCGTTTCGCCGAACAGTGACCCGACCTGCAACTCGAGCGCTTCGCAGATGCGGATGAGGGCGGCGACCGACGCGTTGGACTGCCCGCGTTCGACTTTCGACAGGTAGCCCTTGGTCACGCCGCTGGCTGCGGCAAGCTCGTCCAGGGTCATGCGTTTGGCGCTGCGCGCAGCTTTCAGCCGTGCCGCGATGGTCAGTTGCGTTGCCGGTGAACCGCTCAAGATTCCTCCTGGGAAACACATGTTGACAACAATCATACCGCCGGAAACAATGAGACCCAAGCCACACGACACCACACGGGAGCCGAAACGATGAACTTCGACCGGTACATCAAGACCACCGCACCAGACGGCCGCGAGATCGTCGGTCAGGTCGATGCGAGCCGGTTCCCGCGCTATGCCGAGCCGGCGACCTTTGCCCGCGTACCGCGTCTCGACCAGGTGACCTCGCCGGACGTCACCATTCTCGGCGTGCCATTCGACTCCGGCGTGTCGTACCGTCCGGGTGCCCGATTCGGCCCCGGCCACATTCGTGCGGCGTCGAAGTTGCTGCGGCCCTACAACCAGGCGCTCGACGTTTTCCCCTTCGGCAATCAGCAAGTCGCCGACGCCGGTGACATCGGGGTGAACCCGTTCAACATCAACGAAGCGATCGAGACCATCGACACCGAGGTGACGGCGCTGCGCACGGGCGGCAGTTCCATCCTGACCCTCGGTGGGGACCACACGATTGCGCTGCCGATTCTGCGCTCCCTCTACCGCGACCACGGCCGCATCGCGGTCCTGCATTTCGAC
>JARLGS010000908.1 GCA_031292695.1 Mycobacterium sp. | reverse complement strand
CGGCGCTTCAGCCAGACCAGACGGGCCGGACGCCCGAAGCAGGGCAGGTCCCTGATGTCGACCCTGACGCGGTCCTTGGCCAGCGCACGAACACCACAGCTGGGACACCCGACGAAGTCAGCCGTCGTCTCGACGGTGACGATCACCTCGGAGGGGGTCTCTTCCACCGCCAACACCGCGAACCCGTCGAGTCCCAACAGCGCCTCAGCCAGACCGGTAGCGTCGTCCATCGTCAGGGGTCCTCCTCGTTGAAGTCGTCACGAAACCTCAACGATGTCGGGACCCCTGGCCGCGTTCGCGGATACTTCCCTACGTCACACTCCCCAGTTCAACGCGAAGAGCCACATAAGTAGGACACGCAGTGACGACTGAGAAACTCAATCAGAGTGAAGTACAAGCCTTCATCCACGAACATTTCGGTGACCGAGCCGGCGACGTAACCAGCCTCTCTGGTGGTGATTGGTCACAGGCCTACGCCTTGTCGCTCGATGGCAAACAGGTAGTGGCCCGTTTTGGTAATCATGGAGAGGACTACAAGAAGGACCAGATCGCCTCTGGCTGGGCATCTGATGAACTTCCAATTCCTGAAATATTTGAACTCAAGGAGACCAAGGTCGGCTTCTTTGCGCTATCCAATCGTGCTCGGGGTGACTTCCTCGATGAGCTTGGTGGGGAGCAGATCAAGACAGTCCTTCCTAGTCTTTTCCGGACGATGGATGCGATCCACGGCATTGACATCTCAAGTGCTGAGGGCTACGGAAACTGGGGGTCAAACGGTCATGGCCCGCAGAAGACTTGGCGAGAAGCACTGCTTCACAAGTTTGAGGGAGATCCACCTACCCACCGGACACACGGATGGCGAGTTGCATTGGAGGCTTCACCCGGCGGCACCAGAGACTTTGATGCCGCATTGAAGGTACTTGAGCAGCTGGCTGAACGTATGCCCACCGAGCGACATGTCATCCATAATGACCTGCTCAATCACAATGTTCTTGTCCAAGGAGACAAGATCAGCGCAGTCTTGGACTGGGGCAACTCCATGTACGGCGACTATCTCTACGACGCTGCCTGGCTTCTGTACTGCCAGCCACGGTACACGTCCTGGCCAGAATTGGATCTGGCCGGCGAACTGCGACGGCACTGGGAAGCTAGTGGTTCAGTTCCAGATGACCTTGAAGCGCGATTGCTCTGTTATCAGATTCACGTTGGGCTCGATGCACAGTCTTATGCCGCATACAGGGGGAACTGGGATCAGCTGAGACTAAACACTGAGCAGACAATGAAGCTGGTTGAGACGGCTAAAGGGATCTCCTAGATCATGCCCCGACCCGCAGGCTTCTCGGAAACCGACGCCGTTGCGAACTCCGTCGGCGTAGGCGCGCGGGATCTTCCCAGCATCCGGTCGGGTCCCAAGGGGTAATCTCGCCCCGTCCCGGGAGTGCTGTCGTCACAAGCCCGCCGGTAACAACGTAAAGGGGGAAGGGACGTGGCACGGATGAAGGCCCTGCAGGTGACCCGCCACGGGCAACCCGGCGAGGTCCTCGCGGTGCGAACCGTCGAGCGCCCCGAGCCCGGGCCGAAAGAAGTTCGGGTGAAGGTCAACGCGGCGTCGTTCAACTTCAACGACATCGATCGCTGCAGGGGGAACCTGGTCTCGGTGCCCACGGCTCCGCCGTTCACCTTGGGCATGGACGTGTGCGGAGTGGTCGACGAGGTTGGAGAAGGCGCCGAGTCGTGGTTGGGCAAGCGGGTGGTGGCGATCACCAAGAACGCGCTCGGCGGCATCGCCGAGTACGCGATCGCCGACGCCATCTCGGTGTTCGGCGCTCCTCCAGGCTTCGACGACGTCGAGGCCACGGCGTTCCTGCTCAGCTTCCAGACCTCCCACCTGGCTCTTTTCAAACGGGGGCGGCTGCAGGCTGGTGAGACCCTGGTGGTGCACTCCGCCGCGAGCGGACTGGGCACCGCCGGTATCCAGTTGGGTAAGGCAGCGGGTGCCCGGGTCATCGCGGTGGCCGGTGGTCCCGAGAAGGGGGCGCTGTGCTCCTCACTCGGGGCCGATCTGGTGATCGACCACACCGACGAGGACTTCGTGGAGGCGGTACTGGTCGCCACCGATGACGCCGGTGCGGACGTGGTCTACGACCTGACCGGGGGCGATTTCGTGGAGCGCTCGTGGCGCTGCACGGCACACGGTGGTCGCTACCTGGCGGTGGGGTTCGCGGACGATGACGCCAACGGCATGACCGGAAGGCCTCTGCGGATGGCCTGCATCGGGAACATCGACATCGTGGCCGTCATGGTGGCCTGGGCGGACTCGGTCGACCCGGGCATGCGACGGTTCGGCTTCAACCCATTCGGAAGGGACGTGGCCGACGAGATCCATGCCGACCTGTTGCGCCTGGCCGCAGAGGGCGTGATCCGGCCGTACGTCGGTCGACGGGTCAGCATGGAGGAGGCGGGCCGTGCGCTCGACGAGCACGAAGCACGGCGATCGCTGGGCCGGACGGTCGTCGAAGTCCACCGCGGATGAGCAGCACCGAGTACACCTGGCGCGACTCGGAGTTGCACAGCCGACCGCTCCTCGCGCTCAACTGGGCGGGAGCGGGGCTCGCCCGCTTCGGACGTGAGCTGCCGTCGCTCACCCCGTCGTCGATCACGGCAGCCGCGGCCAAGGCGGCCGGGTCGGACGACTTCGGGAGCGACTCCTATAGGGAGCCGCTCGAGGTGTACCTCCGTGCCTGCGAGGCCGAGGCCGAACTGACCACGTTCGGGCGCCTCCTGATCTCCAAGATGCTCGCGGCGTCCCTGGCGAACCGCATTGACCTGCACCGCTGGTCGCTGGAGCACCCCGAAGTGCACGACGAGCGGATAGAGAGCCCCTGGGTCATCGTGGGCTTGCCACGCACAGGAACCAGTGTGCTGTCCCTGCTGCTGGGCCTCGATCCCGTGGCCCGGCCGCTCCTCCAGTGGGAGGCGGCCCATCCCATCCCACCCGCCACCCTCGAAGAAGCGGCGGAAGATCCCCGGATTGCACGGACGGCCAAGGACCTCGACGGGCTGATGAAGCTCAACCCGCCCCTCAAGGCCATGCACCCCTTCGGTGCCACCCTGGCCGAGGAATGCGTCTCGCTCTTCATGTACGACGTGCGCACCCTGGCCCTCGAGACGCAGGCCCACGTGCCGTCCTACGCCCGCTGGCTGGAGCAGGCGGACATGTCGCCCGCGTACGCCCAGCACCGACTCGCCCTCCAGACCCTGCAGTCGCGCCAGCCCACCGAGCGCTGGATCCTCAAGACGCCCAATCACCTGTGGCACCTCGAGGCCCTGCTCGCCAGCTATCCCGATGCCAGGATCATCTGGACCCACAGGGACCCGGGGCCGGTGGTCACCTCGCTGGCCAGCCTGGCCAACGCCAGCCAGCGCCTCTTGACGAGCCGGAGCGACCCTCGCCCCACGGCCGAAGAGTGGAAGCGCAAGTGTGCCTTCGCCCTCAATTCGGCGATGGCCTTCGACGAGAAGTCCGAGCCCGGCTGGTGCCAGCACCTGCACTACGACGCCCTGATGGCCGACCCCCTGGAGGCGGTCCGCCAGCTGTACCGCAGCTTCGGCGAGGAGGTGAGCCCCCTCCATGCCCGGCGTATGAAGGCGTTCCTCGAGCATCGGCCGCAGGACGCCTTCGGCAGGCATCGCTACGACCCCGCCGACTTCGGTTGGACGTATGCCGAGCTGGCCACGGAGTTCAGGGAGTACACCGAGCGCTACCACATTCGCACCGCGATTTCCCCCTCGGGGCTGTAGAGCTTTCCCACCGGTGGATTGCTAGTGTGCCCGTCGAACGAGAACCTGTTCTACGGTTCCAAGGGTGTCCGGGGCAGAACCCGTGGAGGGTTTGCTCCCCGACAGGGGGTTTGGCAATGAAGAGGATCGCTGGGATGCGGACGGTGGGGGTGGCGCTGTTGCTCGCCACGCTCACGTCGGCTGCGTTGTTGGTCGCCCCCGGTGGGGCGGGCGCATCGTCGTCCACGTCATCGTCGACGTTCGGCACGCTCCCCTCGCCGTGCGGCAAGGGGCACGCCACCGGGGCCACGGACCAGGGTGTCACCAACTCGACCATCAACATCGCCTACGGCGACGACCGGGGCTTCTCCGGTCTCCCTGGCCTCGACCAGGAGATGGGTGACGCGGTCAAGGACATGATCTCCTGGTGCAACGCGCAGGGGGGCATCAACGGGCGCAAGCTGGTCGGTGACTACTACGACGCCGCCGTCACCAACGTCGGTAGCGTGATGACCCAGGCCTGCAAGCAGGACTTCATGCTGGTCGGCGAGGGCTTCGCGCTCGACGGTGTGGCGGAGCAGACCCGCCTCGGCTGCAACCTGGCGTCCGTCCCGGGCTTCACGGTGGCCTCCGCGGTGGCCAACGCGTACGAGATGTACCAGGCGTCGCCGAACCCAGCCAACGCCAGCCCGGTGTCCAGCGCCTACCAGGCCGAGAAGCTCTTCGGGTCGAAGATCAAGCATGCCGGCGTCTACGGCTCCACTCTCTCCACCCAGCAGTCGTCCACCGCCAAGGCCGTGCAGGCCTATACGGAGGCCGGTTGGAAGTTCATCCCCAACTGCACCGCTGACATCGACTACAACGGCGAGGCCAACTACACGCCGTTCATGCAGAAGCTCCAGAGCTGCGGGGCCCAGGTCATCTTCAACGACGCCACCCCGGGGCCGACCCTCTACGGCGCCTTCGAGTCGGAGAACCAGATCGGCTACGACCCGATCTGGGTCATGGATTCCGGCGCCTACACGGCAGGCTTCGCGCAGTGGAACACCGCCGGGCTGGCCAACAACGTCTATGTCCGTATCTCCTACGAGCCACTCGAGGCGGCCAAGGTGGTCCCGGCCGTCGCCCAGTACCTCTCGGTCGTCAAGAAGTACGGCGGCCTCACCTCGCAGCTCGGGGAGCAGGCCACGTCCTCGTTCCTCCTGTGGGCAACGCAGGCCAAGGCATGCGGATCGACCCTCACCCGCCAGTGCATGATCAACCACCTTGCCAAGGTGACGAACTGGACCGGCGGAGGGCTCAACGCTTCAGGGAACCCGGCCAAGAACATCCCGCCCAACTGCGGCCTCCTGATGAAGCTCGACAACACCAAGTGGGTGCAGGCCTACCCGAAGAAGCTCGGGACGTTCGACTGCTCGTCGAAGTACGTGGTACCGAACTCGGGGTCTGTCGTCGGCACGACGCTCAACGCCCAGGGTTACGCAACCCAGTACGCGACCTCCTCGGTCATCAAACCCCAGGGGTGAGCGCCCAGCTCATCCGCTCTTTGACCTGAGCGACGGGAGCTCCGGCCATGCACCTGTTCCTCACGTACACCATCCTCGGATTGGTGACCGGCGCGGTCTACGGGATTGCCGCGTCGGGCCTCGTCCTCACCTACACGACCTCGGGAATCTTCAACTTCGCGCAGGGCGCCATGGCCATGCTGGCCGCCTTCACCTACTGGCAGCTCCGCTACGGCTGGAACTGGCCGGCCCCACTCGCGCTCTTCGCGGTGATCGCGGTGCTGGCGCCCCTGCTCGGCACGGTGCTCTACGTCGGCATCATGCGGGGGCTGCGCGAGACGGCCGACGTCACCAAGATCGTGGTCACCATCGGCATCGCGCTCGGGCTGATCGCGCTGGCCCAGTGGATCTGGAATCCCGGTGTGCCCCGGACCGACGACCTCTTCTTCGGTAACGCAGCGAAGTTCAAGGTGCTCGGCGTCTACGTCACCGACCACGAGGCCATCGCCCTCGGCTGCGCGGTGCTCATCGCGGTCGGCATCCGCCTGCTCTTCACCAGCACTCGCACCGGTGTGGCCATGCGGGCCGTGGTCGACAACCCTGCGCTACTCCAGCTCAACGGGGGACGGCCCGGACGCCTGGCCGCATTCTCGTGGGCGCTCGGCGGCGCGCTGGCCGCCGTGGCCGGCATCCTCATCACCCCGATCAGCGGCGGCACCCTCGACGTCCACGTGCTGACCCTGCTCGTGCTCGACTCCATCGCCGCCGCCATGTTCGGCCGGCTGCGTAGCATCTGGCGCACCTTCGGCGGTGCGCTCGTCCTCGGCTTGGCAGGGACGTACGTGCTGGGCTACTTCCCCTCGAGCTGGTCCTGGGCCTCGGACTTCCGCATCGCGCTGCCCATGATCGTGCTCTTCGTCGTCCTGCTGGTGCTGCCCCAGGACCGCCTGCGCGGTGCCACCCTGCTGCGCACCAGGGAGCGCTTCCATGTCCCCACCATGCGGTCGGCCGTCACGTGGGGCGTGATCCTCCTGCTCGTCGTCCTGGCCCTGGAGCAGATCATGGGGACCAACGACATGGGGGCCCTCACCATCGGCATCACCTACGGCATCATCGCCCTGTCTCTCACGCTGCTCACCGGCTACGCCGGAGAGATCAACCTGGCCCCGGTCTCCTTCGGGGCCATCGCGACGATCATCGTCTTCCACCTGGGACTCTCCGGCACGGGCCTCGCGCAGCGGATCACACCGTGGGGATTGCTCATCGGGGTGGCGGTGACGGCCCTCGTGGGCGGGCTCATCGCCCTGCCCGCGCTGCGCCTGCGCGGCCTCTACCTGGCGCTGGCCACCCTCGCCTTCGGCGTCTTCGTGTCCGACATGCTCATCGCCGACATCGCCCCGCACGTGCTGCCCATCGTCCACGTGCACTTCTCGATCTTCCCCAACGGCACGCTCCAGATCCCGCCGCTCAAGATCGGACCGATCGACCTCACCTCGACCAAGACGTTCCTCACCACCTCGGTCTGCATCTTCGTGCTCCTCGGCATCGGGCTCATCGCCCTGCGCCGCAGCAGCTACGGGCGGCGCCTCACCGCCATGAAGGACAGCCCGGCGGCCGCCGCCACGCTCGGACAGAACCTGGTCCGGCTCAAACTGTCGGTCTTCATGCTCTCGGCCGCCATCGCCGGCCTCGGCGGCGTGCTCCTCTCCGCCGCCGTGGGCAGCGTGAACGACACGACGTTCATCATCTTCATCAGCCTGGCCCTCGTGATGCTGACGGTGGTCGGGGGCATCGGGAGCGTGGCCGGCGCGCTCATGGGCGGGGTCCTGGCTGGGACGGCGTTTCAGGCGCTGAATGCGACGTTCACGAATTTGAGCACCGACGCCGGGGGCGGGGGCTTCTGGAGCGTGATGGCGAACCTGTCCCTGGTGGCGCCGGCGCTGGTCGGCGTGAGCCTCGGCCGCAACCCCAGCGGTGCCGTGCCTCAGATCGTGGCCAACTACGCCCCCCTGTGGCGGGTGAAGGGTGTGCTGGCGCTCGGGGTGGCAGCAGAGGTGG
>JARLGS010000907.1 GCA_031292695.1 Mycobacterium sp. | reverse complement strand
CCAACTGGTGGGCCGCGCAGTTCGGCGGCAAGGTGCACACCCTGATGCCCGGCGAGTTCTTCGTCGTGAACCTGGCTGACGGCCCGAACCTGGGGTTCCAGCAGGTCGACGATCCGACGCCCGGCAAGAACCGGCTGCACGTGGACTTCCACCTCGAGGGCGACATCGGGCCCGAGATCGAGCGGCTCAAGGCCGCGGGTGCCTCCGAAACCGAACGGCATGCCTTCGGCGAGGTGGCTCGCTGGGTGGTGCTGGCCGACCCGGAGGGCAACGCCTTCTGCATCGCCGGCGCGGCCTGACGGCCTACTGACCCGCCTGCACCTGCTGCTCGACCAGCTGACCTTGCTGCTCGGGCTGCTGGGGTTCCTGCTGGGCCAGCTCGTTCTGCTCCTCGGCCTCTTGCTGCGACTCCTGCATCATTTGCTGGTCGATCATCTGCTGAGTCAGGGCCTCTTGCTCTTGCTGCGCGGCCTGATCGTTTTCCTCCTCCTGCTGCTGAGCCCAGTCGTTGGAGTCGTCGGTATCGTCGACCAACTGAATGTCGCTGGGTGCAGGGGAGCGCTGTTCCGCCGGGGAACTCCAGGGGGCTGAGGGGCCGGCCGCGAGTGCGGCCCCAGCCGGGACAAACGCCAGGGCGGCCGACACGGTAACCACCGTGACTGCGGCCCGGGCGAGGACACTTTGGGGCTTCATCGGGCCAAGTTAGGTCCGCTGGATATGGGTGGCATTGGCCCTACTTAGCCGCCGGCTATGAATGCAGTCGGCCGGTGACCTGTATCGCTCTCTAGACTGTCTCCGTGACTGGTAACGCACCCGAAGTGGACACCGTCGAGCGCGCCGCAGCCTCCGCCGATCAGCCGCAGCCGTACCGCGAGCTCGGCCTCAAGGACGACGAGTATCAGCGCATCCGCGAGATCCTGGGCCGCCGCCCCACCGACGCCGAGCTGGCGATGTACTCGGTGATGTGGAGCGAGCACTGCTCCTACAAATCCTCCAAGGTGCACCTGCGCTACTTCGGCGAGACCACCACCGACGAGATGCGAGCCGGCATGCTCGCCGGCATCGGCGAGAACGCCGGCGTCGTCGACATCGGTGACGGCTGGGCCGTCACCTTCAAGGTCGAATCGCACAACCACCCGTCGTACGTCGAGCCCTACCAGGGCGCGGCCACCGGCGTCGGCGGCATTGTCCGCGACATCATGGCCATGGGCGCCCGCCCGGTCGCGGTGATGGACCAGCTGCGCTTCGGCGCGGCCGACGCGCCGGACACCCGCCGGGTGGTCGACGGGGTGGTGCGTGGCGTCGGTGGCTACGGCAACTCGCTTGGCCTGCCGAACATCGGCGGCGAGACCATATTCGACCCCTCATACGCCGGCAACCCGCTGGTCAACGCGCTGTGCGTGGGTGCCCTGCGTAAGGAAGACCTGCACCTGGCATTCGCCTCCGGCACCGGCAACAAGATCATCCTCTTCGGTGCCCGCACCGGCCTGGATGGCATCGGCGGCGTCTCGGTACTGGCGTCGGACACCTTCTCCGGCGACGAATCCGGAGCCGGCCGCAAGAAGCTGCCGTCGGTTCAGGTCGGCGATCCGTTCACCGAGAAGGTGCTGATCGAGTGCTGCCTGGAGCTGTACGCCGCGCATCTGGTGGTCGGCATCCAGGACCTCGGTGGTGCTGGATTATCCTGCGCCACTTCGGAATTGGCGTCCGCCGGTGACGGCGGCATGCACATCAACCTGGATCAGGTGCCGCTGCGCGCGGCCAATATGTCCCCGGCCGAGGTGCTATCCAGTGAGTCGCAGGAGCGCATGTGCGCTGTCGTCACGCCGGAGAATGTCGACGCGTTCATGGCCGTGTGCCGCAAGTGGGACGTGCTGGCCACCGTCATCGGTGAGGTCACCGAGGGTGACCGGCTGCGCATCACCTGGCACGGCGAGACCGTCGTCGACGTGCCGCCGCGCACCGTCGCCCACGAGGGCCCCGTGTACCAGCGGCCGGTTCAGCGTCCCGACACGCAGGACGCGCTGATCGCGGACACCTCGGCGAAGCTGCCCCGCCCGGTCACCGGTGAAGAACTACGCGCCACCCTGCTGCAGCTGCTCGGCAGCCCGCACCTGTGCAGTCGCGCCTTCATCACCGAGCAGTACGACCGCTACGTGCGCGGCAACACCGTGCTCGCCGAGCACGCCGACGGCGGGGTGCTGCGTATCGACGAGACCACCGGCCGCGGCATCGCGGTGTCCACCGACGCGTCCGGCCGCTACACCCAGCTGGACCCGTACACCGGCGCCCAGCTGGCGCTGGCCGAGGCCTATCGCAACGTCGCCGTCACGGGCGCGACTCCGGTCGCCGTGACCAACTGCCTGAACTTCGGCTCGCCGGAGGACCCGGGCGTCATGTGGCAGTTCTCCCAGGCTGTGCGCGGTCTCGCGGACGGCTGTGCGGCCCTTGGTATTCCGGTCACCGGCGGCAACGTCAGCTTCTACAACCAGACCGGCTCCACGGCGATCCTGCCGACCCCGGTGGTCGGCGTGCTCGGTGTCTTGGACGATGTGAGGCGACGTGTCGGAACGGGCTTCGGTAATGAGCCCGGTGAAACCCTCATCTTGCTCGGCGACACCGCTGACGAGTTCGACGGGTCGGTGTGGGCCCAGGTCACCGCTGATCACCTCGGCGGTGTGCCGCCCAAGGTCGACCTGGCCCGCGAACAGCTGCTGTCCGAGGTGCTGGTGGCGGCCTCCCGCGACGGACTGGTCTCCGCGGCTCACGACCTGTCCGAAGGTGGACTGATCCAGGCCGTCGTCGAGGCGGCGCTGGCCGGCGAAACCGGTTGCCGCGTCCTGCTTCCGGAGAACTCGGACGCCTTTGTGCAACTGTTCTCCGAGTCGGCGGGCCGCGTGCTGGTCGCGGTGCCGCGCACCGAGGAGAGCCGCTTCATGGCCATGTGCGAGGCGCGCGAGCTGCCGGCCGTCCGGATCGGTGTGGTGGACCCGGGCAGCGACTCGGTCGAGGTGCAGGGCCAGTTCAGCGTGACGCTGGACGAGCTGCGCCGCACCTCCGAAAGTGTCCTGCCCGCGCTGTTCGGCAATGAGTGATTTGTGCACGTTACGTATCGCTGTACGTGACGTAACGTGCACAAATAGCTGATGGCACGGCGTCCGGCCGACCCGGCCAAGGCCCGGGCCGCGGTATTGCTGGTGGCCGACTGGCTGCGCGACGAGCAAGCCCCGCGGCCGGAGCGGGCCGTGATCGCCGAGGCCGTCCGGCTGACAGCACGCACCCTGGAGGCCGTCGCGCCCGGCGCCAGCGTCGAGGTTCGGGTGCCGCCATTCGTTGCGGTGCAATGCATTTCGGGCCTCAGTCACACCCGCGGCAATCCGCCGAATGTGGTGGAGGCCGACCCGCGGACCTGGCTGCTGCTGGCCACGGGGCTGTGCACGGTGGCCGACGCCACGGGGCTGCAGATGTCCGGGTCACGGGCAGCGGAGCTCGCCGACTGGCTGCCCTTGGTGGCGCTCACCTGAAGTACGGATACTCCTGAACCCAGTGGAACCCGCGATTACGCAGGGTGAAGTCGTTCAGGTTCTGTTGCTGCAGTGACATGGTCACCGGTTGGCCGTCGAGTTGTCCGTGCAGCAGCAGCCGCCCGGCACCGGGTTGCTCGACGGCAAAGGTGGCCACCGGATCGGTCAGAGTGATCACGTGGTCATCGGCGTGGGCCTTCGCGTCGACCAGCGTGCCGTCCATGCGCTGATAGGTCAGCGCGCCATCCTGATCGAAAACCACTCGCTGCCAACGTGTTCGGTCCGTCGTCAACGGCGCGACGGTACGACCGCCTGCGGTGAAATCCGTCACCGACCAGATGCCGTACCACCGCGGCTTGGGGCGTCCGCCACCGTGCTCGTGCCAGGCCTGCCACCCGGTCAGTGCGCACCCGGCCAACGCGAACGCGCCGAGTGCGACCTGCACAACAGCCGCCAACCGGTTGGCCCGTGCACTGTCGAAGAGCTCCGGCTGAACCGCCGGCGGGGCCGGGCGGGCCAGCACCAGCACATCGGCCAGTCGTCGCGATTGCGGCACCAGCAGTAGGGCACTCATCGCCAGCAGATGGAACGACAGCACCTTGACCGGCACGTCGAACGTCATGTTCAGCAGGAACACCTGGCCCATGCTGAGCAGGCTCAGCAGCGCGCCCAGCGTCGCCGTCCGCTGCACATACAGCAGCGCACCTGCGGTCACTTCGACTGCGCCCAGCGCCATTTCGTACGGGTGTGAACTGCCGACCTGCAGCCACAGCACAGCCGCCGGACTGAACTCGCCGAATGGCTCCAACAGGGCGCGCAGCGGCGGGGTGGGCATCTGCGTCGGGAACAGTTTGGCAAACCCGTAGAAGAGCATCTGCCCGCCGACACACAGCCGCAGGAACACCAGGAACCAGGCGCTGAGGCGCCGATACTCGGTGCGGCGCCGGTCGAGGTACGACCACACCGCGGAGCCGAGCACGGACACCGTCAGCAGATCGAACACCAGCATCCAGATCGCCGCCTGGTCGCCGCTGCCCGAGTCGGGGTGCAACGGGGCGTCGATGCCGAACACCGTGTGCCCGGTCCACCGCGTCACCGGGTCGAGCGCGAGCTGCTGCCAGAGCACCGCGTGATCGGGCAACAGGTGCGCCACGATCCCCGCGTACACGAACGTAATCTGCGCGAACAGCAGGCCGAACAAACCGAAATAGATGAAGCAGAACCGGAAGCCGATGCGGGTGAGTGCGGGCCATGGCGCCGGCGGCACGGAAACCTCCAAAGGTCGGTGTTCACAACTACTTCACAGCCTGACACGAGACGGTGACACACCCGTCCATTGGCACTCGATTCCGTTTACACCCGGTGTTGACCGTAGACTGGCCGCTGTCACCCACCGCCCCCCTGGAGCAGCCATATCGTGACCGGTGCAGAGATTGAAAACGATCCTCGCGAGGAATGCGGCGTCTTCGGGGTTTGGGCCCCTGGTGAGGATGTGGCAAAGCTCACTTACTACGGCCTCTATGCCCTGCAGCACAGAGGGCAGGAGGCGGCAGGCATCGCCGTCGCCGACGGATCCCAGATCCTGGTGTTCAAGGATCTCGGTCTGGTCAGCCAGGTATTCGACGAGCAGACCCTGGCCGCCATGCACGGCCACGTCGCCGTCGGACACTGCCGCTACTCGACCACCGGCTCCACCACTTGGGAGAACGCGCAGCCGGTGTTCCGCACCACCGCCGCCGGCACCGGCGTCGCGCTGGGCCACAACGGCAACCTGGTCAACACCGCCGAACTTGCCACCCGGGCGCGCGAGGCGGGACTGATCAACTCGCGCGGCATCGTCGCCGCCACCACCGACTCGGACATCCTGGGCGCACTGCTGGCCCACGGTGCCGCCGACGCCACGCTGGAGCAGGCCGCCGCGGAATTGCTACCGACGGTCCGCGGTGCGTTCTGCCTGACCTTCATGGACGAGAACACCCTGTACGCCGCCCGCGACCCGTACGGCGTGCGGCCGCTGTCCCTGGGCCGGCTCGACCGCGGCTGGGTGGTCGCCTCCGAGACCGCCGCCCTCGACATCGTCGGCGCCGCCTTCGTCCGGGATATCGAGCCCGGTGAGCTGCTGGCCATCGACGCCGACGGGGTGCGTTCCACCCGGTTCGCCAACCCCGAACCCAAGAGCTGCGTCTTCGAGTACGTCTACCTGGCCCGGCCGGACAGCACCATCGCCGGCCGCTCGGTCCATGCCGCCCGCGTCGATATCGGCCGCCGGCTGGCCCGGGAGAAGCCGGTCGAGGCCGATCTGGTCATCGGTGTGCCGGAGTCGGGCGTGCCTGCCGCGGTCGGCTACGCCCAGGAGTCGGGAGTGCCCTACGGCCAGGGGCTGATGAAGAACGCCTACGTCGGGCGCACGTTCATCCAGCCGTCGCAGACCATTCGGCAGCTCGGTATCCGGCTCAAGCTCAACCCGCTGAAGGAAGTCATCCGCGGCAAGCGGCTGATCGTCGTCGACGACTCGATCGTCCGCGGCAACACCCAGCGCGCCCTGGTCCGCATGCTGCGCGAGGCCGGCGCCGTCGAGGTGCACGTGCGGATCGCCTCGCCGCCGGTGAAGTGGCCGTGCTTCTACGGCATCGACTTCCCGTCGCCGGCGGAGCTGATCGCGAACGCCGTCGAAGACGAGGACGAGATGCTCGAAGCGGTGCGGCACGCCATCGGCGCCGACACGCTGGGTTACCTGTCCCTACGGGGTATGGTCTCGGCGACCGAGCAGCCCGCAACCCGGCTGTGCACGGCGTGCTT
>JARLGS010000906.1 GCA_031292695.1 Mycobacterium sp. | reverse complement strand
GAATACATCCGTGCCCAGTTCACCGCGGACCCGGCTAAGGAGCCGGTGCGGGTGCTGCTGGCCACCGATGCTGCCGGTGAGGGCATCGACCTGCAAACCTACTGCCATCGCCTGGTGAACTTCGACATCCCGTTCAACCCGTCCCGGCTGGAGCAGCGCATCGGCCGCATCGACCGCTATGGGCAAACCGAAACGCCCGAGGTGCGGCACTTCGTACCCAACGACAAGTCCTCCACTTACGGCGCCGATGCGGACTTCATGGCCCGCATCGCCCGCAAGATCACGCAGGTCGAGGTGGACCTGGGATCGGCCAACCAGGTGATCGGCGAGGAAATCCAAGGGCATTTCGCCCGCCGCGCACCCGCCAAACGCAAAGCCAAGGGCCTCGACGGTAATCACGTGATCCAGGAGGCGCTCGCCGGCGGGATCAAACTCAACGCCCGGCTGACCGAGCTGGAGCGCGACTATGACGCCTCGCGCGCCGACCAGCATCTGGAGCCACAGAATCTGCGCCGCGTGGTGGACACCGCGCTACGGATCAATCATCAACTACCACTCGTGCCGATCGGAGACCTAGACACCGACGCCGAGGTGTTCGAGGTGCCGACGCTGAGCCCCGGATGGCAGAGCACCCTCACCGGGTTGGACACCCGGCTCAAACCCGGTGTGCTGCGGCCGATCACGTTCGACCCGGCCGCCGCCGAGGGCCGCAGCGATGTTGTGTATGTGCACCTTGGGCATCCGATCGTGCAGAAAGCCCAGCGGCTGCTGCGCAGTTCGCTGTGGAGCGTGGACTCACCGTTGAACCGGGTGACCGCGGTGGTGGTCGATGACCTACCGGAATCGTTTGTGGCGGCGGTCACGCGGATGGTGCTGGTCGGCCGCGGCGGGCTGCGGCTGCACGAAGATGTGTTCCTGGTCGGGGTGCGGTTGAAGGGCCGCCGCGCGATGGCCGAAGACAAAGCCGAGAAAGCACTGGATCATGCGCTCGACGCGGACAAGCTCACCCCGGCCGACAAGCAGGTACGCGAGCAGTTGTGCGAACTGTGGAACACCCCGGATGCACCGCTGCGCATCCGGCTGGAGGCCTCTATGCAAGACCGTGCGGCGCGCCGTCAGGAGGCGGTGATGGAGCAGCTTACCAAACGCCAACACGCCGATACCCAACGGGCGCACGACATTTTCGCGGCGTTTAGGACCAACCTGCGTGACTCCCTAGCACAACTGCACACCAAGCAGGTCGAGTCCGAGGCGATGCTGTGGGCCGACGATCAGCACAAGCAGTGGCGCCGCGACATCGAGGCCATGCAGCGGCGCCTCGATGACCTCGACGACGAGGAGGCCCGCGAGGTCGCGGCGATCAGCGAACGCTACGCCGAGGTCAAACCGCACACCACCGCCGCCGCCGTGGTGTTCGCGCTCACCCCCGAAGACGCTGCAGGAGGGTTGCTCTGATGGCCGCGCCGCGACGACGCGCACAGACCGCCAATGTTTCTGACCTGCATCGGCAGTGGCTGCAATTGGTCGACACCGACGGGCCGTTCCTGGCGATCGCCCCGCTCAAACGGGTGTGGCCGCAAGGCATGCCGAGCCTGCCCGAGGACCGCAAGGACACGCTGGTCGATGCCCGCAAGGATTTCGAACCCGCGTGGGAGACCCTCGACCGCCACCCCGACGACGAGGCGACGCTCGACGGCTACCGGGTGGCCCGAGACAAATGGGTGGAAACGGTGTTGCGGGACGTGGTCGGCTGGGCCGAGTCGCTGTCCT
>JARLGS010000905.1 GCA_031292695.1 Mycobacterium sp. | reverse complement strand
TCCAGGGCGAGCAGCAGCGCGTTGACGGCGTGGATGCCCGCATTGGGGTCGCCGATCGAATATGGCTCATACGGCGGGAGATCGGGGTAGCCGGTCATCCAGCTCAGTCCCGCGGCCGCCTCGATGGCATAGGCGAACGCCGGGTTGTCCCGCCACGGTCCGGCGAGCCCGAAGCCCGGCATCCGCAGCAGGATGGCGTCGGGCGCAATCTCCTGCAGCGCAGGGAAATCGAGGCCGATCTGCTCCAGCACCCGAGGGGTGAAGTTCTCCACGATGACATCGCAAGTGGCGACGAGTTTCTTGAGCGCCACTCGCCCGTCGGGGCTCTGCAGGTCGAGCGTCAGGCCCGATTTGTTGGTGTTGAGGCCGGAGAAGATGGGCGACTTCTCCCACCACTGATCGACCGATGCCGGAATGCCGGCGATGAGCCGGGTGCCGTCCGGTCGCCGGGTCGACTCCACGTGGATCACCTCCGCGCCGAGCATGGCCAGGAAATGCGTGCAGGACGGACCCGCCCAGAAGGTCGTCATGTCCAGCACCCGTAGGCCACGGAACGACTCCCTACGCGTTACCGGCGGCCGGCTGGGCCGTCCCCGATACAGCTCGGTGTGCTCACCGAGCGCGGGAGCCGGCTGCGGCTCCCGCAGGGCCCCGACGGGCAACCGGTAAGGGGGTGCCGGTTGACTGAAGCCGCCGCGTGGATTGGTGACGAACGACTCCCGAGCCTGGAATTGGTCCAGTGTGGCGATGTTCTCGCCGTTGGCGACCGGCGCATTGGGAATCCTGAATGCGGTGGCCAAGTCGCGTATTTCGGCAACTGTCTGGCCGGCGATCCAGTCGTAGATCTCGGCTGCCTTTGCGGTGGCCTGCTCGGTGATGGTCAGCACCGAATGCTCATCGATCCATTCGTCATGGCCCGTCATCGCGCACAAATCGAACCACTGCTGCGCGGTGCCGCAGCCGACATCGACCAAGCCGTCCTTTGCCCGCGCCACTCCCGGCACTGTCAGGCGCCGCGCGTCCCGCCATGGACGGCCCAGCATCTCGAAGTAGGTCACCGGGTAGTACGTGAAGCCGAGGATCGCGGTTTCCAACATCGACAGGTCGATCAGCTCACCGGGCAGTGCCAAAGTGGCAGCGCTGGCGAAGGCACCGGCCACATATTCGCCGACCTGGCCGCCGACGAACACCGGCGCCCGGTCGGCCGACCCGCGGCCCAGGCCGACAATTCCGCCCGACCATGCCTGCAGCGTGAACTCCGTTGCGGGACAGTCGGACCACGGGCCGGTCAATCCGAACGGGGTGATCGCCGTGACGGTCAGATGTGGGTGCCTGCGGTGAATCTCCGCCGGTGCCAGGGTCGGATGCGCGGCGAGCGCCGAGCCCCGTGACCAGACCACTGCGTCCGCCCCGGACAACAACCGATGCACGAAATCGATGTCGGCATCCGGGTCGGCGACCACGCTGCGTTTCGCGCCGGCCAGGAAGCTGAACAGAGCGCCGTCGGCCCCCCGTTCGATGGGCGCACCGGACGCCGACCAGGAACGCAGCGGATCACCCTGCGGCGGTTCGACTTTGATGACCTCGGCGCCGCCGTCGGCCAGCAGCTTCGTGCAGTACGCGCCCGCAATCCCGGCCGACAGGTCGACGACGACATACCCGTCGAGCGCCGGCACGAAGTTAGTCCGCCTTCTTGCGGTTGGACTTGCTCAGCCGGAAGTCGGGCGGAAACTTGCTGTCGTTGTCGTTGACCGCGTCGGACAGCCCGCTGTCGATGGCCTCGTACATATCCAGATCGCCGTCATCGTCGTTGGCGACCCCACTGCCCATCGATTCGAAGAAGGCCGACAACAGACTGCCCAGGTATTCGCCCTGGTGCTGTTTGTAAACCTCGAAGAACATCTTCTGCTGAAAGACGGTGTCGACCGGGCGATTCCGCGCACACGCCTGGGCATACTTGGCGACTTCGGCCTCCAACTGCTCGCGCGCCACCACCTTGTTCAGGAAATTGCAGTCGTACATCTCCGCAGCGGTGAACGGCCGACCGGTGAAAACCATCTCCTGAAATTTGCGCAGGCCCATCATCTGAACCCACGTCCACATCCGTGGGCCCCAGCCGTAATACCGGAACGACGGGTGGCCGAACAGCGCGTCGTCCGAGGAGATCACCAAATCGGCGTCAGCGCACTGGTAGAAGTGCCAGCCGTAGCAGTAGCCTTTGGCCTCGACGATGCTGATCTTCTTCAGCTCCTGCAGCGGCCGGTTACCCGCCTGCGAATTCGCGTACCACGCGCTGATGGTCGCGCCGTTGCGGAACGTTCCCTTGGGTGGGTAGGTGACGTCGCCTACGCCCTCGTCCTCAAGGCGCAGTTCGGCCAACCGCAGGGACGGATTGTCGTTGCCTTCCATGAATTCCGGAAGATCGGCACCACTGCCGAGGTTGTCGCCGACCCCCCGGATGACGACCACCTTGACATCGTTGTCGACGGTCGCCGCGCGTAACACATCGGCATAGCGCAGTCGCGCCGCCGACGTCGGCGCGTTGAGGAACTCCGGCCGGTTGAAGGTGACCGTCGCGATCTTCGTTTTGGGGTTCTTCTCGTAGAGGATGATCTCCTCTGGCGCGGGCCGGTCAGTCACGGGAGAGCACCTCCACACCGTCGTCTGTGATCACCACCGTATCTCTCAGTAGCACTGCCCCCACACCCTTTTCGAAGACGTAGGCGGTTATCGCCAGCACCATGCCGGGTTCCATCATTTCCGCGGCAGCGGTCTGGGCCAACTGCGGCGTCACCACCGGCGCGTCGAAACCCACTCCCAGCCCATGCGCGACCGGCAGTGGCGGCATCTTCTCCCCTGCCGCCGGGTACGCAGCCAGGAGGTCGCTGGTGGGCGCGCCGGGGCGACAGCTGTGGAGCAGCCGGTCCCGGACGGCTTCCGCACGCGCGTACAGCGCACGCGCTCCGGTGTTTTCCCCCACCAGCACGGTCCGGCCGACCTCGCCGATGTAACCGTGGGCGAGCACTCCGCAGGAGACGGCCACCAGGTCACCGTCGGAGATTCGACGCTGCCCGCTGATCCGCCACGGATGCTCCTTCGACGTCACCCACACCGAGTCCTGGTTGGCCGGGGTGCTGACACCACCGGCGGTCATCGTCTCCAACAGCGCGGCCGTCACATGACTCTCCGTGGCTCCCGCCCGCAACTCCGCTACGGCTGCCGCCAGCCCCGTCTGCGCCACCCGAACCGATTCGCGAAGGGCAGCAATCTCTTCCGGAGTCTTGATCCGGCGGGCCGCCTGGATGGCCGCTTCGCCGTCGACCAGCTCGGCGTTGGGGAACGCCATCGGCAGCAGCTGAGCGAATCCCGGCGACAGCGCATCGGTGCCGACCCGCCGGGCCGTCGCGGCGGCCTCGATCTTCTGCAGATTGGCAATGGTGTTCATCGGGTTCCACGAAATGCCGTACAGGTTCTCGTGCGGAATGTCCTCGGGCACACCTTCATCCCAGCTCGTCAGCAGGTGGATGGCGCCCGTCTCCCGGACCATCACACAGGTCGGCCCGAACGGCCTGGTCCCGGCCACCCAGAGCTGTGGGGTTCCCGAAACGTAGCGGACGTTGGCCTGCCGGCCGAGCACCAGCACGTCGAGATCGTGCGCATCCATTTGCCTCAGTGCGCGCTGCCGCCGTCCGTCCCGCAGCGCGCGGTCGTCGGCGAGAACCTCAGTCGCCATAAGGCGTGTACGGGTAGTCGGTCAATTTGATGCAGCCTTCCTCGGTGATCACCAGAATCTCCTCACTGCGGTACCCGCCGGTGCCGTCCGCCCAGACCACCGGCTCGGTGACCAGCACCATGCCGGGCTGCAGAATGTAGTTCTCGTCGAATTCCTGACCCAGATCCGTTCCGATCATGGGCATTTCGGCGGCATT
>JARLGS010000904.1 GCA_031292695.1 Mycobacterium sp. | reverse complement strand
GTGGCCGAGATCGCCCACGCGAAGGTGTGGGGCGACGGCTTGCCGCTGGAGGTCAAACGGCTGCCCGACGGCCTGGAAGCCCGGCTTCCGACGCGGCAGCCGGGCGTGCTGAGTGCCTATGCCGATCGCGGCATCGTGGATTACAAGGGCGATTCGTTCGTCATCAGGCTGGCGGCTTATGCTCAGTCCAGGCCGGTCAAACCGGACGACACCCTGAAGCTCGGTCTGGGCGACGATAAGCTACGGCTCCTCCTAGTCGCCGGTGACGCCGGGCGTCCCGTGGTGCGTGCCGTCTGGAAGGCCAAGCCCGCCGCCGATGCCGCAGTTCAGGTTTTTCGTGGCGGCGAGCCGACGGAGGTTCGCACGGACGGCCGGGGGGAGATTCCTTGCCCGGACCCGGGCAACGGTGCGGTGTCGCTGCGGGCGACGCTGATCGACAAGACACCGGGGAAGCGTGACGGCCGCGATTATACCCATGTTCGGTATAAGGCGACGTTGACGATCGGCTCTGTTGCAGCAGGCAGTCTGAACGGTCCATCCCCGACCGAATGCCTGGCACGGGTGAAGGAAATCCACGGGTCGGCCGGTCCCTGGGCGGTCGCCGGCTACCGGATTGGCGAGCGGGCACTGACGGAGCTTGGGCTTCCCCGGTACAGCCTTTCGCTGCTGGTCGTTCACCGCTGCCCGGCCCAGGTGCGGTATTCGTGCATCGCCGACGGCATCCAGGCGGCGACCGGGGCCAGCCTCGGCAAGCTGAATCTGAAAGTTGAGGCGGCTCCGGCCCAAGCGCTAAAGACGGTGGTCGAGGATCGGAAAACCCGCCGCCGCCTGACTTTTGTGCTTCGGCCGGATTTCGCGGAAACGATCCGCGACGTGGCGCCCGATCGCCTTGAAGCGGAAGGGCGACGGGTCGCCGGGCTGCCTGACGACGAGATGTTCACCGTGGCTGAAACGACCAGTGAGGCGAAGTGATGCCACACGAAGTTGCCGGGGCGCGTTTCGTCCTGCTGTTGTTGCTCGCATTGGGCGGTTGCGGCGGACCCGGCCCATCTTTGGGCACTCTTTACCCGGTCACGGGTCAGGTGTTGCTGGCCGACGGTAAACCGCTGACCGGCGGCTCGGTCCAATTCATCCCCAAGCAGGGCGGGTTGCCCGCGTCCGGCAAGATCGGGCCGGACGGGACCTTCGCTTTGAGATCGCTCAAGACCCGTGAGGGGGCCGCTCCGGGCGAAT
>JARLGS010000903.1 GCA_031292695.1 Mycobacterium sp. | reverse complement strand
TCGACCGCCAGGTTGAGCGGTTCCGAGCGCCAGATCACGCTGCCATTGGGCGACGAGGCCGGGATCGCGACCGTGCTACCAAGGTCGGCGTTGACCAGGGTGGCACCGCTGCCCTGCAAGGTGCAGGTCAAGGCAAACGCACTGGCCGGGCTCAAGAGTCCGAGGCACGACAACGGACGCAGCCAGGCACGGCAATCAAGCTTAGTCATGGGATGAAACCTTCTGTTCGGAATGGACGGTGTCGCCACTCAGTGACGCGTTGAATGGCGTGCCGAAGGCCAGCCGGGCGCGATAGGCACGCTGGCCGCCGTAGTCGGTCAGCGCCTTGAATTGCAGGTGCTGCGCAGGGGAACTGGCGAGGATCAGTTCCCGCCGTTCCCCCGGCGGAATCAGTAAATCGTCTCCCCGGCGCGGGGGTAAGTCCGGACGCGGCGGCTCCTCGATCTGAATATTCAGCAGGGCGGCATGGAACACCGTCGGGTTCTCCACCCGCAGTCGATGCACGCCACTGTCGTCACGCACCAGCGTCCAGTTCAGGCGTTGCGGGGTGGCCGCCGGATCCCCCGGCAGTCCCGGCGGGCGAAACAGCACATTGATCCGCTGGCGGATCGCGATATTCAGTACCCCGTCGCCCGGACGGGTGCGGGGAATTTCCAGCACATACAGGTGCAGCAGCGACTCACGCCCCGCCGGCATGCCCAGCCCTTCATACATCAGGCGCAAGACCTGGCGCCCCTCCGGCGCCAGCCGCGACAGTGGCGGCGTCAGCACAAAGGGCAGGTTCGTCGACAGCGCCGGCCCCTCGCGCCCATCGCTCAACCAGGCCTGCAACAGGACCTCCTCCGAGCCACGGTTGCGGGCCTCGATACTCACCTCGCGAAAGCGCCCGTCGAACACCAGTCGCGTACCGCTGAGGGACACCGCGGCCTGCAACGGGCCGCCGACGCACAATCCCAGCAGCAACGCCAGCACACCCAAGCGCTTCACTGGCACACCCCGCGAATCCGTTCGTAGGTCCGCCGCGGATCCCTGGGTGGCAACTGGAAGGAAAACTGGCAGCGTCGATTCGACCAACTGACACTCAGCACGCCTTGCTCCTGCTCGCTGAGCACCAGCGCGTGACTGTTCGGGTCGACCACGGCCAAGGTCCGGCCAGCGGCGTCCTGGACACTCGCGCCGAGGGGAATCGGGCTGCCATCGGCCTGGCTCAGTTCGAACTGCACGCGCCGCCCGGCCACGGCC
>JARLGS010000902.1 GCA_031292695.1 Mycobacterium sp. | reverse complement strand
TGGTGCATGTGGCTGTACTGAAGACGCCCGAACTGTCAGCGGCCAGGGGCGCCGCTGCACACAGCGTAGTGCTTCCGTACATGAAGACGACCGTGCCGGTCGGCGGGATGTAGTTGCCGACCGGTGACGCCGTGGTTCCCAGCGGCGCGTTGGCCCCGAGCAGCGTCGCGGTCAGCGTCACCGCCTGCCCGGACGGCGCGGTGGGGAGCGAGCTGGTAACCGTCGCTGTCGGAGTGTCGGGAGTGACGGTGATCGTCACCGGCTGCGAGCTCGATGGCCCATTGGTTGTGTCGAGCGGTAACGGCACATACGACGACGTGAATACATTGACGCCAACCTGCGTCCCAGTCCCAACATTTGCCGGGCACGTGCCTGTGGTCAGTGTCGGAAGAGTGCACAGCACAGTCGTTGTTCCCTGGTAGGTGTCAGTCAACACCGTGTTGCCGAGCAACGTGGTTGGGTCGGTGGCGGAGACATTCGTGATCCCGTTGAAGGTCTGACCGTAGATCATGGGCAGGGCGGCCATGTACGGCGGGGCCGGGTTGATGACGCCCGTGGACGGGCACGGCAGAGTCGGCCCCACGCAGAGGTAGAGATTGGTGGTGGTGATGTTGGCATTAATGAGGTGCGTGCCGTTGGGGCCGGTGAGGGTTGTCTGCGCATTGTTGGCGTCGCCGAGATAGACCGCGGTCATGGGGTGCACTCCACCGCCATAGCTGTTGCCAGTTGGGACGGGGCATTGTGCGGTGGAGGTCGTTCCCGTACTGGCAGTGAGTGTCACAGTGCATACCGGCGTGGTTGTGGTATCGATGTAGAACGTCACCGGGCCCGTGGGCGTTTTTCCTGAGGTTGGAGTCAGCGTCGCGGTGATGGTGAATGTGGCCCCGATGTTGCTCGGCTCGGGAAGTGCCGTGAGCGTTCCCGTCGTCTGTAGCGCGGTGATGTTGTTCAGCAGCACGGTGATGCCGCCGGTGTTTGTGTCCGGCGGGTTGGCAGGCAGTGTGGCCGAGGTCTGCGCCACGCCGCCAAGC
>JARLGS010000901.1 GCA_031292695.1 Mycobacterium sp. | reverse complement strand
TCCAGCCGGCCTCGGCCAGCGGAGTGGGCTCGATCGTCTCGAAGCCCCGAGCACGCAGCTGATCCAGGCAGTCGGCCACCCAGTCGACGTGCTGTTCGATCGATACCGCCATGTTGGACAGCACCGAGGGGCTTCCGGGCCCGGTGATGGTGAAGAAATTCGGGAAGCCCGCCGTGGTGAGCCCGAGATACGTCGATGGCCCGTCCGCCCACTTCTCCCTCAACGAGACGCCGTCACGGCCTCTGATGTCGACAGCGACAACCGGCCCGGTCATGGCGTCGAATCCGGTGGCGTGGACGATGGCATCGAATTCGAAGGACTCGTCGGTCGTGACGATCCCCGACTCGGTGATCGTCACGATGGGTTGTTTGCGGAGATCGACCAGCCGCACGTGGGGAAGGTTGTAGGTCTGGAAGTAGTTGGTGTCGAGGCACGGCCGTTTTGATCCGAACGGGTGGTCCTTGGGGCAGAGCGCCTCTGCTGTGTCTGGATCCACCACGATCGAGCGGATCTTCTCGCGGAGCATCTCCGCGATCACGTCGTTCGCGGTCGGGCTCAACATGAGGTCATTGAAGACACCGAGGATCTCGAGCAATTCCCCGGCTTCCCACGCCGCTTCGAACCGTGCTCGCCGCACCTCATCGGTGGCGTATGCCCCCGCGACCTCGGTGACGTCACCGGGAACGCCGCCCCGGGACCGCTTGGCGGCTTCACGGTAGGCGTCCCTGTCGGACTCCAGTGCCGCCAGGCGCTCCGCTGAAGGCGGTCCGTTGCGAGCGGGGATGGAGAAGTTGGCGGTGCGTTGGAAGACGGTGAGCTGGGTCGCCTGGGCCGCGATCAGCGGGATGGACTGGATACCCGAGGATCCGGTGCCGATGACGGCCACTCGCTTGTCGGTGAAGTCCACCCCTTCGTGTGGCCACCGGCTCGTGTGGTAGCTCTCACCGCGAAAGCGATCATGCCCATCGATCTCGGGCGCTTTGGGCAGGGACAGACAGCCGCTGGCCATCACGTAGAACCGGCAGCTCAGCTCTCTCCCGTTCTCCGTACGGACGCGCCAGCGTGTGGCTGACTCGTCCCAAACGGCCGACTCGACGCGGGTGGAGAACACAATGTCGCGGCGAAGGTCGTAGCGGTCCGCCACGAATCTCAGGTACGACAGGATCTCCGGCTGGGTGGCGTACTTCTCCGACCAGGTCCAGTCACGCTCGAGCTCCGGATCGAAACTGTAGGAATAGTCGGTCGTCGGAATGTCGCACCGGGCGCCCGGGTAGCGGTTCCAGTACCAGGTCCCGCCAACATCCCCGGCAGCGTCGAGGACTACGGTCGAGAAGCCGAGTTGCCTGAGGCGGTGGAGTAGATACAGGCCGGAGAACCCGGCGCCCACCACGACGACGTCCACGTCGGAAGACACCCGGCTGCCCGACCCGTCAGCTTCAGCCACCATGCGCCCCCCTTTCTACCCGGACGGCGAGAGCCCCGACTGTGGTCGCT
>JARLGS010000900.1 GCA_031292695.1 Mycobacterium sp. | reverse complement strand
CACTTTGTGCCGCTTGCCGGCGCTGACTTGATGTCGGCAGCGGTCAATACCGCACGCGCCGAGGGCGGGGCGATTCCGGTGTTGCCGTCCGGCGACGTACTGCGGAGGTCAGCGGACGGCGAACTCGCGGGGATCGCCGAGTCGCTGGTTCGCGTGCAGACCCCGCAGGCATTCCGGGCCCAGCCGCTGTGGCAGGCCTACCGGGCCGCGGCGACCGTCGGGTTCGACGGCACCGACACGTCGTCGTGCGTGGAGCGCTTCACCGACCTCGAGGTCCACGCGATCGCCGGCTCGGCAGAGAATTTCAAGGTGACGTTCGCCCACGATGTGCGGGTCGCCGAACGCCTGCTCAGTCTGCGGTGACGATCGCCGCCAACAGCGTCCGGTCCCTCGCGAGGTCGACGGCGAACGCGTTCGGCTCCCCCTCGACCGTGCCCACCCGCAACTCCGGGTCCGTCAGCACAGCAAGGTCGTCGGCGCCGGCTCGCTGCAGCCGGATCAGCGCAGCCGCCGCATAGCCCCGCGGATACTGCGCGGTGACCAACTCCGACCGGTCCACGTTACCCAGCACAACATCATGCGCCGCAATGGTTTTCACGCTGTCGGTCATCGGCAGCACCGGCAGCACGACGTCCCACTGCGCCAGCCCGGCGGCCACCCGCGCCGCCAGGTCAGCGGTGGCCAAGGGGTATCGCACGTCGTGCAGCAGGATCTGATCAGCGGCGAATGGCAAATTCCCACACGCCTTTTCACCATTTGCGGGCCATGGCCGGCCGTTCGGCACGGCCACCACCGGCACATCGGCGAGGCCATGGGATGCCAAGCATTCAGCGGCCGCACGCCTGACGGTTTCGGCAACCACCACCCACACCGGCGCCACCTCGAGCACCGCCCGCACGGCCCGCACCAACGCCGGCACGCCTGAGATCGGCGCGGTGAAATCAGCCGGCTCGAGGTCGGCCGGCACGGTCACGATCGCCGAAAGAGTCACCGCGCCAGCCTATCCCCGACGGCGGACCGGCTAGACCGGGTCGAAGGCTGAAATCAGCCAGGCTCCGTCGACCTTCTTCATGGAGATCTTCACCGAACTCTGGGCGAACGTGCCGTCCGGGTTGTCCTTGCTCACCGTGGTCTGGTTGATGAATGCCAACACCAGCGCCGACTCCGGCGCGAGGTCAGAAACCGCGGCCCGCACCACCGTCGCCTGCGTCTTGACGGCTCTCTCCTTGACCGCACGGGTCACCACGCTGTTGGTGAAGTCGGTGTAGAACTTCACAAAGTCGCCGGTGAGGTGGGACTTCGCCGAAGCGAAATCCTTGTCCATGGTCTGCGGCGCATACGACAGCATCGCAACCGCGCCATCGGAAGCGGCCTTGACCACAGTCTCGGCCACCGCGGCATCGGTCTGCCGATCCGGGCGGTACTGCGTCAGATACACCCAGACGGCGAAGCTCGAAGCGACCGCCAACATCAGCGCCAACAGCGCCGGCAGCAGTACCCGGACACGCCGACTCCGAGCTGACGCCGACTCAGTCTCAGTCACGGTCAGTTCCTCAACCGTGGGCTCCACATCGGTTGCGCCCGTCGTGACCTCTGCAGCTTCTGATCCCTCTGCAGCCTCTGTCGTGGGTTCAGCATCTTCTGCGGTCACGGCACGAACTCGACTTTCGCTAGCTTGATCTGTCCACCGTCGCGGACCACGTCCACGCTCAGCCGCCAGGACCTGGGCTGCTGCTCCTTGCTGGCGGCGTTGGAGACCCGGGTGGTCACCGCGAGCAATACGTTGGCGGTGTTGTCGGTCATCGACTGCACTGCCGTGGCAGTCACCGTCGCCGCGGTGACCGCCTTCGACGACTCGGCGACTTTCACGAAGTCGCCGGCCTGGGCTTCGAAGTCCTTCTTGAAGTCTCCGGTGGTGCTGTCGATGATGCGCTGCACGTCCTGCTTGGCGTGGTTGAAGTCCAGCGACATCAGGTTCACCACGCCCTGGCTCGCGCCTGCCGCATACTCGGCCCGCTGCCGTTGCTGGGCGACGGTGTGGTGGTGCTGCCACATCATCCAGCCACCCAGACCCAGCAGTCCCAGCGAGGTCACGACGATCAGCGTCGCCGCGACCACAGTCACGATGACGCGGCGCGAACTCCGCCGCGGCGCGGGCGACGGGGCCGCCGGCGCCGTCTCGTCGGTTTCGCTGTCGTCGGCGGCGTCGACGACAGCGGGCGTTTCGAGCGCCGCAGCATCAGTGGTGGCATCGGCATCGGATCCGGCAACCGGCGCCGCCGGTGTTTCCGCCGCGGCGCGGCGCAACCGGATCGCTTTGGCCCGCGCCCGGGCAGCCGCGGCCATCGCCTCGGCTTCAGCGGCCTCCGCCTCGGCCTCGTCGGCCGCGAGCGACAGCGCGTCGGGCGACTCGGGTTCGCCAGTGCTTGGTTGGTCCATGGCGATCAATACTGACGCCTCATCGAGGGACGGCATCGAACCTCCTGTCGATTCAGCAAGATGCTTAGCGAGAATGACATTATCATTTTTGCATTACGCCGACGACGATACTCTGTGCTACAACCCCATAAGAGGCTATTTTCCTGCGGAAATGAGGTTTACGCGCTATGCGTCCGCACAGCGTTGGCTCCCAACGACGTCAGCGCAGCAGGTCCTTCATCACCTTGCCAGTCGCATTGAGCGGCAGCTCGTCCCGGAACTCGACGAATCGCGGCACCTTGTAACCAGCCATGCGGCCGCGGCTCCAGTCGATCAGCTCCTCGGCGCCGACCCTGCCGCCATTGCACACCACGAACGCCTTGCCGACCTGGCCCATACGCTCATCAGGCACGCCGATGACAGCCGCCTGGGCCACCGCCGGATGCTCCAGCAGGAATCCCTCGATCTCGGCCGGATAGGCGTTGAAGCCACCCACGATGAACATGTCCTTCTTGCGGCCGACGATCCGGAGCCGTCCCGAGCCGGTGAACTCGCCGAGGTCGCCGGTGTGCAGCCAACCGTCGACATCGATCGCCGCGGCGGTCGCATCCGGATCGCCGAGGTACCCCTGCATCACGCTGTATCCGCGGGCCAGCACCTCGCCGTCGTCGGCGATGCGCACTTCGACGCCGTCGCACGGCACGCCCGCCGTGGTCGCGACATCCTCGAAGGAATCAGCGGGCAACGACAGTGTGACGTTGCCCGCCTCGGTCAGCCCGTACCCGGTCATCAGCGTTTGAAAGGGCAACTCGTCGTGGATCCGGTGTACCAGTTCGACCGGGATGTCCGCGGCGCCGGTGACGCCGGCCCGCAACGTCGCCAGCCGGGACTTGTCGGGCACTGTCAGCAGTGAGTGATACAGAGTCGGTGGCCCGGGCAACACCGTCACGCGTTCGGTGTCGATGAGGTCCACCACGCGGTCGATATCGAAGACCGCCACCGGAAGCATGGTCGCCCCGCGCAGGAGGGACGCGACCAACCCCGCCTTCAGCCCGAAGGTGTGGAAATACGGGTTGATCATCAGGTAGCGGTCGCCCTGGCGCAGATCGGCCAGGGTCGCCCACTCCTCGTACATCCGCAGGGTCTGGCGGTGGTTCATCATGGCGCCCTTGGGGCGCCCGGTCGTGCCGGAGGTGTAGATGACATCGCAGACGTCGTCGGCGCTCAGCCACTCCTGCGGTGCTCGCTCGAACGGCGCGGCGCTGGTCAGAAAGTCGGACTTGAGATCGATGATCGGGACGCCGGGAACCTCGAAATCCTGTCCCAGGAAGCCCTTTTGGACCAGCAGCGCCTTGGCGCCGCTACGGGCGACGACGTCGGCGGCCTCGTCCGGCTTGAAGCGGGTGTTGACCGGGACCAGCACGGCACCGGCGGTCATGATGCCGAATGCGGCGATGATCCACTCGGCGGAGTTGGGCGCCCAGAGGGCAATACGGTCACCCTTCGCAATTCCCGAGCCGCCGCCCAACCCGGCGAACGCGCCCGCGGCGAGGCGGACGCGTTCGGCCAGTTGAGCGAAGGACAGGCGCAGCGGACCGTCGACACCCACCGGATTGTCGCCATAGTCGACGATGGCTTCGGCGTCGCCGAATCGATCCGCCGCACTCAAGACCAGCTCGGGGATGGTCTGCCAATCGTGCCGCGTCACAACGTGACGAGACGACCCAGGTTGCCACCCATGATCTTGGCCTGGTCCTCGATGGAGAGGTGCTCCAGCGCGGTCACGTAGTGGGTCGGCTCGGCCAGGCCCTCCGGGTGCGGCCAGTCGGAGCCGTACAGCACCTGGTCGACGCCGATCAGGTTGACCAGGTCGTCGATGCCCTCCTCGTAGAACGGGCTGACGTAGATGCGGTTCTTGATCTCCTCGATCGGGTTGCCCAAGAACGCTTCCGGCGCTTTCTTGTATACCTCGGCCATCGAGTCCAGCAGCGGGAACATCCACTTCGACCCGGCCTCGACCACGCCGACCTTCAGCTTCGGGTGCCGGAACAGGGCACCGTGGATCACCCACGAGGCCACCGCATCCTGGATCGGGCGCCATTCGTTGAGGATCGACATGGCGTTGGTCTGGAACGGCAGCATCTCCTCCGATGCGCCGTCCCACTCCGAGGTGTAGCGCGAGTAGCCGCTGTCGGAGGAATGCATGCCCACGAAGACGTCGTACTCGACGCACTTCTCCCAGAACGGGTCGAACTCGGGCAACGCGAACGAACGCGGGCCGCGGAAGCCGGGCACCGGCGCCGGGCGGACCAGGATCGCCCGGGCACCACGCTTGACCACCCAGTCCAGCTCTTCGATGGCCTTCTCGACAATGGGCAGAGTGATCACCGGTGTGGTGAAGATGCGGTTCTGGTAGTTGAAGCCCCAGACCTCGTCCAGCCACTGGTTCAGCGAGTGGATGATGACGTGGATCGCGACCGGATCGTCGCGCAGCCGCTCCTCGATGAGGCTGGCGAGGGTCGGGAACATCAGGGTGCGATCGATGCCGAGCTCGTTCATCAGCTCGAGTCGCGGACCCGGCTCGAAGAAGGCCGGGATGGACTTCATCGGCTCACCGAACAGCTCACGCTTGCTCTTGCCGTCCGGGTTACCGAACTTGAAGTACTCCTCCCAGGCGCCGGGCTTGGCGACGACCGAGAAGGTGGGGTTCGGGATGTAGTTGCTGATCTGACCGCGGATCGCGATCTTGGTGCGCCCATTGACCTCGACGTACTGGACGACGTCCTTGTACTCCTTGGGCAGATATTTCAGCAGCGCTTCCGGCGGCTCATATAGGTGGTTGTCGGCGTCGAACAGCGGGAATGGAATGTCTACCCGGTGTGACAGTTGACCCATTGGAACTCTCCTTTTCGCTTTGCGAGAATCATATTCTCGCTTGGCGCACATGGCAATACATCGATGCCGGTTCGACCGCGATTTCCACCCCGCTGGTTCGAGCGTTACCCGCAGGCTCAGCCCGGATTCGCAGCCACGTCGGCCCGCACCCGGAACTTCTGCACCTTGCCGCTGGCAGTACGCGGGTAGTCCTGACCTTCGGGGACTTGGCGGAGCTCTTCCGGCCACTTCTGCCGCGCCACCCCGGCTTGCGCGAAGTGCTCGCGAACCTGCGCCAACGTGGGCATGGCGGCCCCGGCGCGGGTTCGCAGCACCGCCGCGACGCGCTCCCCCAGCCGGTCGTCCGGCGCAGCCACCACGACCGCCTCGGCCAGCTCGGGCATGGCCAGCAGGACTTCCTCGACCTCGAGCGCACTGACGTTCTCGCCACCGCGGATGATCAGGTCGGTGGTGCGGTCGGTGATGGTCAGGTACCCGTCCGCGTCGAGCACGCCGATGTCACCGGTGTGGTACCAGCCGTCGTCGTCGAAAGCCTTGGCGGTCAATGCCGGATCGGTGTAACCGAGACACAGGTCCGGACCGCGGCTGAGGATCTCGCCGTCCTCGGTCAGCTTGATCTCGACACCCGGACGCACGTTGCCGTCGGTGTAGAGACGCTTGGCTTCCGGCGCCGCCGGACCAGAACCGGTGATGGATGGATGCTCGGTGCTGCCGTACGCGCGGAACACGAACATGCCGAGGTCGGCGAGCCTCCGGGTGACCGCGGCAGGCACCGTGGATCCGCCCAGGCCGACTGTGGTGATCAGCGCGCGGTGCACGTCGGTGCAGTCCGGATGATCGAGCAGGCTGGTGACGAAGTACGGCGGGCCGCCGCCGATCGAGATGCCGTCGCTGGCCATCAACGCCAGCACCTTGGCCGGATCCCAGACATCGGCCAGGTCGATCGACGCACCTTCGAGGACCGGGATCAGAAAGGCGCCGATCATGCCGATGAAGTGTCCGACCGGCGTCGCGGTCAGCTGCCGGCCCCGGCCGGGCGGGTAGTTCGCCAACAGCTGCCGGGTCTCGCAGGTCAGTGTCTGATGACTGTGCACGACGCCTTTGGGCGTCCTGGTGGTCCCCGAGGTGAAGGCGATCAGCGCCGGACCGCCGGGCTCGGTGTGCAGGGTGCCGGACATCGGCTCGTCGGCGAGCGCCTCGCCGAAATCGAGTTCGTTTGCGCCGCCGCCGGTGCCACCGACCAGCAGCACCACGGGCACGTCGGCGAACAGGTCGGGCTGGTATTCCATGCGGCCGAACCGCGCGGCGGTGACAAACGCTGCCGGCCGCACCTCGGCGATGATGTGCGCGACTTCCTTGCGACCGTAGAAATGAACGATCGGCACCACGACGGCGCCCAGTAAGGCCGAGGCCCAGAAGGTGGCCGCGGCTTCCATCCAGTTCGGCAGTTGCATCGCCACCACATCACCGGGGCCGACGCCGCGAGCCCGCAGTCCAGTCGCCAGCCGCCGGGCCACCAGTTCGACGTCGGCAAAGGTGCCCGCGTACGGACGGACTTCGGAGTGCACCCAGAACCCGGTGTCCGGGGCGGCCTGCAGCCCACGGGCGAGCAATTCACCCAGAGTCTCGGGCACCCACCAGCCCTCGGCCACGTAACGTTCGATGAGTTCAGTGGGGATCCGGCGGGTGACCGCACCGGGATGTTGGATGGACAGCCGACTACCTCCGCGTCTCCGGACGACCACGGGACATCCGAATGATGATGCTATTCTCCGGCCGCGAGAATGCCAATACCGAAGATGGAGAATCGTCCGTGAACGACGTTCGGGTGACCTACGAAGCCGACGGCGCGCTCGCCGTCCTCACCATCGACCGTCCGCATGCCCGCAACGCCATCTCGCTGGGCACCATGGACCAACTCGAGGCGGCGCTGGACGGTGTCCTGGCCGGCCGAGCCAAGGCCCTGGTCATCACCGGCGCCGGCGACAAGGCCTTCGTGTCCGGCGGCGACCTCAAAGAACTCGCCGCGCTGCGCACCGAGGACGAGGCCGCGGGTATGGCCCGGCGGATGCGCGGCATTTGCGACCGCATCGCCGCCTTCCCCGGTCCGGTGATCGCCGCGTTGAACGGGCATGCCCTGGGCGGCGGCGCGGAGTTCGCGGTGGCCGCCGACATCCGGGTCGCGTGCGACGACATCCGCATCGGATTCAACCAGGTGACGCTGGCCATCATGCCGGCCTGGGGCGGTGCCGAGCGACTGGCTGCACTGGTCGGCCGGGGCCGGGCCCTGATGCTGGCCGGCAGCGGCACCATCCTCGGTGCGGATGACGCCCAACGCCTCGGCCTGCTGGACGTGGTCGTGCCGCGCGCCACATTCGAGGACGAATGGCGTTCCCTGGCAATCAAACTCGCCAGCGGCGCGGCCGACGAGATCAAGCGGGTCATCGCGGGCGTCACCCCCGAGGAGGCCTTCTCGGCATTCGCCAAACTGTGGGCGCACGAGGATCACTGGGCGGCGGCCGACAAAGTAATGGCCCGCGTCAGCAAGTCCTGAGCGCTTTCGGCGCGTGCCGTCTCGGTGCACGCGCAGATATCGCACCGGATCCTTGACCCCGCGTCAGCACACCT
>JARLGS010000899.1 GCA_031292695.1 Mycobacterium sp. | reverse complement strand
CGCCGGCGACGCTGTGGACGTCGACGTAGTACGTTCCGGCCGTGAGCACCTGCGGCACCGTGACCGTCTGGTTCGGCAGGTTGGGGGCGGCGGCCGCCTCCTGGGCATTGTAGGGGGTGGGGAGCACGCCCTGGCTGACGTAGAGGGCCAGCGCACCCGAACCGGCTGCGCTTGCGAGCGTGAACTGGAGCGAGCCGCCGGCGGGGACGGTCACCTGATAATATTGATCCTGGTTGGCCGCGGTGAAGGTGCTGGTGGCCGGCGTCCCCACGCTCAGAGTGGGGACCGAGACGTTGAGCTGCCCGGTTCCGGCGGCGCGCGTGTTGTTGGCGCGATTGACGTCGGGCACCTGGTAGAGGCAGTCGACCTCCACGAGGACGTACTCATAGCCTGGTGCGAGCGCGGGGACGGCGGCGGTCAGGCTGCCGTTGTACGAGGCGCCCGCGGCGAGGCCGCCGGTGTGCGTGACGCTCCCGAGCAACACCGAACCGGCGGTGATCGTCGGTGTGGGCGAAAGGTAGACGCTGTCCTGCCAGTTGCCGCCGGCGGCCTGGCTATTCTGGTCGGTGACCTGCCACTGGACCGTGATCGGCTGTCCTGCGGTGGCCGCGGTGGGAGCCGAGACGCTGGTCGCGGTCAGGTCGCTGGGTGCGGCCGCGGCGATCAGCTCGAGGTTGGTGGGATTGAGCGTTTCGGTGAAACTCGGGCTCAGGCCGCTGAACGTCGTGAAATTCCCCGTGGCCTGGGCGAACGTCATGACGTTGAAGTCCTGTCCGCCCGCCGGTGTAAAGCCGTTGACCAGGGCCAACGTGAAGGTGCCCGCGAGCGCGGCGGTCTTGGTGACGGCCACCTGGCCGAACTGGCCACTGGCGGGCGTGCCGCCGATCTGGACGGCCAGTGTACCGGCGGAGGTCTGGGTGTCGTTTCCGGATACACTCAGGGTGCTCCCCGCGCCCACGGTCAGCGTCCCGCTGTTGGTGAAGTCGCCCGCGGTGGTGAAATCGGCTCCGTTCGTGAGACTGAAAGCGCCGCTGTCGGACGCAAGTCCGGCGAGCGCGGCGATCGTCGCTCCCGACCCGCCGAGCCCGATGCTGCCGGCGTTCGCGGTGATGCTCCTCCCCAAGGGGAACCGCAAGGTTGCGCCCTGGAGGGCGTTCCAGGTGCCGCCGGTCAAAGAGGTGCCGGAGAGCTGGCTGAACGACGTCGGCTCGAGGTCGAGGGTCCCCGCGTCGGCCTCGATGGTGCCGGTGTTTGTGAGCGTGCCGTTCACGGAGAGCGTGGAGGTACCGGTTCCGGCCGTCTTGCGAATCGTGCCGGCGTTGACGATGGCGTTGGTGTTGTAAAGATTGTTGATGCCTGCGTTGGATTCGAGGAGGTACTGGCCGCCCGGCTCGATCATGAGCGTGGTGGGCGTGATGTTGTCGCTGTGGAGGCCGAAGTTGCCGCTGCCGGACTGGATGATCGTGCCGTAATCGTAGAGCGTGCCGTCGGCGTAGATCTGCGTTTGGTTCGAGCCGGAGAGGTTGACGGTGCCCGTGTTGGTCACGTCGCCGACGGAAAGCTCCATGGCGCCGCCGGTCCACTGGAACATGTTTCCGGAGAAGTTCAACGTGGCGCCGCCGGCCGCGGGATAGAAGGTGCCGCCGCTGATCTGGACGGTTCCTGCGCCGGACCCGTTGAGGGTTCCGCCGTACGTCGTGGTCTGGCCCCCGGTCAGATCGACAACCGCGCCTTGGCCGACGTTGAACGTCGCGCCGCCCGTGTAGGTGCCGCCATAGAGCTGAATGGTCGTTCCCTGGCCGACGTTGAACGTCGTTCCGCCCGTCAATGTGCCGGTGCTCTGCAAGATGATGTTGAGCGAGTTCGAGCCTGGCGCGTTGACGGTCGCGCCGGAAGTTCCGGTCACGGGCAGACCAACGAGCGTCCCTTGGATCGTCGCGCTGGAGCCATAGGCCAGCGATAGACTGCCTGCGGTGAGCGCGGGCAGATTCAGAGTGCCCCCGGCGTCGTTGATCTGAAGGCCGTTCGAACCGATGATGGTGGTCAGCGCCGGGAGGCTGAGCGCACTTCCGGACGACACATTGAACGTGTTTTCGTTGGGCGTGTCGTTGACCAGGGCAGGCAGCGT
>JARLGS010000898.1 GCA_031292695.1 Mycobacterium sp. | reverse complement strand
TCGGCCATGGCTTCACCGTACCGCGGCAGATTGTTGGGATCGGTAGCCGTTGCACTCGCGTGTACTTGCCGCACGACGACGCCATCGGGGCGGCGTGGAAGGAAGGGAATCTCTGCCATGAACATCAATCGCGCAGTGGCCGCCGGAATCGGCATGCTGGCCGTCGGTGCCACCCTGATCGGCTGCTCCACGGACAAGGGCGCGACCCCGTCGGCGAGCACGGCCTCAGGCCCGGCTTCGGTGAGCACCACCGGCAATACCGAGGTCAAGGTTGAGGGCCAGGACCTGTCCGGCCTCGACCTGAAGTCGGTGACCTGCGTGAAGCAGGGCGGCAAGATCAGCGTCGCCAGCGCGCCGGTCAACGGTGGTGCGCAGGGCCTGGGCGTGGTGATGACCGATGAGGCCACGCCGAAGGTGCAGTCCCTGGGCCTGGTGGTCGACGGGAACGCGCTGGCGGTTTCGGAGATGGGCGGCATGAAGACCGGCTCGGCCGACGTCAAGGTCGACGGCAGCACCTACACCATCACCGGGCAGGCCGCCGGGGCTGACATGAAGAACCCGATGGCCGGAATGATCACGAAGAACTTCGAGATCAAGGTGACCTGCAGCTGAGCAAGCCGGCCGGGGTCGTCCGGGCGGCGGGTGTATCCAATACCTCGGGTGCACCCGCCGCGCGATTTATGATGCGGCCGTGTCGATCACCGGCGAACTCGTCCGCGCCCGCGCGCTGATGTTCGCCGCCGAGGAGCTGACGGCCAAGGAACTGCTGCTGTCGTTGATGCCCGCCATCGAGGCGGTTGATCGGGACGATCAGATGCTTGAGGTGTTTGCCCAACTGGGCGAGCTCTACCTGGTGCGCAGCGCGCTGGACGGGGTGCGCGAATGCATCCGGCGGATCGAGGACTGCCTGAACATCTACGCAGCGATCCTGGCCGGGCAGGCGCCGGCCGCGATTGTCGCGCAGATGACCATGACCAATGTGGACGCCGACCATATGCTCTGCCGGTACCGGCGCTGGGCCAGGTTCCTGCAGACGGGCCTGTGCGCAGCCATCGGCGACCACGAGGGTGCGGCTCAGGCGCTGGCCGCGCTTCAGGGCAGCGCCGGCACTCAGTACTCCGACCTCGACGATGAGCACACCTACCTGCTGACCCACGGACGCATCCTGTCCGCACTCGCGCTGTGCGACGACGATCTGCATGTCCGGTCGGTGCTGTTGTGGGAGCAGGTGCTGACCGTCCTGGCGGCGCCGGCCGAGGAGCCGGAACGCGAATATCTGTGGCTGACCGGCGCCCTCGGCTACGCCCGGTTCTGCATCGAAACGGGCAGGGTCGCCGAGGCACAGCCGTGGTTACGCCGCGCCGAGGCCAGAGCGCAGACCCGCGGATGGGAACTGGCCACGGCCAGAGCGCAATTGGAGCGCGCGGCGGTCAGCTGGCTGGCCGGCGACTGCGAGGGTACCGAGGCGCTGGTCACCGCGGCCTACCCGGAGATCGCCCGGCAGGCGCGGGCGCACGAGGTGTCCAGCTGCTGGTTGTACTTCGGGCTGACCCGGTTGGCGGCCGGTGGACTGGAGGCCGCCGACGAGTGCTGGGGTCATGCCGAGCGGCACTGGCGGGAGCTTGGCAAGGCGCTGCATGTGCACCGTATTCTGTTGCAGCGCAGTTGGATAGCCATCTTCCTGGGTCGGTACGACGAGGCGCGGGCAATGGTCGCCCAGGCTCGTGAGTGCCTGGATTCGTCGCCGCGCAGCAGTTGGTTGCAGTACGCGCGGCTCGATGACCAACTGGGCACCGTGTGGCGGGCCGAGGCGCTGGCCGACCTCGGATTCGACGGGGCCGGAGACCCCACCGACGGCTGGCAACAGGCCGAGGCGCGCTACCGGCAGGCGCGGGGGACGTTGGCGGCCGAACCGGGCTCCGATCAATACCGTTCGGCCATGGACAAATTGGCCACGGCCGCAGACTTGAAAGTGCCCGCCGCCCTCGCGGTCGACTCGGTCCGGTACTCGATCACCGATGCCGACGCCCGATCGATTTGGGCTACCGGGGTCTCCGCGCCGCTGCTGGCCGGTGCCTTCGCGGTGGCGTGGGAGGCGCAGGACCCGGTACTGGTCGGTGAACTCATCGAATATCACAGTGCTCGAGGCGCATTCAGCGTCGATGCCGCGGCCGACCCGAGGGTCGAATGGTCCCGGGTGACCACCGCGGCGGCACCGGACATCGACGTCGAGCAGCTGGCGCCGGTCGCTGCTGCAGGGGTAGCTGCCGTCGGAGCCGGCGGGCTCACCCGGCTCGGGCCGCTGCCACCGCTGCAGATGGACCCGGACGGCGAACCTGTGCTGGCACACTACCGGGATCTGGCCACGGCCCGTTACGGCAGGGTGGTCACCGCGGCTCAGGAGGTGTGGTCGACATGGCCGTAACAGTTTCCATGGCAACGACATTGGTGCTGCGGTTCGCCGACGTCGGAGCTGACACGTACACCAGTCTGCGGGTGATCGGTGCGCGCGACCGGATGGTCACCTGGGTGGTGGCCGAGGATCACCTGCGCGCGGTGACCTCCGCCCTGGCCGAGGCGCTGCCCGATCCGCTTCCGGGGGAACACCTTTCCGACGCCCTGGCCCGGTCACTGGCGACCGGTCCCTTTGCGACGCCGGAGCGCGAGTTCGTCCCCTCGCGCCGCTTTCGGGCGGAGGTGCTGCTCAGCCCGGTCAACATCTGGTGGCGCTATTGCCATTTGCTGAGCGATTACGTCGCCCGCTGCTCAGCCGTCCTGCGCCACGGCC
>JARLGS010000897.1 GCA_031292695.1 Mycobacterium sp. | reverse complement strand
GCGGCGATGACGAATGCGAGCGGAGTGGCGTCGTGCTCGATCACGCCGAGCGAGATCGCGGGCACCTACACGCTGACCGCATCGTTCGCCGGCGACAAGACCGTAACGCCGCAGCTGATGGCCAGCTCGGGCTCGAACAGCTTCACCGTGAACCTCGAGGAGACGTCCATCGCCTACACGGGGCCGTCCATCGCCGTGAGCGGCATGTCCTTCACCATGTCGGCCAACCTCACAGGTGGCGCCTTGTCCGGGCAGACCGACAACATCCCGTTGGACGGCAAGGCGGTGCTGATGACGCTCGGTTCGGGCAGCACGGCCCAGAGCTGCACCGGCACCACCAACAGCGCGGGGACCGCGAGCTGCCCCATCCCCATCGTGAACCAGGTCGCGGGCACCGTGCCCATCTCGGTCGCCTTCGCCGGGGACGCGTACTATAAGCCGGCTATGGCCTCCGGCACCGAGACCACGGCGGCACCGCCCTCGGGTGGTGGCGGGTTCGTGGTCGGCGACGTCTCGGCCGGTCTGCCGACGCCGATCAACGGCACCACGGTGAACTTCTGGGGCGCCCAGCTCTGGAAGACCAATCAGTTCACCGGTGTGAACAATGCCCCGGCGTCCATGAAGGGCTACATCGACAACGCCCCGAACTACGCCTGCGGCGCGGCCTGGACGTCGGACCCCGGCAACAGCTCGCACCCGCCGGCGACCATCCCGGTCAACATGGTGGTGGTCGTGGCCAGCGCCATCAACAAGTCCGGTTCCACCGAGTCCGGCAACATCAAGCACCTGGTCGTGGTCTCGGTCAGTCCGGGGTACGGCCCGGCACCGGGGCACGACGCATGGGGGAAGATCATCGCGACCATCTGCTGACCCACTGACGGGCCAGGCAGCGCACCGGATGCGGCGTCCGGTGCGCTGCACCGGTCCTGGCATCGGCGAACACGGCGGTGGTCAACACCCGCCCAACGCCCACGTCAACACGGCGCCAATTGTCGCCGACGATCTGGGCATCTAGTCCTTTTACCCCTGTCGTCGTCCCCAGTCAGGCCTCATTCTCGACTCAAGCACCGCGTTCTAGGTGACGATGCATCAGGACGGTCGGGTCCAGACATGCCAGCAGTGAGCCTGCTGCACCCGAACCAGAGGCCTGGTACCAGAGACAACGGCGACTGGGAGCCGTACAACCGCGAGGGGGCGTCATGAGTGTGTCCATTGGTGGGGTGGCAAAGAGTCGCGACGGTCAGGCCGTCACCGCTGACTGGGCCGAGGCCGGCTACGAGGTCCACGACCGCGCCTGGCGCCGCATGGCGCTCTGGTTGGCGGTGATCCTCGTCCTGGGCTCCGTGGGACTCCTCTTCACCCCAAAGCGTGCCGGCGCCGTGCCCGTCTTCGGGTTGGGCCAGGTCTTCGCCTCCGTTGGCAACTCGCAGGTCAACATCTACGACCCCGTTTCGGATAGCTACCTCACCACGCTCACCGACAACACCGCCGCGATCGCCGCCAACGATACCACCAACACGTATCCCAACGGCTTCTACACCGTCGGCAGCGCGTTCGACTCCCAGGGGAACTTCTACGTCACCGACGACGACGGCAACGGCGACAACCTCAGCCAGATCAGCGAGTTCTCCCCGGGCGGGACCCAGATGGCCACGTTCGGGAACCTGATCAACCCGACCTCGATCGTCTTCGACAACAGCCCCAACGGCGGCGACATGTACGTCGGCCAGCAGGTGACGCCCAACATCGCCGAGTTCGCCCGGACCCCGAACGCTGCCGCGAACCCGACCACCGGGGCGCCGGCTGGCTGGACGCGCATGCCCGACATCACGGTGCAGAAAACCGATCTGTCCGGCGGTGTCGACCACATCGAACTCGCCCCCGACGAGTGCACCATCTACTACACGAGCGAGGGCGCAGCGATCCACACCTACAACAAGTGCACGGCCACCCAGGGGCCCGACTTCAACCAGGTCCCGTTCACGCAACCGGTGTCCTCAACGCAGAACTCAGCCTTCGGGCTCAGGATCCTGTCCAACAATGACGTGCTGGTCGCCGACTCCGGGAACGTCCTCGAGCTCGACCCCAGCGGGAACGTCATACAGACCTATCCCTGCTCGTCCATGCCCAGCTGTGGAAACTCGCTCTTCGCCATGAGCATCGATCCCACCGGCACCTCGTTCTGGACCGCCGACTCCAATTCGGGCAACATCTACCAGGTCAACATCGCCACGGGCGCCGTCATGCAGACGATATCGACAGGCGGCCTCGGCAGCATCTACGGCCTCTCCGTCGACAATCAGCTCGAGGTGGCTGCGCCGGAGAATCCGCAACCCACCCAGCCGACGCTGACGGTCATACCGCCGACCACCCCGCTCGTCTCTGGGGTGACCACGCAGGTCTCCGCCGAACTGACCAATTCGACCGGTCAGCCCCTCACGGGTGAGTCGGTCACCTTGACCCTCGGTGGGGACTCGTGCCAGGGGGTGGTCAAGAGCCTGGGCATTGCCTGCTGCCCCATCACGCCCGTTT
>JARLGS010000896.1 GCA_031292695.1 Mycobacterium sp. | reverse complement strand
TGCTGTCCTTCCGGCTGCAGCCCACCCTGCTGGTACTGCTGGCCGCGGCCGGCACCTTCGGATTCCTGGAGGCCGCCCGCGGGCTCGCCCGCCGGTACCAACCACCGACCACCAACCGGGTGCTCGCAGTGGCCGCCACCATCGGCGCGATCGGCGCGGTGTCGTTCAGCCAGGGCATCCCCGACATCCTGCGGCCCGATATCGCGGTGGCCTACACCGACACCGACGGCTACGGCCAGCGCGCCGATCGTCGTCCGCCCGGCGCCGAGCGGTACTACCGGGAGATCGACCACCACATCACCGCCGCGACCGGCCGGCCGCGCAACCAGACCGTGGTGATTAACGCCGACTACAGCTTCCTGTCCTACTACCCGTACTAAGGGTTGCAGGGGCTGACCTCGCACTACGCCAACCCGTTGGCACAGTTCAAGGAGCGGTCCGGCGCCGTCGAGAGCTGGGCCACCATGACCAGCCCCGACGACTTCGCAAAGGCCCTGGACACCCTGCCGTGGCCGGCCCCGACGGTGTTCCTGATGCGGCACGGCGGCACCGGCACCTACACCCTGCGGCTGGCCGAGGACGTCTATCCCAACCAGCCCAACGTGCGCCGGTACCAGGTGGCGCTCGACGCCGGACTGTTTGACGGCAAGCACTGGCAGGTCACCGACATCGGCCCGTTTGTGCTGGCCATCCGCAGAGACCACTGAAAAGGCCACTAACATCTAGCCCCGTGGTCGGAGAGCCTGAGCTAGAGCGCAATCACCGCACGGCGCGGTGGATCGCGATCGTTGCCGGACTGCTCGGCGCGTTCCTCGCGATCGCGACGCCGCTGCTGCCGGTCGTCCAGACGACCGCGCAGCTGAACTGGCCGCAGGACAACGTCCTGAAGAGCGTCGATGCGCCGCTGATCGGCTACGTGGCCACCGACCTCAACATCACCATTCCGTGCTCAGCGGCGGCCGGCCTCACCGGGCCGAACAACATGTTGCTGTCGACGGTGCCCAAGCAGGCGCCCAAGGCCGTCGACCGCGGCTTGTTGATCGAGCGGGTGGGCGGTGACCTGCTGGTCATCGTCCGCAATACCCCGGTGGTCAGTGCACCGTTGACCGAGGTGCTGAGCCCGGCCTGCAAGGAACTGAAATTCACCGCGCACGCCGACGAGGTCACCGGCGAGTTCGTCGGCCTGGTGCAGACCCCCCCGAACGCCCCTGCGAACAACTCCGCTTCCACCGCCGGTAAGCCGCTCCGCGGCGAGCGCAGCGGCTACGACTTCCGCCCACAGATCGTCGGGGTGTTCACCGACCTGTCCGGCGCCGCGCCTCCGGGACTGACCTTCTCGGCCACCATCGACTCTCGCTACAGCACCGCCCCGACCCTGCTCAAGCTGCTCGCCATGATCTTCGGCGGGGTGCTGACGATCGTCGCGCTGGGTGCGCTGCATGTGCTCGACAGCGCCGACGGCATGCCGCACAAGCGATTCCTGCCGCGCCGTTGGTGGTCGGTGACGCCGCTCGACGGCGTCGTGACGGCAGCCCTGGTGTGGTGGCATTTCGTCGGCGCCAACACCTCCGACGACGGCTACATCCTGACCATGGCCCGGGTGTCCGAGCACGCCGGCTACATGGCCAACTACTACCGCTGGTTCGGCACGCCGGAGGCGCCGTTCGGCTGGTACTACGACCTGCTGGCGCTGTGGGCGCACGTGTCCACGTCCAGTGTCTGGATGCGGCTGCCGACGCTGCTGATGGGCCTGGCCTGCTGGTGGGTGATCAGCCGTGAGGTGATCCCGCGGCTGGGGCACACGGTCAAAACCAGCCGGGCCGCGGCCTGGACCGCCGCCGGCATGTTCCTGGCGTTCTGGCTGCCGCTGAACAACGGCATCCGGCCGGAGCCGATCATCGCCCTCGGCATGCTGCTCACCTGGTGCTCGGTGGAGCGCGGGGTGGCCACCAGCCGGTTGCTGCCGGTGGCGATCGCGATCATCATCGGCGCGCTGACCCTGTTCTCCGGCCCCACGGGCATCGCTGCGGTGGGTGCCCTGCTGGTCGCCGTCGGTCCGCTGAAAACGATTGTGGCGAGCCATACTTCGCGCTTCGGATACCTCGCTCTGCTGGCCCCGATCCTGGCCGCCTGCACGGTGACAACCATCCTGATCTTCCGGGATCAGACCCTGGCCGCCGAGATCGACGCCAGCACCTTCAAGACCACCGTCGGCCCCGCACTGAGCTGGTTCGACGAGCACATCCGCTACGAGCGGCTGTTCACCACCAGCCCCGACGGCTCGGTGGCGCGCCGGTTCGCGGTGCTGACCCTGCTGCTCGCGCTGGCGGTGTCGCTGGCAATGTCGTTGCGCAAGGGGCGAATTCCGGGCACCGCCGCCGGACCGGCGCGCCGAATCGTCGGCATCACCATCATCTCGTTCCTGGCCATGATGTTCACCCCCACCAAGTGGACGCACCACTTCGGGGTGTTCGCCGGACTGGCCGGGCCATTGGGCGCGCTGGCCGCTGTCGCCGTCGGCACCGTCGCCATGCGGTCCCGCCGCAACCGGGCGCTGTTCGGCGCCGCAGTGCTGTTCGTCCTGGCCCTGTCGTTCGCCACCGTGAACGGCTGGTGGTATGTCTCCAACTTCGGGGTGCCGTGGTCAAACCAGTTCCCGCAGTGGCACTTCGGCTTCACCACGTTCCTGCTCGGGCTGTCGGTGCTGACGCTGCTCTGGGCGGCCTGGCTGCATTTCTACGACCGTGATCCGGAAAGGCCGGTGCACCGCTGGATTCCCCAGGCGCCCTTGGCAATTGCCTCCTGGGCGGTGGTGTTCTTCGAGGTGCTGTCGCTGACCCTCGGCATGACCGAGCAGTGGCCCGCCTGGTCGGTGGGCCGTTCCAACCTGGAAGCGCTCACCGGCAAGACGTGCGGCCTGGCCGACGCGGTCATGGTCGAACAGGACCCTAATGCCGGGATGCTCGTCCCGCTCGCCTCGACGGTCGGTGACGCACTCGGCGCCGGCGGCGCAGAAGGGTTCACCGCCAACGGAATTCCCGCTGATGTGTCCGCCGACCCGGTGATGGAACCGCCCGGCGGCAGCAACTTCGCCGACAACGACGGCGGCGTGATCACCGGTGCCGAGCCGGGCACCGAGGGCGGCACCACCGTGGTGGGCGGCGTGAACGGCTCCCGCGCCCGGCTGCCCTACAACCTGGATCCGGCCCGCACCCCGGTGCTGGGCAGCTGGCGCGCCGGCGTCCAGATTCCGTCGCACATGCGCTCGGGCTGGTACCGGCTGCCCCCGCGGGATCAGGCCGGACCGCTGCTGGTGGTCGCCGCCGCGGGCCGGTTCAACCAGGGCGAGGTCCGCGCGGAGTACGCCACCGATGCTCAGGCTGCCGCCGGCAAGATCAGCGGGGCCGTCGGCTTCGCCGATGTCGGTGCCGCACCGGCCTGGCGCAACCTGCGCGCTCCGATGACCGCCATTCCTTCCGATGCGACCCTGATCCGGGTCGTCGCCATCGACGACGACCTGGCGCCGCAGCACTGGATCGCGGTGACCCCGCCGCGCATCCCGAAGCTGCGCAGCCTGCAGGACGTCGTGGGTGCCAAGGACCCGGTGCTGCTGGACTGGTTGGTCGGTCTGGCATTCCCGTGCCAGCGTCCGTTCGGCCACAACGACGGCGTCACCGAGGTGCCCAAGTGGCGCATCCTGCCGGACCGATTCGGCGCCGAGGCCAACTCGCCGGTCATGGACTACCTGGGCGGCGGGCCGCTGGGCATCACTGAACTACTGCTCAAAGCCACCCCGGTGCCGACCTATCTGAAGGACGACTGGTTCCGGGACTGGGGCTCGCTGCAGCAGTTCACGCAGTACTCCCCGGAGGCGCAGCCGGCCCGGATCGATCTGGGTAAAACCACCCGAAGCGGCTGGTGGAGCCCAGCGCCACTGCGACATTCCTGACAACAATCTTGACGCCAACCGCGAGTAGTGCGCCAGCGCACACATGCACGTCGCCTAGTCTTTAGCCTCGTGCCCGCCAGGACTGTCCGCCTCGTCGCAATCATCGCGGGCCTTGCCGGCCTGCTGCTTTGCGCGCTGGCCCCGCTGTTGCCCGTCAAGCAGACCACCGCGACCGTGCTGTGGCCGCAAGCCGCCGGTCCGGGTGGTCTGGTCTCCGATGTCACCGCCCCGCTGGTGTCCGGTGCGCCGCTGGCGCTGGATGTCTCCATCCCGTGCCACGCCATCGCCACCCTGCCGGCGGCAGGTGGTCTGGTGTTCTCGACCATCCCGCCGGACGGTATCGACGCCAGCCGCAACGGTCTGTTCGTCCGGGCCAACGCTACCGACGTCGTCGTCGCCTTCCGGGACACCGTCGCCGCGGTGGCCAAGCGGGCCGACATCGCTGCCGGGAAATGCAGTGGGCTGCACCTGTGGGCCGACAACGGCGGCGTCGGCGCCGACTTCCTCGGCCTGCCCGGGGCCTCGGGCCGCGGCAGCGTGGAGAAGAAGCCTCAGGTCGCCGGCGTCTTCACCGACCTGAAAGTCCCCGCCCAGCCCGGGCTGTCCGCCCGGATCGACATCGACACCCGGTTCATCGTCGCCCCGACCGTCCTGAAATCAGCGGCCATGGCCCTCGGCGTGCTGCTGACGCTGGTCTCGATCGTCGCGCTGGCAATGCTGGACCGGCAGGATGGCCGCCGAGTGCGGGATGGCTGGCAGCGGTTCTGGCGGGTCAGCCGCTGGCATTGGCTGGCCGACGCCGCGGTGCTCACCGGCTTGGTGGGGTGGCACCTGATCGGCGCCATCTCCTCCGATGACGGCTACAACCTGACCATCGCGCGGGTGTCCGGCCAGGCCGGCTACGTCGCCAACTACTACCGCTACTTCGGCACCTCCGAGGCGCCGTTCGACTGGTACCAGTCGGTGCTCGCCCACTTGGCGGCGATCAGCACCGACGGGGTGTGGATGCGGCTGCCCGCGCTGCTGGCCGGTATCGCCACCTGGCTGTTGCTGTCGCGCTGGGTGTTGCCGCGGCTCGGCCCCGGCGCCCGTGGCGTGTCCGCCAACGCCATCGCCATATGGACCGGTGCCATGGTCTTTCTCGCCGCCTGGTACCCCTTCAACAACGGCCTGCGCCCCGAGCCGCTGATCGCGTTCGGCGTGATCGCCACCTGGGTACTGGTCGAATACTCGATCGCCACCCGACGGCTGGCCCCGGCGGCCGTCGCCATCATCGTGGCGGCGTTCACCGCGACCACCGCACCGCAGGGCCTGATCGCCCTGGCGCCGCTGCTGATCGGCTCCCGTGCCCTGGTCCGCACCGTGCGCAGCCGCCGGGCCGGCACCGGCCTGCTGGCCCCGATCGCGACGCTGGCCGCGTCGGCGGCGTTGATCCTGCCGGTGATCTTCCGCAACCAGACCCTGGCCACGGTCGCCGAAGCGGCGCGCATCAAGTACACCGTGGGCCCGACCATCTCCTGGTACCAGGAATTCCTGCGCTACTACTTCCTCACTGTGGAAGATTCGGTGGACAGTTCCTTGACGCGCCGGTTCTCGGTGCTGATCCTGTTGCTGTGCCTGTTCGGCATGCTGACCCTGCTGCTGCGCAAGGGCCGGGTGCCTGGCCTGGCCAACGGGCCGGTGTGGCGGCTGCTCGGCACCACCGCACTCGGCCTGTTACTGCTGCACTTCACCCCGACCAAGTGGGCGGTGCAGTTCGGCGCCTTCGCCGGGCTGTCCGGCGCGCTCGGTGCGGTGACCGCTTTTGCGTTCGCCCGCGTCGGCCTGCACAGCCGACGCAACCTGGCGCTGTATGTGACGGCGCTGCTGTTCATGGTGGCCTGGGCCACATCCGGGATCAACGGCTGGTTCTACGTCGGCAACTACGGGGTGCCGTGGTTCGACCGGCAGCCGGTGCTCGCACATCAGCCGATCACCTCGATGTTCCTGGCGCTGGCCATCATCACCGCGCTGCTGGCCGGTTGGCTGCACTTCCGCATCGACTACGCCGGGCACACCGAGGTCGCCGCGACCCGGCGCAACCGGGCGCTGGCGTCGACGCCGCTGCTGGTGGTCGCGGTGATCATGGTTTTGCTCGAAGTCGGCTCGATGGCCAAGGGCTTCGTGCAGCGCTACCCGCAGTACACCACCGCCCGGGCCAACCTCTCGGCGCTCGCTTCGGGGCTATCCGACAAGAGCTGCGCCATGGCCGACGACGTGCTGGTCGAGGCCGACACCAACGCCGGCTTGCTGCCGCCCGTCCCCGGCCAGACCTGGGGCAAGTACGGCCCACTCGGCGGCGATAACCCGGTCGGCTTCACCCCCAACGGGATCAGCGACTCGTTGGCGCCGCCGCACCCCGTGGTGGCCAACCCCGGCACCGTCAACTCCGACGGCTCGCCCAACAAGCCGAACGTCGGCGTCGCCTTCGCCGCCGGCACCGGTGGCGGCTACGGCCCGACCGGGATCAACGGCTCCAACGTGTTCCTGCCGTTCGGACTGGACCCGGCCCGCACCCCGGTGATGGGCAGCTACAACGAGAACACCGTCGCCGCCAAGGCGACCTCGGCCTGGTACCAGCTGCCGCCCCGGACCCCCGACCGCCCGCTGGTCACCGTCGCGGCCACCGGCGCTATCTGGTACTACGACGAGGAGCACGAGTTCCACTACGGGCAGTCGCTCAAGCTGCAATGGGGCATGCACCGGCCGGACGGCAGCTACCAGGCCCTCGGCGAGGTACAGCCCATCGACACCTTCGCCCAGTACGCCTGGCGCAACCTGCGGTTCCCGCTGAAGTGGGCGCCGGCGGAAGCCAACGTGGCCCGCATCGTGGCTGACGATCCGAACCTGTCCGAAGACCAGTGGTTCGGCTTCACCCCACCGCGGGTGCCGACGCTGCAGACCGCACAGCAGTTCCTCGGATCGCAGACGCCGATCCTGATGGACATCGCCACCGCCGCGAACTTCCCGTGCCAGCGCCCGTTCGCCGAGCACCTCGGCGTCGCGGAGCTGCCGCAGTACCGCATCCTGCCCAACGTCAAGCAAGTGGTGGTGTCCTCGAACATGTGGCAGTCCGCACAGAAGGGCGGCCCCTTCCTGTTCATCCAGGCGCTGTTGAAGACGTCGACCATCCCGACCTACCTGCGCAACGACTGGTACCGGGACTGGGGCTCGATCGAGCGGTATGACCCGGTGGTGCCGCCGCAGCAGGCACCGCCCGCAGCCATTGACCAAGGCACCATGACCGTCAACGGCTGGAGCCGCCGCGGCCCGATCCGGGCCCTGCCGTGAACGGGACAGACGTGAAAGACGAGCAGCAGGTGAAGGTGACCCGCTGGGTGGCGATGGTTGCCGGCCTGATCGGCTTCCTGCTGTCGGCGCTGACCCCGCTGATGCCGGTGGTGCAGACCACCGCGACGCTGAACTGGCCGCAGCACGGCCAGCTGAACAATGTGACCGCGCCGCTGATCTCGCAGACGCCGGTGTCCATGACCGCGACCATCCCGTGCGACATGCTGCGGTCGCTGCCGCCATCGGGCGGGCTGGTCTTCGGCACCGTACCCAAGGACGGCAAGCAAGCCGCCCTGAACGGGTTGATGGTCAACGTGTCCAGCACCCGGGTGGACGTCACCGACCGCAACGTGGTGATCGCCAGCGTCCCGCGCCTGAAAGTCGTTGGCACCGCGGGTTGTTCACGTATCGAGATCACCTCGGACAAGACCGGTACCTTCGCCACCTTCGTCGGCCTGACCGGTACTGACGGCAAGGAATTGCGCACCGGCTTCGCCGACCCGAACCTGAGGCCGACCGTCGTCGGCGTCTTCACCGACCTGAAAGGCACAGCACCGCAAGGCCTTTCCCTGTCGGCAACGATCGACACCCGCTTCATCAACCGCCCGACCACGCTGAAGTACATCGCGATGTTCGGCGGCATCGCGGGCACCGTGGTCGCGCTGCTGGCGCTATGGCGACTGGACCGGCTGGACGGACGCCGGATGCAGCGGCTGATCCCGGGCCGCTGGCGGACCTTCAACCTCGTCGACGGCGTCGTGGTCGGCGGCTTCCTGCTGTGGCACGTGCTGGGCGCGGGTTCGTCCGACGACGGCTACATCCTGCAGATGGCGCGCGTGGCACCGCACGCGAACTACATGGTCAACTACTTCCGCTGGTTCGGCAGCCCGGAGGACCCGTTCGGCTGGTACTACAACGTGCTGGCCCTGATGACCCACGTCAGCGACGCGAGCATCTGGATCCGACTGCCGGATCTGGTGTGCGCCTTGGTGTGTTGGCTGCTGCTGTCCCGCGAGGTGCTGCCCCGGCTGGGGCCGGCAGTGGCCGGCAGCCGGTCTGCCATGTGGGCCGCCGGCCTGGTGCTGATGGCGGCGTGGATGCCATTCGACAACGGCCTGCGCCCCGAGGGGCAGATCGCCACTGGCGCACTGATCACGTACGTGCTGATCGAACGTGCCATCGGCACCAGCCGGTTGACCCCGGCCGCCTTGGCCATCATCACCGCGGCCTTCACCCTCGGGATCCAGCCGACCGGCTTGATCGCCGTCGCCGCGCTGCTCGCCGGTGGCCGTCCGATTCTGCGCATCCTGGTCCGCCGGCACCGCGAGGTCGGCACCTGGCCACTGGTCCTGCCGCTGCTGGCGGCAGGCTTCGTGGTGCTGACCGTGGTCTTCGTCAACCAGACGCTGGCAGGAGTGATGGAGGCCACCAGGATTCGCACGGCCATCGGCCCGAGCCAGGCCTGGTACACGGAGAATCTGCGGTACTACTACCTGTTCCTGCCGACCGTCGACGGATCGATGACCCGGCGCTTCGGCTTCCTGCTCACCGCGCTGAGCCTGTTCATCTCGATGTTCATGATCCTGCGGCGCAAGCGGATTCCGGGCGTCGCGCGCGGACCGGTGTGGCGACTGATGGGCATCATCTTCGCCACCATGTTCTGCCTGATGTTCACCCCGACCAAGTGGGTGCACCACTTCGGTCTGTTCGCCGCGGTGGGCGCCGCGATGGCGGCGGTGGCCACGGTGCTGGTATCCCGCTCGGTGCTGAAGTCAGCGCGCAACCGGATGGCCGTCGCGGCGGCGGTGCTGTTCCTGATGGCGTTGTGTTCGGCCACCACCAACGGGTGGTGGTACGTGTCGAGCTACGGCGTCCCATTCAACAGCGACATGCCGGCGATCGCCGGAATCAAGCTCAGCACAATATTTTTGACGCTGTTCGTGATCGCCGCGCTGTGGGCGTTCTGGCTGCACTTCAACAGCGAACGCCCGGAAGGCCGGCTGACCCGCGCGGTCACCGCGGCGCCGATCCCACTGGCGGCCGGATTCATGGTGCTGGTCTGTGTGGCGTCGATGGCCATCGGCGTGGTCCGCGAGTACCCGACCTACTCGAATGCGGCAGCCAACGTGCGCGCGTTCGCCGGCGGCTGCGGCCTGGCCGACAACGTACTGGTGGAGCCCGACACGAACGCGGGATTCCTGACCCCGCAGCCGGGTGAGTACGGGGCGCTCGGGGCACTGGGCGGTGCCGACGCGGTCGGCTTCACCCCGAACGGCGTCCCGGATCACATTGTTGCCGAGGCGATTCGGCTCGATTTCCCGATGCCGGGCACCGACTCCGACTGGGACGCCGCGGTCAAGCTCAAGTCGCCGGGCATCAACGGTTCGACGGTTCCGCTGCCCTACGGCCTGGATCCGGCCCGGGTGCCGGTCGCCGGCACCTACACGACCGGTCCGCACTCGCAGAGCAAGCTGACCTCGGCCTGGTACCACCTGCCCGCAGCCGATCCGGCGCATCCGCTGGTCGTCGTCACCGCAGCCGGCACCATCACCGGAAACAGCGTCCTGCACGGCCGCACCGAAGGGCAGCCCGTCGAGCTGGAGTACGGCCGCACCGGCGCCGATGGCCGGCCCGTCGCCGGCGGCCGGCTGGTGCCGTATGACCTGGGCCCGGCGCCGTCGTGGCGCAACCTGCGGTACGACCGTCGCCAGATCCCAGCCGACGCCACGTTCGTTCGGGTTGTGGCAGTGAACCTTTCGCTCAACGAGGGCGACTGGATCGCGGTCACCCCGCCGCGGGTGCCGGAGCTCAAGACCCTCGACGGGTACGTCGGCAAGATCCAGCCCGTCCTGATGGACTGGGCCGTCGGCCTGGCATTCCCGTGCCAGCAGCCGATGCTGGTGGCCAACGGTGTGACCGAGGTGCCGAAGTTCCGGATCACCCCCGACTACACCGCCAAGAAGCAGGACACCGACACCTGGCAGGACGGCATCAACGGCGGCCTGCTGGGCATCACGGATGTGCTGCTGCGGGCGCATGTGATGGCGACGTACCTGTCCGACGACTGGGGCCGGGACTGGGGCTCACTGCGCCGGTTCTCGACCGTCGTGGACGCGGTGCCGGCACAGCTCGACCTGGGCACGGCCGTGCACAGCGGGCTGTACTCGCCGGGAAAGATGCGGATCGAGCCGTAGCCGCAACCTGATTCGGCAGCCCGAGCTCAGGCGACGCTGACTACTTCGGCCGGCACGACGGGCGGGACGACCAGGATCGGGGTACGGATGTACCGCACCCAGGTCAGCATCAGTGCGCCCACGTAGAACGCAACGAAGATCCAGAAGGCCGGGGTGGCCGAGCCGCTGCTCAGGTAGGAGGCACGCAGCGCGAGGTTGATCCCCACTCCCCCGAGCGCGCCGATGGCGCCGGCGAATCCGATGAGGGCGCCCGACATCGCCCGCGACCAGTCCTGCCGCTCGGTTTCGCTGCACACCAGAGAGCGACTGCGGGCCTCGAAGATCGACGGGATCATCTTGTACACAGACCCGTTTCCGATGCCCGACAGGACGAACAGCGCGACGAAGCCGACGATGAAGCACGTCATGGTGCCCGCGTCCACCGCGCCGCGGGCATGGTCCTGATACGTCGACGCTGAGATCAGCAGCGCGCCAAAGAGAATCATGCCCGAGAACGCCGTCATCGTGAGCCGGCCGCCGCCGATGCGGTCTGCCAGCCTGCCGCCGTACACCCGCGCCAGCGAGCCGAGCAGCGGGCCCACGAAAGCGATCTGCGCCGCATGCAATGCTGCCTGCCCGGCACTCTGCCCGCCGGTGACGAAGTTGATCTGCAGGATCTGGCTGAAGGCGAAGGAGAAGCCGATGAACGAGCCGAACGTACCGATGTACAGGAACGCGACGATCCAGGTGTCCGGCTCGGTCAGAATGGAACGCATTGCGGTGGTATCGATTCGGTGCTGCTCAAGGTTGTCCATGAACAGCGCGGCGCCGATCGCCGCAATGGCCAGCAGCACCAGGTAGACCGAGCAGACCCAATACGGCGCGCGATTGCCCGCGGCGGCGATCACCAGCAGGCCCACCACCTGAATGGCCGGTACCCCGAGATTGCCTCCGCCGGCGTTGATTCCGAGCGCCCAGCCCTTGAGCCGCTGTGGGTAGAACGCATTGATATTGGTCATCGAGGACGCGAAGTTGCCGCCGCCGAACCCGGCGAGGGCCGCGCACAGCAGATAGGGCCACAGCGGCAGTCCCGGGTGGGCCAACAGCCACATGCTGCCCAGGGTCGGGATCAGCAGCACGAGCGCCGACAGCACGGTCCAGTTGCGGCCCCCGAAGGTCGCGGTCGCCAACGTGTATGGGACGCGCAGACAGCCACCCACCAGGGTCGCGGTGGCGGCCAGCAGGAACTTGTCACCCGCCGAGAAGCCGTACACGTCCTGCGGCATGAACAACACCATGACCGACCACATGGTCCAGATCGACAGCCCGACGTGCTCGGCGATCACCGACCACAGCAGATTCCGTCGGGCGATGTTCTTGTTACCGCCCTCCCAGGCGACGATGTCTTCGGGATCCCAGTCGGTGATGGTTCGCGATCGAAACATGATGAAAATCTAGAAATTTCATGTTTCCCGGAGGCTCTGGTCAGTATCCCGGCGGTGACGATTCACTCACCCGCCGAGCGGGGGTGGTGTGAAGGGACGCCGGTCACACCCAGCGGCTGCGCGGCGGCGGAGCCTGCGGCGTCACCCAGGCCTTGGCGTATCGACCGTTGCTCGCGCGCTGCGGATCCCGGCTTCGGTAGACCACATACGGCCGCACCAGGTAACCGACCGGGGCACTGAACATGTGCACCAACCTGGTGTAGGGCCAGATGCCGAGCAGCGTCAGGACGATGAGCACATGAACCTGGAAAGACAGTGGCGCCGTCGCCATCATCTCCGGCGTCGGGTGCAGCGTGAAAAGATTACGCAGCCAAGGCGATACGGTCTCGCGGTAGTTGTACGCAGACGCCACGTTGCCCAGGGTGTTGACCATCCCGGTCACGAGGGCTCCGATCAACAGCAGATACATGATCTTGTCACCTGCGGTCGTGGCAACGCGCACGGCGGACACCGTGATCCGGCGGTACAGCAGGATGGCGGCCCCGGCAATCACCGCGAACCCAGCCGGTGCGCCCATACCAATCGCCATCAGGTGATACCCGTGCTCGGAAATCCCGATCGCCGACGTCCACGACTCCGGGATCAGCAGGCCGACCACGTGCCCACCGAGCACACCGAGGATCCCGAAATGGAAGAGCGGGCTGCCCAGCCGGAGCAGCCGACTCTCGTAAATCTGCGATGACCTTGTGGTCCAACCGAATTGGTCAGTCCGGTAGCGCCAGACATGGCCCAGCACGAACGACGTGAAGGCGATGTACGGCAGGGTCATCCACAAGAGGTTGGTCATCGCCTGCCTCCAATCATGGCGGGGTCCATGGTCATCGGATCCATGCCGAACTGGTCCAGGCCCACGTCTTCGTCGGGCGGGCCCTCGGCGGCCAACTCGGTGATGCGCCGCCGGTCAGCGGTGTTGATCGGCGGCAAGGTCGCCAGTACCGCGGCCAGCAGGCCGGCGTACGGAGAATCGCTCTCCTGCAAGGAGAGCCGCAGCAGTTCGAGCACCGGAACGTGCTCGGCCAGCAGGCGCTCGCCGCGCGCCTGGTCGACCGTCGAGGCGAACTCGAGCACCAGCGGCAGATAGTCCGGGAGCTCTTCGTCACCGATCGTCATGTCCGCCTGCCGATAGGCGTGCTTGAAGCGCAGCAGTGCCATTCCCCGTTTACGGGTGTCACCGTAGGCATAATAGGTCAGGTGCAGACTGGAGCGTCGGCGCATATCGAACGTCTCGACATACCGCGCCGCACGATCGGTCGGATCCGTCTCACAGAAGTACACCAGGAAATCGGTGACCTGCGTCCGGATCGGTTCAGTCAGTTCGCTTGCCGCCGAAGCCAACTCGTCGGTGAGCGCGCAGGTCTCGGCGGTCGGATAGTCGAGCAGCAATGCCGTGATACGCCACACCAGCCGCTGCTGGTGGTCCGACAGGTCGGGACCGGTGGCCGTCCGGCGGCCCATGGAAAGCAGCTTCATCGCTCGCTCATTTCGCAGGCACCAGTCCGTCGGGGCTGCGGCCGTCCCAGTTGAGCAGGTTGACCCGCGACGGATCATCTTTCGGCACAGCGCTGTTGGTGTCGACGAGGTGGAACTTGTCGGCCATCGCGTCGAAGGCGGTCATACCCGGTCCGCCATCGCCATCCAGGCTGCAGCCGGTCGCGATCGCGTCCAGTCGGTGCGCGTCAGAGCCGGCGCCGCTCGGAATAACGTACCGGTCCTGGTATTTGGCGATCGCCAGCAGTCGGTACATGGATTCGATCTCGTCGCCGGTGAGGCGGACCGACTCCGGGATGGACTCGTCGAACTCTTCACCGAGGTTGGCCGACCGCATGTAGGCGCGCATCGCGGCCAACCGCTGCAGCGAGGCGCGGACGGGCCCGACCTCACCCGCGGTGAACAACTCGGCGAGGTATTCGATCGGGATGCGCAGGGTGTCGATGGCGCCGAACAGGTTGTTCTTGTTCTCGCCGTCGTGACCGGTCTCCTTTAGAATGTCGACGACGGGAGACAGCGGCGGGACGTACCAGACCATCGGCATGGTGCGGTATTCCGGGTGCAGCGGCAACGCCACCTGGTAGTCGACGATCAGCCGGTACACCGGCGAATTCTGGGCAGCCTCAATCCATTCCGGCGAGATGCCGGCACGCTCGGCCTCGGCCACCACGCGGGGATCGTGCGGGTTGAGGAACACGCCGAGCTGCGACGGGTACAGGTCCTTGTCGTCGGTGACCGAGGCCGCCTCCAGCACCTTGTCCGCGTCGTACAACATCACGCCGATGTACCGCAGCCGGCCCACGCAGGTCTCCGAGCAGACGGTGGGGATGCCCACCTCGACGCGCGGGTAGCAGAAGGTGCACTTCTCGGCCTTGCCCGTCTTGTGGTTGAAGTAGATCTTCTTGTACGGACAGCCGGTGACGCACTGCCGCCAACCACGGCACTTGTCCTGGTCCACCAGGACGATGCCGTCCTCGGAGCGCTTGTAGATGGCACCGGACGGGCAGGCCGCGGCACACGCCGGGTTCAGGCAGTGCTCGCAGATCCGCGGCAGGTAGAACATGAAGGTCTGCTCGAATTCGAGCTTGACCTTGTTGGAAACTTCTTCGACCTTGGCCAACAACGGATCCCGACCCACCTGCTCGGGGCCGCCGCCCAGGTCGTCGTCCCAGTTGGCGCCCCAGGTGACCTTGGTGTCCTGTCCGGTGATCAGCGATTTGGGTCGGGCCACCGGCGTGGTGTCCATCAGCGGCGCGGACAGCAGGTTCTCGTAGTCGTAGGTCCACGGGTCGTAGTAGTCCGACACGGTGGGCAGATCGGGATTGGCGAAGATGTTGAGCAGCCGCTTGAGCCGGGAACCCGACTTCAGGGTCAGCTTGCCGCGCTTGTTGAGTGTCCAGCCGCCCTTCCAGCGTTCCTGGTCCTGATACTGCCGCGGATACCCCTGTCCGGGACGGGTTTCCACGTTGTTGAACCAGACGTACTCGACACCGCTGCGGTTCGTCCAGGCCTGCTTGCAGGTGACGCTGCAGGTGTGGCAGCCGATGCACTTGTCCAGGTTCATCACCATCGCAAGTTGCGCCATGACCCTCATTGTCAGTACTCCACTTCTTGCGAGCGGCGCCGGATCGTCGTGACCTCGTCACGCTGATTTCCGGTGGGGCCGTGGTAATTCAGCGCAAAGGACTGCTGGGCATACCCGCCGATCAGGTGGGTCGGCTTGATCATGATGCGGGTCAGCGCGTTGTGGATACCACCACGCTTGCCGGTCTTCTCGGTGCGCGGCACGTCCACCGCCTTGTCCTGGGCGTGGTACATGAAGACCAGGCCTTCGGGCATCCGGTGACTGACGATCGCCCGGGCGTTCACCACACCGTTGCGGTTGGTGCACTCGATCCAGTCGTTGTCCTTCACGCCGATCTTGGCGGCATCCACATCCGACATCCAGATGGCCTGTCCGCCACGGGAAAGCGTGAGCATGTACAGGTTGTCCTGATACGCCGAGTGGATCGACCACTTGGAGTGCGGCGTCAGGTAGCGGACCGTGATGGAACGGCTGGTCGTATCCCCGCCTGTGCTACCTACAACAGGCTCGTCGAACAGCGCCGTCATGTCCAAGGGCGGACGGAACGTCGGCAACTGCTCCCCCAGCTCGTCCATCCAGTCGTGGTCCAGATAGAAGTGCTGACGCCCGGTCAGCGTGTGCCAGGGCTTGAGTCGCTCAGTGTTGATGGTGAACGGCGAGTACCGCCGGCCACCGGTCTCCGATCCGGACCACTCCGGTGACGTGTTGACCGGCATGGGCCGCGACTGGGTGTCCGCGAAGGTGATCCGCTTGCCCTCGTTCTCGGCAGCCAGATCGACCAATTCGGTTCCGGTGCGACGCTGCAGAGCTTCGAAGCCCTCCACCGCCAGTCGGCCGTTGGTGGTCCCGGACAGTGCCAGGATGGCCTCGGCCGCGTGGGTGTCCTTGGCCAGCGACGGCCGGCCGGCGGCCACCCCACGGTCGGCGACGCCGTTGACGCCACGCAGGTAGTCGACCTCGACGTCGGGGTGTGTGGTGACGCCCTTGACCGTCAATCCGAGGGTCTCCACCAGCGGGCCGAGTGCGGCCATCTTGTCCGCGAGTGCGGGATAGTCGCGTTCCACCGTCACCAGACGCGGCATGGTCTTACCCGGAATGGGTTCGCATTCACCGGCTCTCCAGTCCAGCACGCGGCCGCCGGGCTGGGCGGTGGCATCGGAGCTGTCGTGTTGCAATGGCATCGCGACGATGTCTCGGCGCTTGCCGAGATGCTTCTCGGCCATCCAGGAGAAGCCACGGGCGATGCGGTGGAAGGCGTCGAAGTCGGTCTTGGTCTCCCATGGCGGCGAGATCGCCGGGGAGAACGCGTGCACAAACGGATGCATGTCTGTGCTGGACAGGTCGTGCTTCTCGTACCAGGTCGCTGCCGGCAGCACGATGTCCGAATACAACGTGGTGCTGGTGTTACGGAAATCCAAGGACAGCAACAGATCCAGCTTCCCGGCGGGCGCCTCGTCACGCCAGCGCACTTCCTGCGGCCGGATACCGTCCTCGTCGCTGGCCGCCACGTTGGAGTCCGCACCCAGCAAGTGTTTGAGAAAGTACTCGTTACCCTTCGCCGACGAGCCCAACAGGTTCGACCGCCACACCGTCAGACACCGCGGGAAGTTCTCCGGGGCGTCGGGGTCTTCGCAGGCGAACCGCAGGTGGCCCGACGTCAGACCGTCCACTACATACTGTGCCGCGTCCTTGCCTAGTTGCTCTGCCTCGTCGGCCAGATCCAGCGGATTGCGGTTGAACGTCGGATAACTCGGCATCCAGCCCAGTCGGCTGGCCAGCACGATGTTGTCCGCCGCCGTTCGGGTGGACAGCGTGCCTGCCGCAAGTGGCGAGGTCATGGGTTCGGTGGTGAAGCGGTCATAGCGCCACTGGTCGGTGGCCAGGTACCAGAACACCGTGCCCTGCATCTGGCGCGGCGCCCGCTGCCAGTCCAGACCGAAGGCCAATGTGCCCCAACCGGTTACTGGGCGACACTTTTCCTGCCCGACGTAGTGGGCCCAGCCGCCGCCGTTGACACCCTGGCAGCCGGTCAGGATGACCAGGGACAGGAACGTGCGGTAGATCTGATCGGAGTGGAACCAGTGGTTGGTTCCGGCGCCCATGAGGATCATGGAGCGGCCTTTGGACCGTTCGGCGTTGTCGGCGAATTCGCGAGCGATGCGTTCGGCGGCCTGCGCCGGCACTCCGGTGATGGCTTCCTGCCAGGCCGGGGTGTACGGCTCGGTGGCGTCGTCGTACCCGGCCGGCCAGGTGCCCGGTAGACCATCCCGAGCCACGCCGTACTGCGCCAGCATCAGGTCGAACACCGTGGTGACACGCTGTCCCGCAATGATTCTGGTCGGCACGCCGCGCTCCAGGACCCCGGGCTGGTCGGTGTCGAACCGCGGTAGTGCAACGGTGGTGACGTCGTTGTCTCCACCGTGCAGCGTGAGGAGGGGGTCGACCCCCTGCAGGTCGAGGTTCCATCGCCCTTCACCGGACGCGGTGAATCGATGGCCCAGCGACCCGTTCGGCACCACGGGAGTGCCGTCGGCATCCAGTAGCACCGGCTTGGAATCTGAGGCTTCGGCGGCCGCGTACTCGCCGCCGAGATCTGCTGCGGTGAGGAACTTTCCGGGTAGCAGCCGGCCGTCACGCTCGGTCAGCGTCACGAGGAACGGCAGATCGGTGTACTTCTTCACGTAGCCGGTGAAGTACGGCGTCTGCCTCTCGATGAAGAATTCCTTGAGGATCACGTGTCCCATGGCCATCGCCAGCGCGGCATCCGTCCCCGGGTGCGCCGGCAACCACTCGTCTGCGAACTTGGTGTTGTCCGCGTAATCCGGCGACACCACAACGACTTTCTGGCCGCGGTAGCGCGCCTCGGTCATGTAGTGCGCGTCGGGGGTACGGGTGACCGGAACGTTGGAGCCCCACATGATCAGGTAGCCGGCGTCGAACCAGTCCGCGGATTCGGGGACATCGGTCTGATCGCCGAACACCTGTGGCGAGGCCACCGGCAGGTCGGCATACCAGTCGTAGAACGACAGCATTGACCCACCCATGAGCGAAATGAACCGCGCCCCAACGGCATGACTCACCATTGACATGGCCGGGATCGGCGAGAACCCGGCCACCCGGTCGGGACCATACGTCTTCACCGTGTACACGTGCGCGGCCGCGGCGATCTCGGCGGCCTCCCACCATTCGGCCCGGACGAAGCCGCCCCGGCCCCGCGCCGACTTATAGGCCCGGGCCTTCTCCGGGTCTTCGACGATGTCCGCCCATGCGAGCACCGGATCCTGCAGCCGCTGCTTTGCCTCCCGGTAGTAGTCGAGCAGCAGACCGCGGATGTACGGATAGCGCACGCGCGCAGGTGAATACGTGTACCACGAGAACGACGCACCACGTGGGCAGCCGCGCGGCTCGTATTCGGGCTTGTCGGCGCCGATCGACGGATAGTCGGTTTGCTGTGACTCCCAAGTGATTACACCGTCTTTGACGTAAATCTTCCACGAGCACGATCCGGTGCAGTTCACGCCGTGGGTGGAGCGCACCACCTTGTCGTGCGCCCAGCGGTCGCGATAGAAGTCGTCAGCCGAGCGCCCACCGACCTTGTGGATGGAGCGCTGGTCATCGGAGATTTCACCCCGGTGGAAGTATTTGGACAATCGCAGCAACGCATCGGCTGATGCCTGGCTGCCGACGCTGATATCGGCCACGACGTCCTCCTTTCCAGCCGCTGGAAGACGAGGTTAGGGACTACTGGACCGCTGTCAAAAGAATGCACATCGGGTGCCGCGGCATGTGCACTTGAGTTAACAGCGCGGTCATGTCCGGTAATGACGGGGATTTCGGCACCACAGGTTCTACCTGCGGCGATCCGTTGATCTGTGCAAACGTTTGCCCGCCGGGTGCGGTGCCCGTCACATTGCCACGCGGTCCTACCCCCGATGATTTATCCGCCCGGTAACAAAGGGTGGAGTGGCTTCCGGGTCGGTCAGGCCGGTCCGATGAAGTCGACGCCGGCCAGGATCGCCGGCCGGTGCCGCAGGATCCGGTAGTGCGCCAGGCGGCCCAGTCCGCGAGTCGTCTCCAGCCGCGCACCCGGCCAGGCGTCGACGATCTCCTCGCTGGCGGAGTGCAGGCTGTCCGGATCGTCGGGGTCATGTACGAGCATCAACGGCCGGCCACCGGCGCGGACGGCCAACGTGGCAATGTCGGTGTCCAGCAACTGCATTCCGATGCGCCGGCTCAGGCGGCGGTGCATGCGGTCCCGGATCCGCCGACCGAAGCCATGACGTTCGGTGAAAACATCCAGATACCATGAAAATCCACCCATCGGCGCGAGGAACACCAACCGCTCGGCCGACGTGCCCCGGGCGACTGCCAGCGCCGCGGCCTTGGCTCCCAGGGAGTGGCCGACGATGGCCCGCGCCGGGCCGTGCGTCCGGACGACGGCCTGCACCGCTTCCGCGCACTCGACGATGGTGCTGCGTCCGGGTGCGAGCGCGCCCGGCTCGGAGCCGTTGTGGCTGGGCAGATCGAACGCAATGACCCGATGTCCGGCGGCGACCAGAGGTTTGACGAACACCGCCATGTGCGCTCGGCAACCGCCCCAGCCATGTACCAGGTAGACCGTCGGGCCCTCGCCCCAGGATTCGCCGGCGACGCGGTGTCCGTTCCAGAACGCCTCGAGCGGCGTGCTGGGTGGCAGGCCGGGCGGCATCTTCGTACTCAGGTCCACATCGGGCACCGTGCACCACAATTCGGTCGCCCACCGGGCACCGATGCCCGGGGCCAAGCGCTCCAGCCACCAGAAGGCGCGGCGGACCCTCGGCGAGACCGGCGGGTGCACACCGGATTCCTCGCCGGGGTTCTCCGCGGGCTGCGACCCCGTCAATGCCATGCGTATACCACCTTGGTACGAAATACGATGTCCTGCAACGATCTTCGCCGTCGGTCGACAGTCACCCACAGCAGCCCCACCGGGAACAGCACACACGCGCCCGCGCGCAGCATCGCCCGCACCGGTGCCAACCGTTCACCGCCCAGCCGGGTGACCCGCAGACCCATCACCACCGAACCCACGGTGCTACCCGAAACCGCCCAGCAGGCGGTCAGGTACAGCACGGAGACGATGCCCGTGGCCGCAGTCGAGTAGCCGAAGGACAACGTCGGCACCCGGATGACGATGGGATGAAACATCAACTCGCCCAGTCGCAGGCCCCAGTAGATCAGGCCGATCAGCACGCCGACCACGATCAGATCGATGACCGCAGCCACCCCGCGGCTGACGATCCCGGCAGTGCGGTCGTCGCTCACGTGGGGTCCCGGCCCAACAACCGGTCGACGAATCCAGAGATCGCGTCGTCCGCCCGCTCGCCCTGATGACGGACGTCGGACATCACCTCTGCGGTCATGGTGTCGGTGGATTCGCGAATGATGGCGTCCAGGTCGATACCGGAAATCACCTCGTTGGTCAGCCCGATCAGATCGACGCGCTTACGCACCAATTCGTTGAGGTCGAGTTCATCGAGGACCAGTTCGACGATCTGCGTGGCGATCGCGGCAATCAGCGTCTTGAGGGGCTCCAGCGCCCGCTCACCACGCGCCGCCATCTCGGATTGGCTGCGGCGCAACAGATCTCCCACCACCGGCAGCCGCTGCGCACCACGGAACATGGCCACCGCGCCACCGACCGCGGTCGCCGCCACGCCGGCGGCGACCAGCAGCGCGGGATTCTGCGGATGCCCAGTCGGCTCGGTCATGGCGAGTTGTTCAGCAGGTTACAGCGGAGTCAGGCCATGCTTGCGCTGGACGCGGTCGTGCTTCTGCTTGTCCCTCAACAACTTCAGCGACTTACGCAGCAGCAGCCGGGTCTCGTGCGGCTGGATCACCGCGTCGATGTAGCCCCGCTCCGCCGCCGTCCACGGGATCGCCAGGTTGGCGTTGTAGCCCTCGATGAAGTCGGCCTTGATCTTCTGCACCTCAGGCGCAGTCGGATCGGGGAAGCGCTTCACCAGCAACTGCGCCGCGCCCTGGGCGCCGATCACCGCGATACGCGCAGTGGGCCAGGCGAAGTTCAGATCCGCCGTCAGCTGCTTGGAACCCATCACCGCGTAGCCGCCACCGTAGGCCTTGCGGATGACGAACGTCACCTTCGGCACATCCGCCTCGACGATCGCATTGAAGAACCGACCACCACGCTTGATGATGCCGCCCGTCTCCTCCGCCACACCGGGCAAGGCGCCGGGCGTGTCGACCACGAAAACCAGAGGCAGATTGAATGAATCGCAGAACCGGATGAAGCCGGCAGCCTTGTCGGAGGCCTCGTTGCCGATAGCCCCCGCCATGAACATCGGCTGGTTGGCGATCACGCCGACCGGCCGGCCGTCGACCCTGGCGAATGCGGTGATCATCTCGGGAGAGCGCTGCTCAGCGATCTCGAAGACGTCGCCGTCGTCGAACATGCGCAGCAGGATTTCCATCATGTCGTAGCCCGCGTTGTCGGCGTCCGGCACGATCTTGTCCAGCTCGAAGTCGCTCGGGGTCAGCTCCGGCTCCAGGCCCGGGTTGACCACCGGCGCGTCGTCAAACATGTTGGCAGGCAAGAAGCTCAGGTAATCACGCACGTACTGGAACGCGGCTGCCTCGTCTTCGACGACCTTGTGGATATTGCCGCGCTGGGCCTGGACGTCCGCGCCACCGAGTTCATCGAAGGACACGTCCTCGCCAGTGACATCCTTGATGACGTCCGGGCCGGTGATGAACATGTAGCCCTGGTCGCGCACCGCGACCAGCAGGTCGGTCTGGATCGGCGAATACACCGCACCACCGGCACACTTGCCGAGGATGATCGAGATCTCCGGCACCATGCCACGCAGCATCTCGTGCCGGCGCCCCAGCTCCGCATACCAGGCCAGTGACGTCACCGCGTCCTGGATGCGTGCGCCGGCCGAGTCGTTGATACCGATGATCGGGCAGCCGACCATGGCCACCCACTCCATCAGCTTGGCCACCTTGCGGCCGAACATCTCGCCAACCGAGCCCTGGAACACCGTCTGGTCGTGGCTGAACACCGCGACCGGCCGGCCGTTGATGGTGGCGTGGCCGGTCACCACACCGTCGCCGTACAGCGCGTTCGGATCGCCCGGCGTCTTGGCCAGCGCACCGATCTCCAGGAAGCTGCCCGGATCGACCAGCGCGTGGATGCGCGCGCGGGCACTCGGGATGCCCTTCTTCTCCCGCTTGGCGACGGCTTTCTCGCCGCCGGGTTCCTTTGCCAGCTCCAGCTTTTCGCGAAGCTCCGCCAGCTTTTCGGCAGTGGTGGCAGGGGTGCGCGGTGCGGTTACTTCAGTCACGGTTCTCCTACTACCTACTTGCCGGCCTGGATCTGATTGATGGCTTGGCTCATGTGCGCGCCCACCTTGGCGATGTACGGCTCGTCGATCGCCTGGATGTGCTCACCGCCAATATGCACGATCTCGAGATTCGGGACGAACTCACCCCAACCGCCGTCCGGCTGACGGGTCGCGTACGCCGGTTCGAAGGTGATGGCGTCGTCCTGATAGCGGTCTGCCAGGTAAAGCACGACCCGCCCGTCGTAGGGCTTGATGTCGACCACATCGAGCGCGCGGTTGTCCAGGTATGACGTGCGCTGGTGCTCGATGATGCCGCCCGGAATCTGCACTCCGGCATCCCTGACGGCGTTCAATACGAACTGCACCTGGCCGGCGTCGTCGAGAACCTCGAGTTCGTCGTACGGGATGGCCGGGATCTGCACGTTGAACGTCTTCTCGGCGAACTTGGCGTAGCGGTCCCAGCGCTGGCGGGTGCCTTCCTTGGACGTGTCGATCGGCGTGCCCGGACGGACGCAGTCGATGTTGCCCACCAAGGCCACCTCGGCACCGGCCTGCTTGAGACCGATGGCGCAGGCGTAGGCCAGCGCCCCGCCCAGCGACCAGCCGGCCAGGATGAACGGCTTGCCCTGCTTCTTGTTTCCGTCGGCGTCGACCCAGCCGTTGAGCTCCAACAGCTTCGGCACGTACTGCGCCGCGCGCTCCTCGATGGTGCCCTCGACCCGTTCCAGGCCGATCATCGGCGTACCCGCAGGCAACCGGTTCAGCAGCGGTTCGTAGACGACGGTCGAGCCACCGGCGGCGTGGAAGACGTAAACCGGGACCTGGTCGTCGTTTTCGGCCGCGCGGATCACGCGGACGAAGCCGTCCAGCTCACCGGCTTCCAGGAACTCGCGGACCGCCGTCGACAGCTCCTCGATGTTCTGCGCCTTCTTGACGTCGTCGGCCGTGATGGTGCCCTCGACCCGCTCGGACAGCCGCTGTGCCATCTTGTCGGCCTGCTCGTCGGTGACCGCCGGCAACGCGTTGAAGATGCCACCCGGCGACTTGCCGGTGACGATCGCCCAGGTCGCGAAGGTAACCCGCTCGGCCGCATCACGCGGTGGCACACCGGAATTCAGCGCCTCGGCGACGGCCTTCTGGTTCAGCACCTCGGCAGCAGCCGCGACGGCACTCTGCGAGGGCTGGTCCGCAGCCGGGCCCGACGGGTTCGTCGGCGGCGGCGGGATGGCCGGGCCGGACGGGTTGGTCGGGGGCGGCGGGATGTCAGCCTGCGGCTTCGCTTCGCTCGCCGGGGCCTCGTCCTTGGCTCCCAGAGGATGACCGGCCTCGGCCAGCTTGGCCTCCAGCTCGGCGACCGTCGTTGCGCCACCCAGCATTTCGGCCTGTGCGGCGGCGATCTCCTCGGAGCTCTGCCCCTTCTGGGCCTCGGCCAGCTGGCCGACCTCGTCGCGGTGCTCGATCGCGTACTCGATCAGCTTCTCCACCGCATACAGGTTGGCGTCGCGGACCGCGGTCAGCTGGATCGGCGGCAAGTCGAAGTCGTACTCGACACGGTTCTTGATCCGGACCGCCATGAGCGAGTCCAGACCCAGCTCGATCAGCGGGACCTCCCACGGCAGGTCCTCAGGTTCGTAGCCCATGGCCCCACCCACGATGGCGCCCAACCGGTCCGCGATGGTCTCGCCGGACTCCGGCGACCACTTCTTGAAGCCGGCCGCCAGGCCGGCGCCCGCGGTCAGGTTGTCCTGCAGGATGGCCGCGTTGTCTTCGGGTTCCGGTGCGGCAACAGCAGTTTCAGCTGCCGCAGTACCAGCCCCGACAGCCGTCGCGAGTGCCGCTCCGCCCATCGCTACCGGAAGTGCGGCGCCATTACCGCCCCGGCTGACCACCGCGTCGTACACCAGGGTGAAGGACTCGCCGATCCGGGCGTGCACCTGCACCGCGGCGCCACCGGGGTGCCGGGTCAGGGTGGTGACCAGACGCGAACCTTCGGCCGGGATGGCCCGCTGCTCGAACGCGGTCAGCGTGGCATCCGGAAGTACCTGTACCGCAGCGGCTTTCACCAACCCGGCCAAAGCGGCACCGTCGGCGGCACCGCGCGGCGCGAACTCCCAGACGTGCCGGCCGTCCGGGGTGGCCACGTGGCTGCCCGGCACGATGGCCGAGTTGTCGGCGCTGATCTGCGCATCCAGCCAATGGGGCTTGCGCTTGAAGCGGGTCGGCGGGATGGGCGCGTAATCAACTGCCGGGTCCTCGGCCGGCGAGAACAGCGTCCGAAAGTCCAGGTCATGGCCGTGCACGAACAGCTGCGCCATGGCCGTGGTCATCGAGTCGACCTCGTCCTGCTTACGGGCCAGGGTCGCGATCAGCTGGCCGTCATGCAGACCGGCGGAGGCGGTGGTGAGCCCAACCTGCATGAGCGCCACCGGGTTCGGGGCCAGCTCCAGGAAGGTGGTGTGCCCGTTGTCGACGGCGTTGCGGATGCCGTGCGTGAAGTAGACGCTGTGCCGGAGCCCCTTCTTCCAGTACTCGACGTCGTGGATCGCGTCGCTGCCCGGACGCAGGTAGCTGCCCTCGTGGACGGTCGAGTAGTAGCCGGTGGCCAGCGGCTGCGGCTCGATGCCCTGGATTTCCGCGGACAGCTCGCCCAGCAGCGGGTCCATCTGCTGGGTGTGGCTGGCGCCCTTGGTCTGCATCTTCCGGGCGAACTTGCCTTCGGCCTCGGCCCGGGCGATGATCGCGTCGACCTGCTCCGGCGGGCCGCCGATGACGGTCTGAGTCGGGGCGGCGTACACGCACACTTCGAGGCCCGGGAAGTCGGCGAAGACCGTCTTGATCTCCTCGGCCGAGTACTCCACCAGCGCCATCAACCGGATGTAGTCGCCGAACAGCATGGCCTCGCCCTCACCCATCAGGTGGGCGCGCGAGCAGATGGTCCGGGTGGCGTCGGCCAGCGACAGGCCACCGGAGAAGTAGGCCGCGGCCGCTTCACCGAGCGACTGACCAACCACCGCACCGGGTTTCGCGCCGTGCGCCTTCAGCAGCTCGCCGAGCGCGATCTGCAGGGCGAAGATCACCGTCTGGACGACTTCGATCGGATATTCGCAGGTCTCGTTGGTGTAGTCGATGGCGTCATCGAGGATCAGCTCGACCACGGAGTAGCCGCGCTCGTCCTGGATGTGGGCGTCGACCTTGTTGATCCACTCCGCGAAGATCGGATCGTTGAGGTACAGGCTCTTGCCCATCTTGCGGTGCTGCGCACCGAAACCGGCGAGCACCCAGACCGGGCCATTGCTGACCGGGCCGTCGGCGGCCAGCACCAGCGGGTTC
>JARLGS010000895.1 GCA_031292695.1 Mycobacterium sp. | reverse complement strand
TGCCCGGGTCGCCGGATCGGTGCGCCTGCACGGCAAGCAGCTGATCGGGCTCGACGACGCCGCTATGTCGCAGGTACGCGGGCGCGTGATCGGCACGGTGTTCCAGGACCCGATGTCGGCGCTCACCCCGGTGTACACAGTGGGCGATCAGATCGCCGAGGCCCTGCGCGTTCACGATCGCTCCGTCGACCGGCGCGCGGCCCGGGCCCGCGCCGTCGAACTGCTGGATCTGGTCGGCATCAACCAACCTGCTGCCAGGGCCCGGGCATTCCCGCACGAGCTGTCCGGTGGTGAGCGGCAGCGCGTCGTCATCGCCACCGCCATCGCCAATGACCCCGATCTGATCATCTGCGACGAGCCCACCACCGCACTCGACGTCACCGTTCAGGCGCAGATCCTCGACGTGCTGCGCACCGCCCGTGACGTCACCGGCGCCGGGGTACTGATGATCACGCACGACCTCGGCGTGGTCGCCGAATTCGCCGACCGGGCGATGGTGATGTACGCGGGCCGCGCGGTGGAGACGGCGCCGGTACCGGAGTTGTACCGCGACCGCGTGATGCCCTACACCGTCGGCCTACTGGGGTCGGTGCCCCGGCTCGATGCGCCACAGGGGTCCCGGCTGGTGCCGATCCCCGGCTCGCCGCCGTCCATGGCCCACCTTGCGCCGGGCTGCCCGTTCGCGCCGCGCTGCCCACTGGCCGACAGCGACTGTCTGACCGCCGAGCCGCAGCTGCTCGACGTCAGCCCCGGACACTCTGCCGCGTGCATCCACACCGACCAGGTGACGGGCCGCAGCGCAGCCGAAATCTATGGCGTGGCAACAGAACCCGAGGCTGCGGTAGCGCCGGACTCCGAACCGCCGGTCGTGCTGACGGTGACCGACCTGGTGAAGACCTACAAGTTGACCGGCGGAATGCTCCGCCGAAAGGTCGGCGAACTCCGCGCAGTCGATGGTGTCAGCCTGCAGCTACAGCAGGGCCGCACCCTGGGCATCGTCGGCG
>JARLGS010000107.1 GCA_031292695.1 Mycobacterium sp. | reverse complement strand
CGCGTTCGAGCACCAGCTCGGCGGTGTTCTGGCCCCAACCGGCGCCCACGTCGCCCAGTCGCATCGAATCGGGGACGAACACGTCCTCGAAGGACACCTCACAGAAGTGCCGGGTGCCGTCGATGAACGGGATCGGCGAGGCGGTCAGGCCCTCGGCGTTGCGATCGACGATGAGCTGGGTCAGCCCGCGGTAGCGGTCCTCGGAGGTGCGAAACAGCCCCAGCAGGTGGGTGGCCTCGGCGGCGCCCGAGGTCCAGATCTTCGTCCCGTTGAGCATCCACCCACCGTCGACCTGGACCGCCTTGGTGCGCACCGAAGCCAGATCCGATCCCGCGTCGGGTTCGCTCATACCGATCGCGAAGGAGAATTCGCCACTGGTGATGCGCGGCAGGAAGTGGCGTTTGAGCTCCTCGGTGCCGTTGGCGGCGATGTTGGGACCCGACTGGCGGTCGGCGACCCAGTGCCAGCCGACGGGGGCTCCGACCGCGAGCAACTCCTCGACCACGATGAGCCGCTCGACGGCGGTGCGCCCACCGCCGCCGTACTCGCTGGGCAGCGCCATGCCCAGCCAACCCCGCGAACCCAGGTCACGCGAGAACGCCCGGTCGCTGTTGGCGGCGAAGCCGAGGCCGACCTCGTAGCTGCCTGGGGGAAGTCGTTGCGCGAGAAAGACGCGGACATCCTCGCGCAGCCGCAGTTCCTCGGCGCTGAGGTCGGTTGCTTCCAGCCTCATCGACCCGCTCACCTGACCATCACCAAGCCGCCGTCGATCGCCAACACCTGACCGGTCATGTAATCGGCGTCGTCGGAGGCGAGGAAGACGTAGGTGCCGGCGATCTCCTTGGGATCGGCCCACCGCTTCAACGGAATCCGTTGCAGGTAATTGTCATTCAGCTTCTCGTTGCTGCGCAGATTCTCAGTCATCGGGGTCGCCGCGGCCGGGGCGACCGCATTGACCACGATGTTGTATGCGGCGAGCTCGCGGGCGGCCGACCGGGTCATCCCGAGCAGTGCGGCTTTGGCCGAGGCGTAGTTGATCTGCCCGATCGTGCCGTTGATGCCCGCCGAGGAGGTCGTGAAGATGATGTGGCCCTTCTTGGCTTCCTGCATGCCCGGCACGACGGCCTGCAGCCAGTAGAACGCACCGTTGAGGTGGATATCGAGCACCGTGGACCACTGCTCGTCGGTCATCTTCCACAACATCGCCGGCCGTGTCACCCCCGCGTTGCTGACCAGCACCGTGATCGTTCCCAGTTCGCCGGCTATGCGCGCCGCCGCTTCGTTGACAGCGGAGCGCTCCGACACATCGCAGGCGACGGCGATCGCCTTCCCGCCGTTGGCGGTGATCTCGTCGGCCACGCTTTGTGCACTCGACTCGTTGATGTCGACGACGGCCAGCCGGGCGCCTTCGGCGGCGTAACGGATCGCGATCGCACGGCCCAACCCTTGACCCCCACCGGTTACCACGGCGACTCGGTCGGCGAGCCGCGCCGAGTTTGACATGTTTCCTCCTTGATGGCTTCGGTGTCGCGTGCTAAGGGAGCACTCAGAAGTACAGGCGGGTGATCGACTCAGCTACGCAGACCGGCTTGTCACCGCCCTGACGTTCCACGGTGGCCAGCCACACGACCTGAACACCGTCGGGCACGTCCTCGACGGCGGCGATGCGGAGCCGAACCCGCACTAGAGAATCGACGGGAAGCGGAGCCGGGAATCGCACCTTGTTGAGGCCGTAGTTCACGCCCATCCGCTTGTCGGTCACCTCGAAGATGTTGTTCATCAACGGGGGAAGTAGCGCCAAGGTGAGGTAGCCGTGGGCGATCGTTGCGCCGAACGGTCCTTCGGCGGCCCGCGCCGGATCGACGTGGATCCATTGGTGGTCGTCGGTGGCGTCGGCGAACAGGTTGATCCGGTCCTGATCGACGGCCAGCCAGTCACTGACGCCGATCTCCTGGCCCACCAGCGACCGCAGTTGGCCGGGACCTTCTATCGTGCGCACGGCACACCTTTCGTCGAGTTGAGCGGTCATGGTCCTCCGATGAGTCCTTGCACCACGTCGTAGTCCGCGGCGAGCACCAGATCGGTCAGGCGCGCGAGCTCCTCGTCGGGGTTGCCCAGCAGGTGTTGCGACGCGGTCGCCCGCTTCGCATAGAGCTGGATCTCGTGTTCCCAGGTCAGGGCCAGGCCGCCGTGCATCTGTATGGCGGTGCGCACCGCCTGCCAGTACGCCTCGAGTGCGGTGATCGCGGCAACTGCGGCCGAAACCGGCACCGGCGACCGTGACTCATCGAGCCCCTCGAAGGCCGCCTCGACGGCCGCGGTGGCGGCCTGTACCGCCACGAACAGATCGGCGCACCGGTGCTTGAGGGCCTGGAACGCGCCGATCGGACGGCCGAACTGGATCCGCGTCTTGGCGTAGTCGACCGAGATGTCGAGCAGGTGCTGGGCGCCGCCGACGGCGTCGGCCGCCAGGGCCAGGCGCGTGAGGTCTTGCAGCTGGGTCAGCACCGGCCCCGCCGCGGCGGGGTTACCCACCGGCCCCAGCGGAATCGCGAGCGCCTGCCGCCAGCTCACCGCGGCCACCGGCCGGGTCACATCCAGGGAGTCAAGATTGGTGACCTCAACCCCGGCGTCCGCGCGGTCGACGACGAAGAGCCCGACACCGGCGTCGGTGTGGGCGGCAACGATGAACCGGTCGGCGGTATCGGCCTCGAGCACTGCCGACTCGTCCCCGCTCAGCCGCCACACGTCGCCCTCCCGGGTGACCCGCGGCGAGGTGTCCTCGAGCGGGCCTACCGTCAGTGCCACCCGCGCCGCACCCTCGGCGATGCCGGCCAGCAACTCGGCGAACTGTGCCTCGGCCCGGGCCCACCGGATCGCGGCGGGCGCCAGTACGGTGCTGCTCAGATACGGCACGGGCAGCAGACAGCGCCCCGCTTCGATCAGAAACGCGGCTAACCCCGACGCCCCGACATCGGCGCCGCCGTACTGTTCGGGAACTGCGAATCCGAAGATACCCAACTCCGCCAGGCTCTTGACCAGGTCAGGGTCGGCACGTCGCCCTGACTCGGCAAGCCTGCGGGTCTGGGCCAGCGGAGCCAGTCGCTGCAGGCCATCGCGAACCCAGAGCCGGAACTCGTCCCGGTCTTCCTCGGCCAGCATGGCCACCGGCTCCTCCTAGTGCACGTCGCCCGTAATAGGGGTCAATATAGTGTAATGTATAGATGATTGTGGGACGTGATGCTTTGGGGTATCGATGACTCAGGAACGGCCGGGCGAAACCGCCGGCTTCCGAGATGAGGTCCGCGGCTTTCTCCGTGACAACCTACCCGCGGACTGGGCCGGGGTCGGCGCCCTCCCGGCGCCGCGGCGGCGCGAATTCGTCAGCCGCTGGCGGCGGCTCATCGGGCAAGCCAGACTGATCGGCGTCACCTGGCCGGTGGAATACGGCGGGCGCGGCCTGACCAAAATCGATCACCTCGTAGTTGTCGAGGAGTTCTCCCGGGCCGGAGTGCCCGTCGGCACGCCGGGGGACACCGTGTCGGTCAAGCTCATCGGAAACACACTGGCCGCGTGGGGAACCCACGATCAGAAGTCACGATTCCTGCCACGAATCATCAGCGGCGAGGATGTGTGGTGCCAGGGATACTCCGAGCCCGAGGCGGGTTCCGATCTCGCCAGCCTGCGCACCCGCGCCAGGCTGGACGGGGACGAGTGGCACATCGATGGCCAGAAGATCTGGACATCGAACGCGAGCAATGCCAACTGGATGTTCCTGTTGGCGCGAACCCAGCCGGCTGCGCCGAAGACCAAGGGCATCTCCATGTTGCTCATGCCGATGGGTCAGCCCGGCGTCGATGTTCGACCGATCACCATGCTCAACGGCGCCAAGGAGTTCTGCGAGGTCTTCTTCAGCGACGCGCGCACCACGGCCGATCTGGTCGTCGGCGAGGTCAACGACGGGTGGCGGGTGGCCAATTCCCTGCTGACCCACGAGCGGGGCGAGGAAGCGGCGGTCAACCCGATCCTGTTCGCCCACGAGCTGGGACGCGTGTTCGACATGGCCAAACAGCGCGGTGCCGACCAACAGCCCGGCACCCGGGAGCGCCTCGGACGCGCCTATCTCGGCGTTGCGGTGATGAAGGCGATGGGGGACAAGATCCTTGCCACCTACATGCGCGACGGAACCCTGGGCCCCGAGGCGTCGGTGTCGAAACTGTACTGGAGCGAATACCACCAGGGCACGACGCGACTGGCGGTCGACATACTCGGCCGCGACGCGCTGCATTGGGAGGGCGACATTCCGATGCGGTTCTACCGAGCCGACGACGCCGGCGCGCCCAACGATTCCAGCTCGTGGTTATCTGTTCACCTGTGCAATGCGATGGCGGGCACCATCTATGCCGGCACTTCAGAGATCCAGCGCAACATCATCGCCGAGCGCATTCTCGGGCTGCCGCGCGAGACACGTGCGACATAGCACCACCCCCCTAGGGGCGCAACGCCTCGGCCAGCACAATGGGGTTGTGGAACTCGGTCCACGACCGGATCATGCCGTCATTGAATTCGAACACGGCGATGTAGGAGTTCCGGTAAGGCTTCCCGGTTTTCCGGGCCACGAAATCACCGTGGTATCTGGCGATCACGGTCTTGCCGTCGGCTGCCGAAAGGAGTTCGTCGATGTACAGCGGATGGGGTTCGAACAGACTGGCCACCCCGGCGAAAAGCTGCGCAACCTTGTCTTTACCACCGGCATGTGACCAAAAGCCGGTGCGTTCATCCTGGAATGGCAGCCGTACTTCGATGTCGTCGGAGAACAGGGCGATGGCTTGGTCGAAGTCACCCGCCGAGAAGTGGCTCAACAGCCGTGTCACCGTGTCGGTGTGTTGCAAATCGCCTGTGAAGTCAACCATTTCGAGCTCCCTCCAGAGTCCACGGATCCGTACCGCGGCTCGTGCGACACGCGGGTCAGAGACTGTCGCGAGGAGGCCCAGCGACCCGTCGAGCAGCCAGCACGCTACTAGCAAGTCGACGAAAACGCCAGGTAAATCGGGTCGAATGTGCCGAACTCCATCCGATGTCCTCGCACGCGCTATCTCACGGCAGTAGGAACTGTGGACCAACAACACGGCGATAGCGCACTGAGCGGGCCTGATCGCCAGACAGCTCAGAAGATTCTCGCGGGCACCAGTCCCGTCCGGCCTGCAACTCGACGGGTGAGACCGGGTCGTCTCGTAGCTGAGGCGGGAATGACGATGGGCGACATCGTCGCCGACAACGCCGAGCGGTTCCCCGATGTTGCCGCCTACCGGCTCGGCTCGCGTGCGGTCAGCCACCGCGAGTTACGCCAACGAAGTCTGCAACTGATATCGGCGATGGTGGACCTCGGTATTCGCCGCCGGGACCGGGTTGCCGTGCTTGGACGCAACAGTATCGAATTCGGCGAGTTGCTGGCCGCGACTCAGCTAAGCGGTATCACGTTGGCAACGGTCAGCTTTCGGTTCTCCAAGTCAGAAGTACTCGATGCCCTGCGCCGGGTGACGCCGTCGATCGTGTTCTGCGATGAGGAATTCGCCCCGCTCGTCAATGACTGCGCTGCCTATTTGAGCGGACTCCGGCAGGTCGTATCCATCGGTGGGCAGCCCGCGTCGGGAATGGTGGGGTACGAGGATTTCATCGCCCAAGGTGTCGCATCGGATCCGCCCCTGGTGGCGCGGCCCGATGACATCGCATGCCTGCTTTTCACCAGTGGGACCACCGGACCGTCGAAGTGTTGCATGCTCGGGCAGAAGGAGCTGTGCCGAATCGCCTTCGCAGCCAACGCTGAGATGCGCACCGGCTGCGACGACCGCGCGCTCATCAACATGCCGATGTTTCACTTCGGCGCGATCGCGATCATCGGTGCGCTGCACGCCCGCGGGGGATCGGTGGTGCTGCAACGGCAGTTCGATCCGCGTGAAGCGATCGGGTTGGCCAAGACCGAACGCATCACCCTGCTGCACCTGGCCCCGGTCATGTTGCAGACGCTGTTGGACGAACGCGGCGCCCAAGCCGGCCTCGAAGACGTGCGCACGGTGCTCTATTCGGCCGCGCCGATGCCTGCGCCAACGCTGCGTCAAGCGATGCAGACCATGCCAAACGCCGGATTTCTCAACCTCTACGGCCAAACCGAATGCATCGTGTCGAGTCTGCCCCGCGAACTACATTCGCCGGACACGCCGGCAGGCGTACGCCGGTTGGGATCGGTCGGGTTTCCGTTTCCGGGTATCTCGGTGCGCATCCTCGGTGAGGACGGATCCGACGTGGCGCAGGGTGAGCCCGGGGAAATCGTCGTGCGGGCCGATACGGTGTTTCGTGGTTACTGGAATGATCAACCGGCCACCCTCGCGACGCTGCGGGACGGATGGTGCCACACCGGTGATATCGGACGGTTTGACGAGCACGGACTGCTGTACTTGGTTGACCGGAAAAAGGATGTCATCATCACCGGCGGTGAGAACGTCTACTCGCCCGAGGTCGAGGACGTATTGTCTGGCCTCGACGAGGTGGTGAGCTGCGTGGTGGTCGGAACGCCGGATCCGCGCTGGGGAGAAGCGGTTACCGCTGTCGTCGTGCTCCGGCCCGGTGCTGGGCTCAGCCTTGTCCGGGCCCAGGAATTCGTCCGCGAGAACCTGGCGTCCTACAAGGTGCCGCGCCGGCTCGTCATCGTCGACGAACTGCCCGTGCTACCCAGCGGCAAGATTGACAAGAAGCGCATCCGTACCGAGGTCAGCGACGGTTAGCCGATCGGCGGGCGCGGCCGGGTCGAGCGGACCGGACCGCGTGTCGGCCTCAGCGCACCGCGAAACCGGCATCGAGTGGCCAGGCTGTACCCGTAATGAACTTGGCCTTATCGGAGACCAAGAATGCCACCGCATTTGCGATGTCCTCGGGCGCAAGCACCGGAATGGGCAGCACGTTCTGCATGGCGGCCAGACCGGGATCGCCGGACTCGAACATCTTCTGCATCGTCTCGTTCATCACTATCCCGGTGGCCACGCCGGTGGGGTGAATGGTGTTGACGCGGATGGAATGCTTGCCCAGGTCGTTTGCCCAAACCTGCATCATGCCGACGAGGCCGCGCTTTGCGGCGGTACAGGCAAGCGCGCCGGTCACGTCCGTTCCGGTGCCCTTCAGGCCGGCGCTGGAACTGGTGATGACGATGGAACCCCCACGGCCGCCGTCGATTAGCGCCGGAATCGCCGCGTGCACCGTGTTCCACGCGCCGATCAGATCGACCTCAATGTCGCGGAACACCTGGCGGTCGTCTCCCCCCGACGTCAGGCGGATGACGCCGGCGTTGGCGATCACGATGTCAAGGCGACCGAATTCCGCGAGTCCGGCGGCGACGACGGCATCGACGGCATCATGATCGCGCACGTCGGCCTGATGAGCGACGATCCTACGGCCGGTGTTCTCGACGAGTTTGACTGTCTCCTCCAGATCCGACGGCCACGTTCGGGTAGTCGATCGTGTCGATGTCGGCACAGATGTCCAGCGCGATGATGTCGCAGCCGTCGCTGGCCAGCCGTACGGCATGCGCGCGACCCTGACCCCGCGCCACCCCGGTGATGAACGCGACCCGATCATCCAGCCGACCCATAATTGTGCTCTCACTTTCTCCGCACCCCAACACTGGAATCACCGGCACCGCTGGGTGAACCAGCAGACCGGCTGCGGTGTAACCGCAGCACTGCGAACTGTCGGTCGGGATCCCACCAGGACTGCCGCGCTCAAACGATGACAGTCTCATGTCATACGTCAATAGATCTGCAGCGGATTAACCTGCTATGGCGAATAGCGTTTCACCGTGCTATGGCAGTTTGCTGCCATAGCAATGAGCGATGACCCACGAGGTGCACGTCGAGGGCGAGGGGTTGTTCGTCGTGTTGCACCCCGGTCAACCCTGAGCGAGTACAGCGGCGCTGTGCGCTTTCCATGGCGCCGCCTCGCCTCGGGCTGACCGATCGGCATCGGTTACCGGCCCTGGCGACCGTAGCTAGCCGACGTTCGCGGCTGCGAAGCGAACCGCGGCAGCGTCGTAGTCAGATCGCCGCCGGCGGCCGACCAGAAAACTCGGTGGCGACAGGAAGGCGGTGTCGGGCAATGCGGTGCGGGACTTCAGCATCTCGCGGGCCTGGGCGGTGTCGCCGCAGACCGCGATCGCCCAGAGCATGTCGTCGGTGACGTGCTCGGCGATCGTGTCCGGACGGCCGCTGCGGAACGCGGCGCGGATCGCGGCGACCTGGTCGTGCCATCCGTGCAGTTCGACCAGTGAGTCATAGGTGCGGACGGTGAGATAAAACGCGATCTGCAGCCGCGCTTCGCGGGTGGCCCGCCGCGGGTCGGTGTCGTCGATCGCGGTTATCAGCCAGCCCCACCGCTGCAGGGCAGCGGCGTCCCGCCCCGACGATGCCGCACCGCGGGCAAGCTCAGGATCGACGACTTCGTCCCACCAGCGGTCGGTGAAGATGCCGTGACCGAGCACGCCGTCGGCGGTGCGGCCCGCGGTGCGCAGCATGATCTTGTTGAAGGCCCCGATCAGGATAGGCACGTCGAGCCGGCCGAGGACCGGCGCGCGGATATCGGCCTCAATGTTGTAATACTGGCCGCTGTAACGGATCGTTTCGCCATTCTCGGCCTCCAGGAATGCCCGGATCACCTCGACGAGTTCGGCCATCCGCGGCGCCGGGTGGTCGGCCTGCACACCGAACCAATCCCGGTTCATCCGCGATGTTCCCGAGCCGAGGCCCAAAAACACCCGCCCGGGGGCGATCTTGGACAGGTGGCGGACGGCGGAGGCGTGCACGAACGGCGACCGGGCGAACGCGTAGGCGATACCGGGACCGACGATCGCTTCAGTCGTCGCCAGCGCCATTTCGGCCGAAGTGACGTAGGCGTTGAGGTCGCTGAATTCGCCCGCGCAGAATGCGCCGGCTCCGGCAGCCTCCGCCTCAGCGGCACGCTGCGGGCCCGGCCAGGGCAATCCCCACTTCATCGCGGTTCTCTATCCATCGAAAGTGGCTTACCTAGTAAGCTATGTGAGCTTATCCTACCGGTGATCGCCAGGACCACAACGGGCGTCCATCGCCCGCATCCCGCGGCGACGGGTGCAGAACCGACGCGCTGCCCACCGTCCGGCTTCTTGAGTTTCACGACCGGTTAGCTGCTTACTCGCAGCGTCGTTAACTTCCCGTCGCGCCCGACGTCCCGGGTGATATCCGCGTCTCGGGTAACGCGAAATCGGCACTGGCGCAGGGACGCAATTCCCTATGATGCAGTGATCGCGCGTACATCGCCAGACGAGGTGCGCCAACGCCAAACGTCGTGAGGTGGCCGGGATTTGATCATCAAAGGCAAGGTTTTTGTCGTGACCGGCGCCGGGAGCGGCATCGGTCGCGATGTGTTGTTCGCATTGGCTGACAAGGGTGCACGAGTCGCCGCCGTCGACAACAACGCAACTGCGCTGCAGGAGACGGCCGCGCTCGGCCGCAACCACTCTGACCGGATCTCCACCCACATCCTGGATGTCACCGACCGGATGGCGGTGTCGTCGCTGCCCGATTCCGTGGCTCGCGAGCACGGTGTCGTCGACGGTCTCGTCAACGTCGCTGGCGTCATCCATCGCTTTGCGCGCGTCAATGACCTGGAGTTCACCGAGATCGAACGGATCATGGACATCAACTTCTACGGCGTCCTGAACATGACGAAGGCATTCTTGCCTGTGCTGTTAAAGCGTCCCGAGGGTCACATCACGGCGGTGTCGAGCATGGGTTCGTTCGTGCCCGTACCGGGGCAATCGATCTACGGTGCCTCGAAGGCCGCAGTGAAGCTACTGATGGAAGGACTCAACTCTGAACTACGCGATACCAACGTTGGCGTCAGCGTGGTGTTCCCGGGAGCCATCGCCACCAGCATCGCGGTCAATTCGGGTGCGATGACGGCAGCGCAGAACGCGGTGACGGCGGCAACGATGAGGATGACCCCATCGCCGGTCGCGGCGGCCAAGATCGTCCGCGGCATCGAAAAGAGTTCCTACCACGTATTCATCGGTTCCGATTCGGTCCTACTGGACAAACTTTCCCGACTCATGCCCGCCCGATCAGCGAAGATCGTCTACACGCAGATGCGCGATCTGCTCTCGGGCCAGCCTGACCACGACTGATCAGCCTGAAGCGTCACAGCGACACCGCACGCCCGCTGAGGGATGTCGCTGGCCGGCTAGTGGCGGGCCCACTCCGCGACGAGGTCGTCGACCGTCGTAAGCCGTGCCAGCAGGCCGATGGTGTTCTCGAGTACCTGTTCGGCGTAGCCGGTCGGGGTTCCGCCGACAGCATCACGGGGGACAACGAGGTTGAATCCGGCCTGGCTGGCGTGCCCGGCGGTGATGGGTAACGCCAAATTGAGCGATACGCCGGTCAGGACGATCGTACCTACACCGAGATCCCGCAGCAGGGGTAACAGTTCGGTTCCCAGGGTGGGAAACAGACCGTGGTGGCGGGGCAGCACGAAATCGCCTGCCCCAAATAACCCGGGGATGACCTGAGACTCTGGGCAATCCGGCGTCCAGCCAGAGGTGGCCGGTCCCAACGCCCGCCATATTCGCGCGGTCCCGGTGGGGGAGCTGCCGACCAACGGGCCTGCGTAGGTGGCGTGAACGACATGCACGCCTGCGCCGCGGGCGGCGTCGAGCAGTCGGCCCAGCGCCGGAACAAGTCCGCCGATGTCGGCCGCCAAGGCCGGCAAGACGGATTGTGGTCCGAGAACGCCTTGCTGGCATTCGATGCACAGCACCGCGACAGTGGCGGGATCGTCAGGAGTGAGCGGCGATGGTGACATTGAGATCCTCAGGTGTATTTGGAGCTGGTAGGGCTGGGGTCGAAGTTAGTCGACTGCGCCGCAATCGATTACGCGCTCTCTGACCATGCGAGTACGGCATCCCATTAGGGGGTTGTGCTAGCGACGGACGTCCATGCCGGCATCCACCTTCAGCAGGCTGCCGGTGAACGAGCGCCCCGCGTCGGAGATCAAGAAGAGGATCGCGTTGCTGACGTCGCGCGGTTCGATCATCGGCAGGTCCGGCAGGGCTGTCTGCATCGCATTGACCAGATGGGGGTTGTCTTCGATCACCTTGAACAGCGCCGGGTTTTCGGTGATCATCGGTGTCGCGCAGTTGGTCGGAGCGACCGCGTTGACACGGATGCGGTCGGGAGCAAGGAGATTGGCGTACGCGCGCACCAGGCCGGTGATCGCTAGCTTGGACATCAGATAGGCATCCGAGCCGCCACGACCATCGGTGAGGTCCAGCAGCGCCGCCATGGAACTGGTTGCCACGAGGTTGCCGCCACGGCCGCGTGCCTTCAGATGGGGGATCGCCACCTGGAAGGTGTTCCAGACACCGATCAACATGATGTCGATTCCGAGCCGCAGCGATTCGGCAGCGTCACGCTCGTCTGGGTTGGTCAGGATGACACCGGCGTTGGCGATCACCGTATCGATGTGGCCGAAACGGGCCACCCCGGTGTCGAAGGCTTGCTGTAGCGCGTCCTTGTCGCGCACGTCCGCCGTCCCGACAAGCATCTCCTGGCCGGTCTTTTCGACCAGGCGTGCCGTCTCGTCAAGCTCGTCGGCGGTTCCCAACGTGTAGGGCACCGTGTCGAGGTCACGGCAGATGTCCACCCCGACGATGTTCGCGCCTTGTTCGGCGCACATGACCGCGTGCGAGCGGCCCTGACCCCGTGCGGCACCGGTGATGAATACGACCCGGCCATCGAGTAGGGCCATGACCTGCTCCTCTTGTCGACTGCTGGTGATCGAGGTGCGCGGCCTGAGGGTGCGGTTCTATGATCAGCCGGCTCAGATCTACCTGGGGGATGATACCCCCGATGGGTTGAATCATACAACTATTTTGTTATTTCCTTGGAGGTGACCTTGACACCGCAGTGAAAGGAGATCGACATGCCGGACAACAGTGATACCGCTACTCCGCGCCCGCCGCACGGGGATTGGCTCGGGACTCCGTATCTCTCGTTCAAACGGGATGGGCCCTTTGCTGTCTGCACCCTGGACCGGCCGGAAGCACGCAACGCCATGACTCCGGCGATGTACTTCGGCATCCGGTATGCCATCAGCAGAGTCAACGCTGATCCCGAGCTGGCTGGTCTGATCATCACCGGGACCGGTGACGTGTTCGCGCCCGGGGGCGACTTGGGCCAGGGTGGCGTGGACGATTGGATGGACTTCGCGGCGAACCTGGGGATGGATGTGACACCGTTTGACAGTCTTCGCACGTCTTCGAAACCGGTTGTGGCAGCGGTCAACGGCCTCTGTCAGGGTGGGGGTCTGCAGATCGCGATGTGCAGCGACGTGGCCGTGGTCAGCGAGCGCGACGTTCCGGGTACCCGAGCTGTTCCGCGGCATCGCCGACACTTACTACAGCCAGATGTTGGCGCGCATCATCGGGCCCGTCCGGACCCGGGACCTCATGCTGACCGGGCGGACACTGACCGCCCAGGAGGCGCTCGACTGGGGAATCGTTAGTCGTGTGGTTCCCCACGACGACGTGCTGCACGTCGCCCACGACCTACTGGCCCAGTGCTGTCGGACTGCACCGGGCGCGCGCAGCGTGATCAAGGCGAGCCTGGACGGTTACCTGGGACTCTTCGACCGCATCGGAATGCAGACCAGCCTGGCGGGTGAGGAAGCGCGGGAAGGGTTCCGTGCGTTCAAGGAGAAGCGCTCCCCCAGCTGGGTGCATCCCGACCTGCGCGTCGCCGGCCGTCTGTAGGAGCCGACACCGGGCAGGCGCATCCGAATGCAGTTGCAGCGCAGCCGGGTCGGCCTCGTTCGCCGACCTGGCTGCGTGTGCCGATGGTCTACTTCGGTTGGAAACGCTGAGCGCCGTCGAGGCGCAGCACCTCGCCGTTGACATAGCCGTTGGTGAGCAGGAACACCGCCGCGTCGGCATATTCGCTGGGAGCGCCGAGTCGCCTGGGGAAGGGCACGTTGGACGCGAACTTGGCGATCGCCTCCTCACCGACCGACTCCATGATCGGCGTCTTCATCGTTCCCGGGGCGATGGTGTTGACCCGGATGCCCACCGATCCCAGATCACGGGCCGCGGCGAGTGTTAGCCCGATGACACCGGCCTTGGCCGCGGCGTAGGCGGTTTGCCCGATCTGGCCTTCGTAGCCGGCGATCGACGCTGTCAGCACCAGCGCGCCGCGCTCTCCGTCCTCACGCGGTTCGGCCGTCGCGACCGAGGCAGCGACCAGTCGCAAAATGTTGTAGGTGCCGTTGAGGTAGAGGTCGATCGTCTTGGTGAAGCCGCCGAACTCCGCTGGGCTGCCATCTCTTTGGACGATTCGCTGCGCGACTCCAAAACCGCCGTGTGCCACGACCCCGTAGCGCAGCTGACCGAGTTGATTGGCCTGCTCGATAGCGGCCTGGATGCTGTCCTGGCTGGTGACGTCGGTGCGGACGAACACGGCGCGGTCGCCCAGCTCATCGGCCAGCGCCTTGCCCTTGTCGTCGGCGAGGTCGGCGATCACCACGCCGAGCCCGTCGCGGTGCAGACGCCGCACGGTCGCCTCGCCCAAACCTCCCGCGCCGCCACTGACGATGGCCGACGCGCCCTCGAATCGCTGTATGGTCAACAGTCCTCCTTGATTAGCAGTACTTTTCATCGGGTTGGTTGCCGTGCCGGCGGCTCGACGTGGTGGCCGCCGCGGCACGGGCTCTCCTAGAGAGCCGGCCGGGGTGTCGACGGCAGGTAGAAGTTGGGGGTCAGGTCCTCCTCGCGGGCGGCCAGACGGTACGGCGACAGATCGTCGACGCCCTCCTGCCGCAACACCTCTTCGTCGGTGTAGAAGTGACCGCTGCAGTCCGCGGCGGGCCGGGTGACCAGTGCGTGCACCGCGTCCGCCATGATGCGCGGACTGCGCGCCTGTGCCCGCACCGCGTCCTCGCCCATCGCCGCCATCATTCCGGTGCTGGCGACGGTGGTGGCCGGCCACAACGAATTGACGGCGATGGGAATCGACGCGAATTCCGCGGCCCAGCCCAACGTCAATAGGCTCTCGGCGTATTTGGCGACGGTGTGGCCGACGTGCGCGCCGACCCATGCCGGGGCCAGGTCCAGCGGCGGCGACACGTTGACGATGTGCGCGTTGTCCGAGGCCCGCAGGTGCGGAAAGGCCGCCTGCACCACCGCGAACGGACCCTCCACGTTCACCGCGAGCAGACGGTCGAACATCTTCAGCGGAAGCTTGGGGGTGCGACGCAGATCGAGCGCACCGGCATTGTTGACCACGATGTCGATGCCGCCGAAGGCCTCGGCGGCCTGCGCGACAACAGCGGCGACGGCATCGGCGTCGCGCACGTCGCACACCAGGGGCAGCGCCCGACCGCCCGCCTCCTGCACCGCCTCGGCGGTTTCGGCCAGGGTGCCCGCGATCTTGGGATTAGGCGTGTCCGTCTTGGCCAGCAAGACCACGCTGGCCCCGTCGTCAGCCGCACGGACCGCGATGTCGCGGCCGATACCCCGGCTGGCGCCGGTGATCACGACAACACGATCCTTCAAGGTGCGCACACCGCCATCGGCCACGACGCCGTCTCCTTACTGGCCACAGTTGAACCTTCTCTGAAATGCTATAACTATATAGCGTATTAGCGGGGTGCCCATGCGGCCGCCCCGCCGGATTGAAGCGAGGCACTATGACCCATGTCGTCTCGATCGGCACCTATCTTCCGCCATGGCAGGTCGCTGACCGCCGCGTCAAAGGGCCCGACGAGGATGCGCTGACCATGGCGGTGGCCGCTGGCCGGGCCGCCGATCCCGACGCATCGGCGCACCGGGTGATCCTGGTGTCGCGCAACTTCCCGCTGTTGGAGGGCGGCAATGGTGCGGTGCTGCTGGCCGGCCTCTCGCTGCCGGCCGACTCCCCGGTGGCCGAAGTCCTCGGCGGGGCGCCGGCGCTGCTGG
>JARLGS010000894.1 GCA_031292695.1 Mycobacterium sp. | reverse complement strand
TTCCAACTTCGCCGCCGCCCGCCTCGCCGCCCAGATCATGGTGCCCCAAGGGTCCGGACTGATCGTCGCCACGTCGGGCTACGTCGGCGTCACCTACACCTACGGAGTCGTCTTCGGACTGTGCAAGACCGCCGTCGACCGGATGGCCCGCGACATGGCCATCGAGCTACACCCCCACAACGTCGCGTCGATGTCGCTGTGGCAGGGACTGACGATGACCGAACGGGCACAACGCAACCTGAGCGCCCGCCCCGAGATGACGAAATCGATCGTCACCCGACCCGCGGTCGGCTGCTCGCCGGAATTCCCCGGCCGGGTCATCGCGGCATTGGCCGCCGACCCCGATCTGATGAATCTCTCCGGGGGCACCTTCATCACCGCCGAGCTTGCACAGCGCTACGGAATCACCGACATCGACGGCAAAACCATTCCATCACTGCGCGCCGAACGGGGATCCCCTATCTGGCAACCAATCACAGGAAAAGGCGATGGACACTGACCAACTTGCCCGATTCGATCTCCTGCTAACTCGTCAGGACATTACCGACTGCCTGACCCGGTTCTGCCGCGGCATCGACCGCTTCGACCGTGACCTATTCCTCTCGGCATTCCACCCTGACGCCGAGATCGCGGCCGGAGACTTCGTTGGCGGGCCAGCTGACCTGTACGAGTGGGCACACAACCTGCACGAACGAGGCCAGATCGCCACGCAGCACAACTTGCTCAACAACACCTGCGACGTCGACGGCGACACCGCACATTCCGAAACTTACTATCTATTCGCCGCCCGCAACCTCGACGAATCCAACTGGATCGCCGGCGGCCGCTACTTCGACCGCCTCGAACGTCGCAACGGCCACTGGCGGATCACGTTGCGCACCAATGTGATCGAATGGTCTGGAATGCTGCCCACTATGCCGATACCGTTCGCCGACGTACCCGATATCGGAGCCAACGGCGTTTCAGCACGGGACCGAACCGATCCGTCCTATAACAGACCCCTCGTCAACCGTCGCGACCCCCACAACCCGCCCACGTTTGCGTGATGCATGGGCGCGGGCGTCGGCGGCTCCCAGCCCGATCAAGCCCGCCAAAATCTTGGATGTTTACGCCGACCTGTTCGATGCCGCCAGAGCCGCCACCCCTGCCCACCGGAGGATCTGGACGGCGTTGCCGACCGCCGGGACACCGCAACTCGTCCACTGCGGACTAGCAAGTCCGAAATAGGTTCTAGCTAACCCGCAGAAATACTCCTACCTGGGGAAACCTGGTGGAGGCTAAACGGTGGAGCTAAGGGGACTCGAACCCCTTCTAGAACAGCAGGAAATGGTCATCTAGCTGCGAAAACATAACGACGTTAGCAGTTTGACAAACACGAATCGACACGAACCGACCTGGGAAAACCTGATCCGGGTTTGTCAATGACAAACGGCTATGGCCGGCGAAGAACTCGGCGTGCCGTGGCACCGTCACGATGCCCAAACGCTGAGGAGACTGCCGGTGCCTACGCCTGTGTGTCCCGACTGCTCCCCCGGCCACCTGTGCCTGGGCTGCTGGCGCGAGCGGCTGGCCATCGTGCTGGCGTGGCTGACACGATAGGAGCGCGGCGATGAGTCGGGGTCGTCAATATCGTTCCCCGCGCCGCCGTTCCTACGATCGGCGGCGCTGCGACCGACTGGAGCGGTTCCAACGGGAGGACCGCATAGACCCGCCGTTCCCCGCCGAACCTGATGATGTCGCCCGGCGGCACCGATGATGGGCCAGAAGACGACCATGACCGACGCCCGCGCTGAATTTCGCTGATAGCGAGCATGATCGCCGACGACCGGCGCCGTGGGAGGCCCATCTCAGTGCCGCGTTTCGACGTTGCTGTGCTGACAGAGGTGGAGCCGAAATGTGCTGAGCAGCAAAGTAATCAAGACCGCCCGGCCCAAAACCGTTGTCGCAGTTGTATCGCAGCCCGTTGCGATAATTATATCGCAGCCCGCTACGTTAATTTGCCTTACGCCAACAAAATTGGCTTTGAAGATAGCTTTGGCCGCTCACCACCCCGCGCGTACCTTGCAAGTATTGGCAATACCTATCAGCAAGAAGGGAGTTCACGGATGACCGGCGGAGTGGTGCCATTGACGGCCAATGGAGTGGGTCGTCCAGCAGACGAGGACTTCGATGAGGTGATCGAGGAAGCCGACCTGCCCGAACTGGCAGCCGTGGCCAACCGCTTCCACCAGCAATTCGAGGACCACGTCCGCAGCGCGGTGGAATGCGCGTGGTACGCGGGTCGGGCGCTGAACACCGCCAAGGTGTTGTTCCGGCGCGGGGAGTGGCTGCCTTGGCTGGAAGCCAACTTTCGTGGCTCCCGGCAGACCGCGGAGCGTTACATGGCGCTGGCAAGAAATTGCTCATGCGTGAGCAATTTGGACCCCGACCAGTCGATCACCGCCGCGCTCAAGGCGATCCCCACGAAGAAGCCGGGTCCGGGTGGTGACGGGAAACCGAAGCCCGCCAAAGACTACGACCATTTGGACGAGGCCGATAACTACGAGGACGACGAGCACCGACGCCCTATCCCCGACGCCTTGTTCAACCGCGCGGTTGACATGACTGGCATGTCGGAACAGGAGGTCGCCGGCATCCGGCAACTGGCCGGCGACCTCAATGGCCCCGAAGCCGTTCAGAGCCGCGCCGTCACGGACCTGCGGGGAGAGTCCGGGTTCATCCC
>JARLGS010000893.1 GCA_031292695.1 Mycobacterium sp. | reverse complement strand
CATCTGCTGGACTCGATCGTCGATGAGTTCGCCGAGAACGAGGATCTGCCCAACACGACCAATCCCGATGACTGGGCCCGGATTTCGGGCAAGAAGGGTGAGCGGATCGTGTACATCCGGACGCTGGTCACCGGGAAGAGCTCGAGTGCCAGCCGGGCTATCGACACCGAGTCGAACCTGGGGCAGTACCTGTAACAGCCCTCACCCTCGTCGGCGGTCAGCGAGATACCGGTCCCGCGCGTCGAGTCTGCGCCGCAGGCTGTCTACCTGTGGGTCCACGAACTCGGCCCGGTAGTCGGCATCGGTCGTGGACCGCGCGGTGATGTACATGAAGGTCAGGGCGCCCAGGAACAACGAGGTCTGGATCAGCGCCTCCGGAATCGGCAGTGTCATGCCCAAGATGGTGCCGTCGAGGGTCCCGTTGTTGCGGGTCCACTCCGCCAGCAGTTTCGGGCTGATCAGGATGAGGCCGAGCACCAGGAAGATGAATGCGGTCATCAGGGCCACAATCAGTAACTGCAGCACCTGGGACGTGGCCAGGACGAACACCACGTTGACACGTTCGATGCGGGACAACGGGATTCGGTAGTCGGGCTCGGGCAGGTGCTCGAATGGAGTATCGGCCAGGACCGCCTGTTGAATCTCTGGTGTATCGGGCGCGGTGGCGGTCATGATCGGCCGAACCCGGTCCACCGTCGTCGCGATCACGAACGCGACGGCCATCAGCGCCAGGAAGCCCAGCGCACACCACAGCCGGGTCCGGCTGACGATCGCCGCCATCAGCCAGACGTAGGTGTTGAAGAACACCAGCACGGTCAGCAGCATGATCGGCAGCGCCCGCACGAACAGGCTGCCCACCAGGGTCAGGTTGTGCATCGTCACGTCCAGCGCCCAGCCCACGATCGATCCGATGCCCGTCGCGGTGCAGGCCAGGATGACGGCGATGACCACCCCGACATAGATCAGGTTGCCACCGACCCGGGGACCAGGACCGCCGAACACCGCGCCGACCAGGCATACCGCGACCGCCACGGCGGCTGCTCCGGCACGATTGCGCCACAACGAGATTCGCGACACCAGCCAGCCCGCCACCGCGGCCACCGGTGCCACCAGCAGCAACAGGCCGAGGATGAACCACTCGGTCCGGGTGGGTTGGCCTTCGATATTGATGGTGTGCTCGCCGGTTACCGCGGTGACGAGGATCGAGTTGGTCATGAACACCGCAAACCCGGCCAGCGCCGGTGCAGAGCGCTGCCACAGCCGCCGAACCAGCGCACCGGGACGCAGCACCGCGGGCAGGCCCCGGCGCAGGAACCAGGTTTCGGCGGCGACGCGGTCCGGGGCCGGTGTGGTCATGCGGACAATGGTGCAACATCGACACCCGACTGTGTGGTCTTGACGGCTTCCTCCTCGGGGCTCGACTCCGGCCTCTGGGGCCGCGCAGTGCCGCTCCGTCTACGCTGTGCGGCATGCAACGGATCATCGGAACAGAGGTCGAATACGGCATTTCGTCGCCGTCTGATCCGACTGCGAACCCGATCCTCACCTCGACTCAGGCGGTTTTGGCCTACGCGGCGGCCAGCGGCATCCAGCGGGCCAAGCGCACGCGGTGGGACTACGAGGTCGAGTCGCCGCTGCGTGACGCGCGCGGCTTCGACCTGAGCCGTTCGACCGGGCCGGCGCCGATCGTGGATGCCGACGAGATCGGCGCGGCCAATATGATCCTGACCAACGGTGCCAGGCTCTACGTCGACCACGCCCACCCGGAGTACTCGGCTCCCGAGGTCACCGACCCGATGGATGCGGTGATCTGGGACAAGGCCGGCGAGCGCGTCATGGAGGCCGCGGCGCGGTATGTGGCCAGCGTGCCGGGCGCGGCGAAGCTGCAGTTGTACAAGAACAACGTCGACGGCAAGGGCGCGTCGTACGGTACGCACGAGAACTATCTGATGAGCCGCCAGACGCCGTTCACCGCGGTGATCGCGGGTCTGACGCCGTTCTTCGTGTCGCGCCAGGTCGTCACCGGTTCCGGCCGCGTCGGTATCGGTCAGTCCGGGGACGAGCCCGGCTTTCAGCTGAGCCAGCGCGCCGACTACATCGAGGTCGAGGTCGGCCTGGAGACCACGCTCAAGCGCGGCATCATCAACACCCGCGACGAGCCGCACGCCGACGCCGACAAGTACCGCCGGCTGCACGTCATCATCGGCGACGCCAACCTGGCCGAGACATCGACCTACCTGAAGGTGGGGACCACCTCTCTGGTGCTCGACCTCATCGAGTTCGGTCCGGCCGAGGGCATCGAGCTCTCGGACCTGGCCCTGGCCCGGCCCGTGCACGCGGTGCACGTGATCAGCCGGGACCCGTCGCTGCGCGCCACCATCGCGCTGGCCGACGGTCGGGAACTGACCGCTCTTGCGCTGCAACGCATCTATCTGGACCGCGTGGCCAAGCTGCTGGACCGCCGCGACCCTGATCCGCGGGCCAACCACGTCGTCGAGACCTGGGCGCACGTTCTGGACCTGCTGGAGCGCGACCCGATGGAGTGCGCCGAAATCCTGGACTGGCCGGCCAAACTGCGCCTGCTGGAGGGCTTCCGGCAGCGGGAGAACCTGAGCTGGAATGCCCCGCGCTTGCACCTGGTGGACCTGCAGTACTCCGATGTCCGGCTGGACAAAGGTCTCTACAACCGGCTGGTGGCCCGCGGATCGATGAAGCGGCTGGTCACCGAGCAGCAAGTGCTCGATGCTGTCGGCAATCCGCCGACCGACACCCGGGCCTACTTCCGTGGCGAGTGTCTGCGTCGGTTCGGTGCCGACATCGCGGCGGCCAGCTGGGATTCGGTGATCTTCGACCTGGGCGGCGAGTCGCTGGTGCGGATTCCGACGCTGGAGCCGCTGCGTGGCAGCAAGGCGCACGTCGGAGCGTTGCTGGATTCAGTGGACAGCGCAGTCGAATTGGTGGCACAGCTCACCACGTAGGTGCTTGTCATCCCGGGTATGCCGGGTGCGGACCGGTAGGGTGAAGTAACAGCACGAGCAATCAGGAGGCGGCGATGGCTCAGGAACAGACCAAGCGCGGTGGCGGCGGCGGCGAGGACGACGACCTCTCCGGCCCGGCTGGCGCCGGCCAGGAACGTCGCGAGAAGCTCGCCGAGGAGACCGACGACCT
>JARLGS010000892.1 GCA_031292695.1 Mycobacterium sp. | reverse complement strand
GCAGTCGCGCTCTGGCCCAACAAAGGCGACCCGGACCCACGTCCTCTACTCGGCTCCACTTATCAGCGGGTTACGCCGGTCCCGCCGCGCAATCCGATCGTGCCCGAAAACGCGCCGGCGGCGCTTCGACTACCAGCGATCTAACTCGGCTGCTAATCACCAGGATGTGACCCTATGCCCTCCAGCTCGCCACGGCTGACAAGCGCTGACAGAAATAGGGCCACAATCAGCACGTCGACTCTGTCCACGGCTAGATAACGCGTGGACACCGACTCGGTCGCCGGGCGGGTGCCCGTCGACACCAGCCGTGCAGTTGCCACGGCGGGCACACCAACCAAGGGGCAAGCTGAGCGCAGACAAGGGACACGCAACCACCCGATCACCGCGCCCGTCGCCACGACGACCGGTGCCGAGTGCGACAGTGTCGGCCCCGTGCTGACGTGATCACCCCGCCGATGTCGATCCCACCAGCCGCGCATTCGGGCTCACAAGCGGCATGACCGTCATCGTTGCGATCGCCCCCGTCGTCATGCCGATGAACCACGCCGTCCCTCATGTGTATCGAAAGTGACGGAGTCGTCGCCAATTTCAGTGCGCAGCAACAATTCTCTCGTGCCGACGAACCAGTCGGGAGCAGGTAGCCGCATGATCAGGTCGGCATGGGATAGCGGAAGCTGCGATCACCGGGTTGGCCCGCGTCTCGTCGCGTTGGGTGAACCACCCAGCAGCGGCGGCACGAACCACGCCTTGACCAGATGGCGCAGGTCGTCGTCGTTGTGGAGGTCGTAACTGGAGGACGGGCTGAGCACAAGCGAGTGGATCAGACGCATCACTAGTGGTCACGGTCGTTAGTTCGTCGGGGGTTATGCGGCGTCTGGGCGGGTCTGAGGTGTGTCGTGGAGGTCAAGGCGGTTCAGGAAGGCGTTGAGGTCGTCGCGGGTGTAGGTCCAGTCGAATGGTGTCGCGGTGGTGTTGTAGCGGTCCTGAAAGCTGAGGATGCGTTCGGAGAGTTCGTCGAGGTCGGCGAAGTCGTTGGGATTGATGGCTTTTCGTTGCAGGATCGAGAAGTAGATCTCCACCTGGTTGAGCCAGGAGGCGTGCACCGGCAGGTGCACCAGGGTCGCGGTCGGCCACGTGGTGTACATGCGTTCGATCGAGCGTGCCCCGTTGTGCGATGAGCCGTTGTCGACGACCCAGAACACCCGCCTCGCGGAGGCGTACGGTTCGGTTGTCATGACCTGAGCCACGAGCTGTTCGAAGGGTTCGATACCGGTCTTGGGGGCGATCTGTCCGAGCACTCGGGCGTGGTGGACGTCGTAGGCGGCGAAGTAGGCCAGGGTGCCGCCGCGGCGGTACTCGAACTCCACGCGTCGGGTATGACCGGGTCCGGGTGGTTGTCCCCGGTGACGGCGGTGCAATGCCTGCAGCTGCGATTTCTCATCGGCACTGAGCACGTAGTCGCCCGGACCCAGGGGTCGGCCTTCCCACTGTCGGGCATACAGGTCGAGTACCCGGGCGGCCTTGATGGCGAAGTCGGGGTCACGGGGGAAGATCCAGGACCGGTGTTGCCAGGGCTTGATTACATCGGCGGCCAGCCAGCGGCGCACGGTGGCCGCCGAGATCGTCTCGGCGATCCCGCGGGTGATCGCCTCGGTGGCCAGATCAGCGCTCGACCACCGCGACAACGGCGCACCGGTCTCGGCGGGCAGCGTGCAGGCCAGTGCCTTGACCTCAGCCACCTGCACCGGTGTGAATGCCCGTCGCCGCCCGCTGCGCGGGGAGTCCTCGAGCCCGGGTAGGCCCGCGTCGGCGAACCGGCAGCGCCACTTGCGGACGGTGTCGACATGCACACCTACCGTGGCCGCGATCCCCGCATTGGTGGCGCCCTCGGCGGCGGCGAGCACGATCCGAGAGCGGATCACGTCGCGATGCGCCGACGTCGACGACCGGGCCCGGGCTTGCAG
>JARLGS010000106.1 GCA_031292695.1 Mycobacterium sp. | reverse complement strand
GCCGGCCAACTACGTCACCGACCCCACCGGTGCGCGCCGCCCCGACGGCGTCGACCCGGCGCTCTATGCCCAGCGGCACAGCGGAAACTGCCAGGGCGGACCCAACCAGTACGTCTCCGCCGATGGTCGCAGCGCCGACTTCGTCGCGTCCTGCCAAACCCAACAGCTCTGTCTGGCAGGCACTCCCGCCCACACCAGCGTGGACTCCTGCAACGACCGCCTCCTGGCCAACATGTCCGCCCAATGCGTCGCCGTCTTCGGCCAAACAGGCGACGACTACAACGCCTGCATCCATACCGCGTCCGACGAAGTCACCTGGGCCAAGACCAACATGGCCGACGGGCCCGGATGAGCCCTCCTCAGCGTCGCACTGATCCGAATCATAGAGTTGTTGAGCCAGAAGGGAATTCGGCCATGACACCGATGAGACGACGACGCACACGAGTCGCACCACGCAGCCGGCGTCTGCTGGCGATCCCTGCGATCGTGGCGGTGCTGTTGGCCGGTGTCATCACCGTGACCCACGATGACCGCGGGGCAACGGTATCAGTGCTTGCTGGTGCTACCGCCCAACCACCCACCGGCCCCACCGGCGGAGGAGGCTCGGGCGCCGGCGGGGGTAACGGCGGCCAATTCCAGCCACCAGACATGCCCAGCCCGCCCAGCATCGGCAACACCGGTTCCTATCCGGGTCCCGGCCAGTCCGGTTACGGCATCGATATCAATTCACCAGCTGAACGGGCTCCTGGTGCAAGTCAGGGCGGCTACAACCAGGCCTCCGGCTATCCCCAGCCCCAACAGCCTGCCAACGGCACCCAACCACCCGACTACGACCACGTCCCTCAACAAACCGCAGCACCCCAACACCAGCAGCCCGGCCAAGCGGCGCAGCAACAGCCGGCGCAACAGGGCCCAGCACAGCAACCCACGCAGCCGCTACAGCAGCAAGGCACCCAACAGTTGAATCAGAAACAGCAACAGTGCCAGGCGGCGATGGGTGCACTCGGAAACGTAGTCTCTAGTGCTCCCGTTGCTATCGGCGGTGGAGGACGAGGCATTCACCTCAAACTTGACCCGCCGCCACCATCTCCGGGTATGAACTGCCCGGGCGGCTGCCCCACCACTGCTCAGCCTCAACCGGCCACAGGTAATCAACCAGTGACGTTGACACCAGAGCAAATCCAACAGATGGAGACGGATGCCTACAAACAGGGGCAGAAAGACGCTACTAAATGCGATGGGGCGACCAAGTTCATAAATATTTTTGGAATGGTCGGCAGTAGCGTAGGTGTGGTCGCCTCGGTAGTAGGGGCACCGTTTAGTGGTGGCCAGTCCTTGTGGGGGCTGATCCCTTCAGCTGCCGGAATCGGTGCAACATGGGACACTTTGCGAAAATGCTCAAACTAAGGATACGAAATGTGGGCTAACTATCTTCTCATCATTCCCGCTACCGCCCTCTTGGCCGGAATCGGATACGTCATATGGCATTACCGTACCGGAAAACAGCCTCCGAATAAAAAGGGGATGCTAGCCTGGTCTGCGTTCTTCGTAGTCCTCGGCATTTTCTTCATGACAATGAGCGCATTCCTCGGTGCGCGAGAGCCATTCAAAACGCTTTTGATACTGACTTCGCCAGTTTTCTTTTGGGTTGCCTTCGTATTTTATCGACGCTCAGGTTCCGCAGGATGACGATTCGTAGACACGTTGCAGCGTTGGCGAGTATTCCTGCGCTAGCGGCGGCCTGCTCGCAAGTGGAACCCCCGGGTATGCCGGATAGAGCAGCCCCAGCAGCAGTTGCGCAGAATTTCGATCAGATACCACGGCAGTATCCGCCGCAAGCCGCCGGAATTCCCGGTGCCGCGATTGCTCCGGTTGGTGCGTGTGTGAGCTTCGACGGGCCGAGTACGAATGCGACATTGAAAGTCGTTGACTGCGGCTCGCCAACTAATGGCTATAAGGTAATACAGCGAGTATCGACGCCTGATCAATGTCCCAAGGATGTTGATCAGAAATTCTATATGAACCCCGCCGAAGGTCAATTTACTGCCTGCCTGGATTACGCTTGGAGCGCGAAAGACTGTTTGAGTATCGGAAAAGTGACGGCGGTTCGCGTAGCATGCAACGACGCCGGTGCCCCGGATAGGCAGAAGCCGCTGAATGTCGTCCTGGACTCAATCAACGCAAGCGACTGTCCTGAAACCGGTTTTCCGCATCCGGTGCGTCGGTTCACGGTGTGCGCCGAGAGACAAAAATAGATCGATAAAGTTCGATGTCATGCCAATCGCTTCGATACGGCCGCGTCTCTGCGGCCGCGCTGGTGGATTCTCTGCGGCTAAGCCGGGCTCATAGGCGATGTCGCGTTGGTGACATGGAGCATGCACCGGGATCAGCATCGGCGCCATTGCGCACATTTCGATTTCCCGGCCCTACCCGACAACGCAGGTATCGGTTGGGCGGTACTGATGTCGATCGCCCCAGCAGTGCTGGCCGTGCTGATCGGCGCCATCACCTGTGTCGTTTCCCAGTCGGCACGGTTCGCAGCAGAATCTCGATTGACACTCAGATTCGGCACGCCGACAATTTGACGATGTGGCAAATTAATTGCCAAGGGCCCGAGTGAAGGCGAAGCGCACCCGGGCACAGCTTTTGCGCGCGGCCGGTGAGGTTTTTGGTGAATGTGGCTATGACGGAGCCACATTGGAAGCGATTGCGGCGCGCGCAGGAGTCACCAGACCGGCGGTCAATCACCATTTCGCCACCAAATCAGCTCTGTATCGAGAGGCGGTCGAGTGCGCGATTGTCCCGATGCTCGATGGAGCGGTGACGAAGGCAAGTCAACCACCCGATTTGGCGACCCGACTCTCCACGTTTGTGGTTGAAACGATCGGATCTGCGCCGGACGATCGAAGTCTCGCGCTATTCCTGGTCACTTGGGTCCTTGAGTCGCGCCGCCATCCAGAGTTGCTGCCGGCGGAGCACGACGCGGTGTCCGCCTCTCGTGCGTTCGTAACGTGGGCGGTGCGGGACGCCATCAGCTCCGGGGAACTCGGCATCGACACCGACGTCGCGGGTGTCGTGGACATGCTCTTGGCGATGATCTGGGGGATTGGGCTGTACTCCGGGCGTGGTACGGGCGAGGACTCCAGGAAAATCCTGCACGCCTTCGAATTGCTGTTGCGGACCACCCTGTGGCACCTGGTTGATACACGCGCGAGCGGCTGACAGGCGAACAAAATGATGCCGCGAGGTTCTGCCAGGTATCGTCTCACGCACTCCCCGGTAGGCGGGGCTTCGGCGGCGGAGAGTGACCAGGGCGGTGTCTGCAGAATCGGCATCTGAGCGCGGGGCGCTGGCCACCCGGTTCGACAGTGCGCTGATCCGCGTCGCGCGGGCGTCAGCGCCCCGGCCCGCGGCGGCCCGCGTGGCGGCGAAGGACTTTCAGCTGGGCCTCTGGCCCGCGGTGTGGTCGGAAGTCCGGTGGGCGTTCACCCCACCACGCAGTTGGCTGCTCGGCGTGCTGACTAACGTCGTCCTGGCCCTCATCTGGTTGGTTGCGCAGCCGTTGACCACCCATGGGCGTCATCATCAGGACTGGGTGATTCTGATCGGCACCTATTTTTCGTCGTTTGTGCTGGCCGATACCACGACGACCAATGTGCTCGGTGGTGATCACTATCGAGTCCAGCGGGGACTGTCGGAGTCGGTGCCGCCCTGGCGCATGTTGCTGATCAAGAATCTGGCGCTGCTGATTCTGGTCGGCCTGCCCACCCTCACCGTGGCGGTGGTGCTGACCCTCCGGTTGGAGACGCCGGCCCGCCTCGGCGTGACGATTCCGAACGTGGCCGTCCCGATTGTGTCTTGGCTGGGGCTCGGCAATGCCATTTCAGTGCTGTTGCCGGTCGCGGAAATTCCGTTGTTGCGGCGATGGCGGCAACGACATGACCGGGGTCGCACCGCGGCATGGCTGGTATCGCTGGTGTTGCCCTACGCGCTGTATCTCGTCGCCGACCCCGTCGGTGGCGTCGAGCATCGCGAGTTGTGGCGAAAGCTGCCGACGGCCTTCGCTCATGTGTTCGGCGCAGTGCTTGGCCGCGACACGAAAAGCTTTGTGCACCTTGGCATAGCGCTCACGGTGTGGGTTGCCGGGACGGTCTTTGCCGACTGGTGGATCCGGCGCCGGGGCGTACGGTTCCGGTAACCGTCACTGCGGTGCGGCGTCGAAAGTTGGTGGCGGCGGTGGCGGCGGTGTGGCTTGCTGCGGTCCGGGCAACGTGGGTGCGGCGGGCGGCAAGTGTGCCGGTGCCGGGGTTGTCGCAGTGGCTGCCGCCGGCGCGGGCGCAACGTGCGTTGCCTGGCCGGTGGTGGCGGACCACGGCTGGGGACCGGCGAGCGCGTCGGCCGCCCAGCTGGCCTGCAACTGACCCATCACAAAGTTGACGCCCTGGCTGATCAATCCGCTATCGGGGTAGGTGTTGTGCGCGTCGAAGCTGGAGCCATGCGGATCGCACACGAGGTCGTTGGGCACGCATAAATCTGTGGTCTTCGGCTGGTACAGCGGGCCGACGGTGACCGGCGGGGAGTTGATCGCGCGCATGAACCGCGTCGACGGCTTGCCGAAAAGGGCGACGGCGGCAACATGATCGGCGATGTCGGTGGGCAGGGGGGCGGGTACGTCAGCGACGGAGATGCCGTCCGGAATGGTGCCCGCGGCGACGAAGCCCATGACCGCGGCGCCCTGAGAGAACCCGCCGAGCACCATCTTGGTGCGGGGGCAGGCGGCAGCGGTCGTGACGATATGCCTGCGGGCGTCGCGAATTCCGTCGATGGCGGTGGGAAAGTCGGTGGTCGCGGGGTAGTCGACTGCGTACACGTTCAGCGCTTTCGGACCGAGGCTGTTGCGCAATGTGGTGATGAATGCGTCGCCGACGATGCCGGGCCCGGGCGCTTCCTCGGTGCCCCTGGCGAAGACGACTTCGGCGTCCGGGCAATCAGCCGCGTGCGCCGTTGGCAGTGCCGCAGCAAGCAGAAAACCGGGCTGCAGGGCCCAGATCATGGCCGTTGCGGCCCCGGTCAAACTTCCGATTCGGCGTGACCTCACCGTTCAATGCTGACACGTCGGCGCGTCATGCGCGCGTCATGGCGGGGGCCCGGTGAGTGTGTCGCCCGACTGAGCCGTTGCTGAAATTGCACGGGAGCGACTTCCTTTTATTTGGAATGAATCCAGAACATGACGCGTTGTGGCTGACATGCCTAGCGCGCAAAACGACCGCTACCGGGAACTGCTGGCCGCCGAGCAACGCAGTGCCGCCCTCTACGACGGCTTGGCGTCGGCTGCGACGGGGCAGCGGCGCGAGGTGCTCGCTGAACTTGCCGCCGTCGAGCGGCGCCATGCCGCGCACTGGGCGGACAAGCTGGTTGAAAGCGGCGAGCCGGTTCCGGAGCCGCCTGCGGCAAGTTGGTATTCGCGGCTGTTGATGTGGCTGGCCCGTGCCGCGTCGATCGATGCGGTGCTGCCGTATCTGGAGCGCAGCGAGCGTGCCGACGCCGGGCTGTACCAGGATGATCGCGATGCCACTGACCAGATGGCCGTCGACGAGCGCTCCCATGCGCGTGTGCTCAGCCGATTGCGCGACAACGGGATTCGATCATCAAGCGACATCCGCAGCGGCGAGCGGTGGCATCGCGGCGATAGGTCCGGTGCCTTGCGTGCGGCGGTCTTTGGCGTCAACGACGGCCTGGTATCGAACACCGCCCTGGTGATGGGGTTCGCCGGGTCCGGGGCGGCGGCGGGTGTGGTGTTGTTCGCCGGGATAGCCGGCCTGCTGGCCGGGGCGTTGTCCATGGCCGCAGGTGAATACCTCTCGATGCGCAGTCAACGGGAGTCTTACGAGCGCGAAATCGCGCTTGAGGAAATGGAATTACGCGACGACCCAGAGGCCGAGGCGGAGGAATTGGCCTTGATCTACCGGGCCAAGGGGCTCGATCGCGAGGAGGCCGAGCGCATCGCCACAGAGATCATGAAAGACCGCGACGTCGCTCTGGATACGATGTCTCGTGAAGAACTGGGCCTCGACCCGGATGAGCTCGGCTCGCCCTGGTCTGCGGCGTTCTCCAGTCTGCTGGCCTTCGCGCTGGGTGCCGTCGTGGTGGTGCTGCCGTACCTGTTCGGATCGGGTCTGGCCGCGCTGGTGGTGGCAGTGGTCCTGGCCGGGAGCGCACTGTTCGCGGTCGGCGCGACCATCGGCCTGCTCAACGGCCGCGGCGGCCTGCGATCCGGGTTGCGGCAGCTCGTGGTGGGCGGTGGCGCCGCCTTGCTGGTCTTCGGGATCGGTCACCTGGTCGGCGCTTGACGCGTGCCCTGGCCGCTACCGGACCATCATGACCGCGAACGCGACGAAGCTGACCACCACGATGCACGCACGTAAGGTGTTGGGCGGCAGGCGGCGTCCGATCTTCGCCCCGATGTAGCCACCGATCGTGGAGCCGACGGCCAGCAGCAGGGCCGGCGCCCATGCCACCTGGCCGATCACGATGAAGATGATGGCCGCGACGGCGTTGGCCAGACCGACACAGATGTTCTTGACCCCGTTGAGGCGCTGTAGATCCTCGGACACGAACAACCCGAACAGGGCCATCATGATGATGCCCTGGGCCGCACCGAAGTAGCCGCCGTACATGGCGCACCCGAAGATGCCGGTGTACAGCGGCACGGCACGGTCGGTGGTCCGGTCGGTGCCGTCCCGGTCGACCAGTCGTCGCAGCCAGGGCTGCAGCAGAACCAGCACGCCGGCGAGCAGGATCAGCCACGGCACTACTACGGTGAACGCACCCGGCGGCAGCTTGAGCAGCAGCAGTGCGCCGACCGTCGCTCCGGCGAGGGAGATCGCGCCGAGCCGCAGGATGCGCGCCCGTTGGCCGCTGAGTTCGTGGCGGTAGCCGTACGCCCCGGTGAAGTTTCCTGGAACGAGGCCGACGGAGTTGGACATATTGGCCACCAGTGGCGGGTAGCCGACAGCCATCAGCACCGGAAAAGTAATCAGGCTGCCCGAGCCGACCACGGCGTTGATCACCCCCGCACCGATGCCGGCCAGCAGCACCGCGGTGATCGCGAAGGCGCTCAGTGGCGCGTCTTACTGTGCGTGTCCGTGTACCTCACCAAATGAATTCTTCACTGGCGAGATATCAGCGTCGCGCCTACCCCGATCGCCGGGCGCTCGTCGGGTCAGCCGGCGGCCTGGAAGGCCTGTTCGACGTCGGCCGTCTCCAGCGTTGAGACGCCGATGAGGGCCAGGTCGGCCAGGCGCTCGGGTGTCACCTGGGAGGTGGCATCGGTGACCAATGCCGCCCGGTAGTCGCGCTCAGAGGCGTCGAACAGGGTGGCGCGCGGGCAGTTGGGCAGATTGCAGCCGGCTACCACGATGGTGTTCACCGCCGAATCCCGCAGGTGCCCATCGAGTTCGGTGCGGTAGAACGCCGACCACCGCGGCTTGAACATGACGACTTCGTTCGGCCCGACATGTTGGATGCCGCCGGCCAGCAACGAGTCGTAGTCCAGGGGATGTGACAACAGGAATAGCGGGATGGCTGCGCCGTCGGTGTGCGGAGCGGCGATCTGCTGCCCGGCCTCGACCGCGGCCCGTCGGGACGGATCGACATCGCTGCCGCCCGGTACGTACATGCGCACCACATGCACGATCGGCCGGTGCGCGGCGCGGAACGCCCTGAGTAGTCGGGCCATGACGGGCAACCGTTCGGCGGTGCCATGAACGGGCGCTGCCCCGGAGATGAAGTCGTTCTGCACATCGATCAGCACCAGAGCGCTGCGGCCGAACTCGGGCGAGGTGTAGTCATGACCGGCGGACACGCTGCTGATCTTTCCAGACAATCCGGCGTTCCGAGCCAACTCTTGACGCCCGAACTCCGGCAATGCTAAGCAGGTGCTCAGCATTTGTGTGTGCTCATTCCGAGGGTGCACTGGTGCCGAAGAGAGGGAAGCGATGACGCTGCAGTCGGTCTTGGAGGACATCCAGAAGCGCCCCGGCACGGGTGAGGTAATCCCGATCATCGACCCGGTCACCGAGGAGCAGATCGCCGAGTTCCGCGACTGCGGTCCGGAAGTGGTCGACGAGGCCGTCGCGCGGGCCAAGGCCTCCTTCGAGGCGGGCGTCTGGTCCGGCCTGCCCGGCCGGGAACGCGCGAAGATCATGTGGCGCATCGCCGATCTGATCGATGAACATGCCGCCGAGTTCGCCGAGATCGATTCGGCGAACACCGGCATGATGAAGATGCAGGCAGAATTGGTGGTGCCGACGTGTGCGGAGTTCTTCCGGTACTACGCGGGCTGGTGCTCCAAGATCAATGGCACCGCCTACGACATTCGCACCAGCGGCATCGCCTCGGACAGCTACGTCGACCAGCACGGGTACACGCTGCGTGAGCCGTACGGCGTCGTCGGCCTGATCTTCCCGTGGAACGGACCGATCTTCAACGCATGCGCCAAGATCGCTCCGGCGCTGGCCGCGGGCTGTAGCAGCTTGGTGAAACCTGCTGAGGAGACCCCACTTTCGGCACTACTGCTCGATCGGCTGATCCATGAGGCCGGGGTGCCCGAGGGCGTGATCAACCTGATCACCGGATACGGCCACACTGCGGGCGCGGCCATCACCGCGCACCCGGATGTCGAGAAGGTGGCCTTCACCGGGTCGACCGACGTGGGCAAGGAGATCGTGAAGGCGTCCGCCGGCAACCTCAAGAAGGTCATGCTGGAACTCGGCGGCAAGTCGCCGGTGCTGATCTTCGACGACGCCAACCTGGACAAGGCGCTGTT
>JARLGS010000891.1 GCA_031292695.1 Mycobacterium sp. | reverse complement strand
GCCGCCGAATTGGGCGGCCCACCAGTCGGCCAGCGCCTGCGCATCGGCGCAATCGAACGTGACCATCTCCACTTTGAGTGCCATGGCCCTGACTGTAGGTCAGGCCGGTGACAGAAATGCCTGCAGCGCAGCTGCATAGGCCGCGACGTCGCGGGCACCCATCACCTCGCGGGCCGAGTGCATCGCCAACTGCGCGGCGCCGACGTCGACGGTCGGGATGCCGGTGCGGGCCGCTGTCATCGGCCCGATGGTCGAACCGCAGGGCAGGTCGGCGCGGTGCTCGTAGCGCTGCAGCGGAACCCCGGCCTGTGCGCACGCGAGCGCGAAGGCCGCGGCGGTGCGACCGTCCGTGGCGTATCGGAGGTTGGGCTGCACCTTGAGCACGGGGCCCGCGTTGACCTCGATCAGGTGGCCCGGCTCATGCCGCTCCGGGTAGTTCGGGTGAGTGGCGTGCGCCATGTCGCCGGAGGCCACCATCGACCCGGCCAGCCGGCGCAGCAGGTCTTCCCGGGTGCCGCCGGCGGCCAACACGATGCGTTCCAGCACCGTCGGCAACAGGTCGGATTGGGCACCGTGATCGGAGGTCGAGCCGACCTCCTCGTGGTCGAACAGCGCGAGCACCGGCACATACTGCGCGGCGCCGGTGGCCAGGAACGCCGACAGACCGGCGTAGCAGGTGCCCTGGTTGTCCAGCCGGGGTGCGCTGATCAGTTCACTGTCCGCGCCGATCAGCCGGGACGGGGTCAGATCGTGGGTCATCAGGTCGGCGGCCAGCACATCGGCAGCCGCCACCCCCGCGTGCTCGGAGACATAGGCCACGAAGTCGCGGCTACCGGTCCCGACCCCCCACACCGCGTTGACCTGCCGCTGCGGGTCGAGGCTGACGCCCTTGCGGTCGTCCGACAGGTGGATGGCCAGCTGCGGGACCCGCAGGATCGGGTCGTCGATGCGGACCAGGACGTCCTCGACCCCGGCGCCACGCCGTACCGAGAGCCGCCCACTGATGCCCAGGTCGCGGTCCAGCCACGAGTTCAGCCAGGCCCCGCCGTACGGTTCCAGCGCGACCACCTGCCAGCCGCTGACGAAGCGGTCCGGGTGCTGCTTGACCCGCAGGTTGGGGCTGTCGGTGTGGCCGCCGACGATGCGGAACGGCAGCGGCTGGTCCGTCGTCTTCCAAGCCACCAGGGAACCGGCCCGCACGGTGAAGTAGTCCCCGGGAGCCGACGGCCAGGCCTCGGTCTCGGCCAGTTCGGTGAAACCCTGCGCCCGCAGTCGGGTCGCCATCGTTTCGCAGACGTGGAAGGGCGACGGCGATGCGTCGATGAACTCGCAGAGGCCAGCGGCAGTAGCTCCGGTCATGAGGCTCATCATCACCCGGAAATCTGTCCGCGTTGCGCTAGGGTCGGCTTCGTGTGTTCCGCCCGGCCGCAACCCGTACTCAGCCCGTTGACGTCCGCCGCGATCATGCTGGTGGCCACCATCGACGCCGGCGCCGAATCCGTTGTCCACGACGCGCTGTCCGGGTTGTCCGGTTTGGTCCGCGCCGTCGGGTTTCGCACGCCGGCAAGCGCTCTGACGTTGGTGACGTCCATCGGCTCGGACGCCTGGGATCGATTGTTCGACGGTCCGCGGCCGGCCGGGCTGCATCGCTTCCGGGAATTACAGGGCGCACGTCACCACGCGCCGTCGACCCCGGGTGATCTGCTGTTCCACATCCGGGCCAACGCCATGGACGTGTGTTTCGAGCTGGCGAACCAGATTCTGAAGTCGCTCGACGGCGCAGTCACCGTGGTCGACGAGGTACACGGGTTCAAGTTCTTCGAGAACCGGGATCTGCTGGGTTTCGTGGACGGCACCGAGAACCCGGACGGGGCGGACGCTGTGGCGGCCGCACAGATCGGTGCCGAGGACCCCGAATTCAGCGGTGGCAGTTACGTTCACGTGCAGAAGTACCTGCACGACATGGCGTCCTGGGAGTCGCTCAGCGTCACCGAGCAGGAACGGGCGATCGGCCGCAGCAAGCTCGAGGACATTGAGATGGCCGACGACGTCAAGCCGCCGAACTCGCATCTGGCACTCAACGTGATCAACGACGCCGACGGCAATCAGTTGCAGATCGTGCGGGCCAACATGCCGTTCGGTCGCGTCGGCTCCGGCGAATTCGGCACCTACTACATTGCCTATTCGGCCGACCCGGAAGTGACCGAGCGCATGCTGCGCAATATGTTCATCGGTGATCCGCCCGGCAACACCGACCGCATCCTGGATTTCTCCACGCCGGTCACCGGCGTGTTGTTCTTCACGCCCACAACGGATTTCCTCGACGCTCCCCCATCACCACCCGCCCCGTCGCCGGCCGAGCCCGAACCTCAGACCGGCGGCACCCTGTCCATCGGCAGCCTGAAAGGTCAACCGCAATGAACAACCTGTACCGCGAACTGGCTCCCATCACCTCGGCTGCCTGGGCGCAGATCGAGGAGGAAGCAGCCCGAACCTTCAAGCGGCACATCGCGGGCCGGCGGGTGGTCGACGTCAGTGATCCGAATGGACCGGCAACCGCCGCGGTCAGCACCGGTCACCTGGTCGACGTCGCCTCGCCGGGTGACGGGGTGGTGGCGCACCTTCGCGAGTCGCGGCCGCTGGTGCGGCTGCGGGTGCCGTTCACGGTGGCACGCGAAGCGCTCGACGATGTCGAGCGCGGTGCGCAGGATTCCGACTGGGACCCGGTGAAGGACGCGGCGAAGAAGCTGGCCTTCGCCGAGGACCGGGCGATCTTCGAGGGCTACGCCGCCGCACAGATCGAGGGCATCCGCGCCGCGACGTCCAATCCCGTTCTGGCGCTGCCGAATGACCCGCGCGGCTACCCGGATGTGATTGCGCAGGCGCTGTCCGAGTTGCGGCTGGCCGGCGTGGACGGGCCGTATTCGGTGCTGCTGTCAGCTGAGGCGTACACGAAGGTCAGCGAGACGACCGAGCACGGCTACCCGCTGCTGGAGCACCTGAACCGGCTGGTCGACGGGGACATCATCTGGGCGCCGGCCATCGACGGCGCATTCGTGTTGTCCACGCGCGGAGGCGATTTCGATCTGCAGCTCGGTACCGACGTGACGATCGGCTACCTGTCCCACAATGCCGAGACGGTGCAGTTGTACCTGCAGGAGACGCTGACGTTCCTGTGCTACACCGCCGAGGCGTCGGTGGCG
>JARLGS010000105.1 GCA_031292695.1 Mycobacterium sp. | reverse complement strand
GGCGCAGCCCACCGACAAACACGCACACTGATTGGCAAAGTTGTCGGATCAGCCGCCTACCATTCCTCCGGCACACCTTGGCACGGCAGGACTTCGATCATTCCCGCCCGGCCCCGATGGAGAGGACCAGCAGTGAGCTACAACGCTGCGGACATCACCGAACTCGACGACGTCCAGCACACCCGCCTGCGCCCGGCGGTGAACCTGGGCCTGGACGTGCTCAACACCGCATTGCGCGAGCTCGTGGACAACGCGGTCGAGGAGGTCGCCGACCCCAGCCACGGTGGGTCCACCGTGACGATCACCTTGCATGCGGACGGATCGGTGAGCGTCGCCGACGACGGCCGCGGCCTGCCCATCGACTCGGACCCGGTCACCGGGAAGAACGGCATCGTCAAGACCCTCGGCACCGCCCGGGCCGGCGGCAAGTTCTCCGCACACGCCGACGCTGCCAGCACCGGTGCCGGCCTGAACGGAATTGGCGCCGCGGCAGCGGTTTTCATCTCCGCGCGCACCGATGTGACGGTGCGCCGGGCCGGCAAGACCTACCTGCAGAGTTTCGGCGCCGGCTACCCCGGCACGTTTGAAGGCAAGGACTTCGACCCGAACGCTGAGTTCACCCGCGCCGACACGCTGAAACTGCGCGGCTCGGGCAATCGCAAGCCCGATGCCCACGGCACGACTGTGCGCATCCTGTTCGACCCGTCCGTGGTGCCGGATTCGAACGTCGACGTCGGCGAAGTGCTGCTGCGTGCACACGCCGCCGCACGGATGTCCCCAGGTGTGCACCTGACCGTGATCGACGAGGGCTGGCCCGCCGAGGACGTGCCACCTGCGTTGTTGCAGCCGTTCAATGGCCCGTGGGGCACCGCCGCGCTGCTGGACCTCATGTGCACCTCTGCCGGCACTCCCCTGCCCCCGGTGCGCGCAGTGGTCGACGGCTCCGGTGAATACACGACCGGGCGCGGCCCCACCCCATTCCGCTGGTCGCTGACTGCCGGACCGGCCGAACCGGCCACGGTCGCCGCGTTCTGCAACACCGTGCGCACCCCCGGAGGCGGATCACACCTGACAGCCGCGGTGAAGGGGTTGTCCGAAGCGCTGGCCGATCGCTCGTCCCGGATCCGCGACCTGGGCCTGGCCAAGGGGGAAGAGGGGCCCGAACCACAGGATTTCGCCGCGGTCACCGCGCT
>JARLGS010000890.1 GCA_031292695.1 Mycobacterium sp. | reverse complement strand
ATCACTCAGCTCCTGCTTGCCTGGCACGCCCACGTTCCGCTGTTCGCGGGTACACACCATGATCACCGCCACCCCGTCATTGGCCACCAGCGGGCCGCTCGCCTTGCCCACCGGCAGCGTGGTCAGGAGCTGACGCAGCTCCGGCACCCCCACGCTGTCCACCCGCAGTTCGCCAGGGTCGGTCGGGCGGCTGGCGCCGGCGGCCTTGTTCGCCGCCTCAATGTCGTCGCAAGTCTTGGCCGAGGCGGAAATGCGATGCGCCTGCTCCAGCACCTGCTGTTGTTGCGCCGTCGGCGCGTTCGGATTGAGGACTGTGGCAAACGGCAGGAACAGCTGCCGCACGGTCGCTATAGTGGCCATGTCACGGCCGATTTCACGCTTGCCGCGCAACGTTACGATGGACAGTCCGCCCGGCACCGGAATCGGGTTGCTGATCGCACCCTCGGGCATTTCCTGCAGTACACGGAGCACCGCCGGATCGATCTGGTTGGGCTGTACCCAGCCCTCGTCGCCACCTTGCAACGCGGTCTGGCTCTGGCTGAACTGCGCTGCAACCACCGCGAACGGCGCGCCCACTCGGAGCTGCTGGATGACCACCTCGGCGAAGTGATGTGCCTCGTCGGCCTGCCCGGGGTCGCCGATCGGCACGAAGATCTCGGCAATGCGGAACTCCTGCTGACCGACCTGCGCCTTCAGCAGGTTGGCCATCTCCTGGATATCGGCGTCGGTAATGTCGGTCTGCGAGCCCAGCACCTCGCGCAGCACCCGGGTCCAGCCGATCTGCACCCGCACTTGGTCGATCAGGGTGCGGAACTCCACTCCGTCGGCCGAAAGCCGCCGGCGCAGCGTACCCTCGGGCATGCCGTTGCGTTGCTCGATCTCGCGGATGGCGGCGGCGATCTCGTTGTCGTGCACGATCACGTGCCGCCGCTGCACCTCCTGGAGCCGCAACCGCTCGTCGATGAGTTGGCGCGTCACCTGCGGGGTCAGCCGGTCCAGCACGTCCGGCGCGGCCGACATGCCCGTCGACAGTGCAAACAACCGCCGCCGGTTGTCGACATCGGCCTTGGTGATGGCATCGCCGT
>JARLGS010000889.1 GCA_031292695.1 Mycobacterium sp. | reverse complement strand
CAGGCCGGTCATCTGGACCTGGTGGCCCATGGTGCTCTCACCCGAGTAGGCCTGCGAGTTGGTGTTGGTGATGAAGGTGACGGCGGTGTTCCATGCCAGGTCAGCGGTCATCGGGGTGGCCGGATTATTCAGGTGCAGCGGCAGTTTGTCCTGCACCAGCTGGAGGGTGAACAGAAACAGCACCGAGATGGCGGAGAACGCCAGCACGCTGCGCGCGTAGGCGCCCCAGTTCTGTTCTGACTCCGGGTCGGCGCCGATCACCTTGTACAGGAGACGTTCGGCACGCGAGTGCTTCTCGGACGTGTAGACGCGGAACATATAGTCGCCCAAGGGCACATGGACCGCGGCGAGCGCGATGATGAGGGCGATCAGGAAGATGATTCCTGTGGTGGTGCCGCTCACTAGAAGCGCTCCGGAAACAGCAGTGCGGCGACCAGGAACAGCGCGGTCAGCAGGCACAGGACCAGTCCGACGATGTTGGCGTAGTTCACAGCCGCTCCACCGCCTTTTGGATCAGGCCGAGCACCGCGAACAGCGCGATGGTCAGCACGACGAAAATCGCGACAGACATGTTTTGGCTCCGTTTCGGGCGCGTCTCGGCGGCGCCCACGTGCGGAAGTAAACGCCGATGCGGTGGGACCGCCACCGATCTTGATGGTTTCCATACGGGCCCGGCGGGTTCATTTACGGAGTCCTTGCGGGCCCCGTGACGGGGGTCATATTAGGCGTGGATCGGTTGCCCTGACGCCGGTCGTTGAGCCGCTATTTGCACAGGTCAAAGGCCGTATTGGCCGCTGGACATCGAATGATGGGGGTCAGTGACGTGCGTCTTTACGCCCCGGAAACCTGGAGGTGGAGGGGCGTTAAGAAGCCGCAAGTTTTTCGGCCACTCGCATCAAGGCTGCGGCAGCAACCGCTTCCGTCTCTTATGGCGCGGGTAGACGTGTAACTAGATGCTGCACTGGGAGGTCCGCATGTTGCTGTCGGCGACGTTGAGTTCGTGGTTGTCGGGCATGGCGTTGCGTCGGCAACTGGGTCATCCGGCGCGATTGGTGGTGACTCCTGGCGAGCAGCCCTTCGTGCCCAGCCTGCCCGGTATCGGAATAGCGCGCTCGGTAGCAGCTTTGGGCGCGCCAGAATTTGCGCGTTGGGTGGTTTCCCACCGACAGCCGGTTGACGCTGTGGGCGCAGCCGAACTCGATACGGCGCTGACCGCGGGCGTGCTGCCCGCCCAGATCGGCGTGCACTGCGATGATCTAACCGAGAACGAAATGCTCTGGGCGGCAAGCGTCGGCGTGGGGCGCATGGTGATTTCGTCGACGCACCAGGCGGATGTGGTGTCCTCTGTTCGGGGTCCCGGACCGGTCAACGTATGGCTGCAGTCGGGATGCGGTTTTGCGGTGTTGCGTGGGTGTCCCTCGTTGCGCCTGGCCGGGCTCGATGCGCACTGGGACGGTCAGGATTATTCGGATGTGGTCGACCATCTGATCGGCGAACTGGCCGATCTCCGCCGGGCTAGTCGGATTGTGGTTGGGCGCCTTGGGATTTCCGGTGTGCAGGTGAACAGTGACACCGTCTATGAGATCGACGATGCGGTCACCGACGGGTGCATCAGGTACCGGGTTCCTCGCCCGCAATTGCTGCTCAGCGGTGCGCTGGCCAACGTCTGACGGCGTGGGTTCAGCGCAGTTTCTGACTGCGGGTTTTCTCGTAGTGCCGGGCTGCGCGGACGCGGTTGCCGCAGGTTTCGGAGCACCATTCGCGGCGCGGGTGGGACTTGACGAAGTACAGCACGCAGGGGGGTGCGTGGCAGGCGCGCATGTTGATCGAGGCGGGGCCGGCGAGAAGCTCGATGCCTTGGTGCCCGAGGTCGGCGAGTGCACTTCGGATGGGTGAGACCAGCCGCGCGCAGACGGTGCCCAACGCTCCGTCGTGAATCGTGAGTTCGGTGCGCGGACGGTCGGCGGCCAGGCCGTTGACCACGTCGACGGCCTGGCTGATCTCGCTGACGGGGGACTGGGCCGTCGGGCGATCGTCCGCGGTGCAGTAGGCCGCCAGCCGGCGCAGGCTGTCGCGCAGCAGTAGGGCCTCGCTAAGTTCGTCCTGGCTTGGCTGGCCCAACTCGCGGCGGTTGTACTCGGTGACGTCGGCCAGCCAGTCGCGCAGCACCGTCGGGCCCGTCAGTTCGTCGTGTACGCCACGGGTATCGGCCCAGATGGTGTTCATCAGCCGGACCGGGGCCGGCTCATCCGGCAGCATCCATGCTGGCGTACTGGTTGTCACACGCGGAATGTTATCACGGATGTATGGCGTTGCATCCGTTAGTGAGCTGTGGTACTGCTTCTAATGGGAAAGCTCAATGTGATCCGTTGTGCGGATTGCACAGGAAAGGACCTCCGATGGCCAACTTCACCCCCGTCGAGCGGGAAACCGCGAACGGCAAAGCGGCCGAGCTGCCTCGGTCAATCGGCAGCATTCGCTAAAACCCCAAGGAGACAACATGTCTGAACTACGCCCACCAGTTCCGCCGTTCGACACGGACACTGCGCTGCAGAAAGTCCAAGCGGCCGAGGACGCCTGGAACACCCGCGACCCCCACCACGTCAGCCTGGCCTACACCGAGGACTCCGTGTGGCGTAACCGCGACCAATTCGTCACGGGGCGTGCGGAAATCGTCGAGTTCCTGACCGGCAAATGGGAACGCGAACTCGACTACGTGCTCCGCAAGAGTCTCTGGGGCTTCCGCGGCAACCGCATGGCGGTGCGGTTCCAATATGAATGGCACGACGCCGCGGGGCAGTGGTACCGCAGCTACGGCAACGAACTGTGGGAGTTCGACGAGTTCGGACTTATGCGTCGTCGCGAGGCCGGCATCAACGACCTGGCCATCACAGAAGCCGACCGCCGCTACTTCGGGCCGCGAACGGCCGACGAACACGGCGTGGACATTCCGCTCGCGTAGCGCGCCGGACTAGGCGGGGCGCTTGGCGATGTCGGCGTTCTCGTCTTCCTGGATCGGTACGCCGTTGGTCTGCGAGCTGGACTCGATGGCGCCGATCGAGGAGTTCAGGTCGGTGACGCCGCTGGCGTCGCCGCCCTTGAGCTTGTCGAACGCGGCCTGCACGGTGTCCCCGACCTTGTCCAGCGGCGCGATGATGGCCTTGCACAGGGTCGGGTCTGCCTGCACATCAGTAGTGGCGAGCCGGATTTCGCGCTTCACGAACAGGGCCGCCAGGCCGCCCTTGATGAACGATGTGATCCGGCCGTTGGCGCCCTTCTTGAACGTGCCGGCCTCGAACGGCTTCCACAGCCAGTGGTGGAACGCACCGAAGGCCAGGCCGCTGTGCGCCACGAATTTCGTCTTGGCGAACGACGTGGTGGCCTGGGCCGGGCACGTCTGGGAGATGGGGGCGGCGTCGCCGGCGTCACCCGATGGGTCGGCGGGCAGCGAATCGGATGATGAGGCAGTGCTGCCGGTCGTGGCTTGTTTGTGTCCGCAACCGCCCACCAGCAGGACGACGGGGATGATCAGGACTGCGATCAGACGGACCAGCGTGCGCACGCGTTGCCTCCAGCAAAAGTTGGCTCGGTTCCCAGGTTCCGCGCGAAGCTAACACCGGAAGCTGGACGTTTGATAACGATCGGGCGGTGCGCAGCCGGCCTGTGGGCAGGCGCTAACGTCATGTCGGCGCGATTTCGGTCAGCGCCTGCCCCCATAGCCCAATTGGCAGAGGCAGCGGACTTAAAATCCGCACAGTGTCGGTTCGAGTCCGACTGGGGGCACCGGCCTGCGACCGCTGTCAGGGCGGTGATGGGTGGTGTGCAACACCCTATCGCGTACTGGCCGAGTCAATCTGTGGCTGTGGGCTTTTGCCTTACTTTGGTTGCTTGTCGTTCTGTTGGGCAGGTGAGGTCATTCCGCGTGGGGTGCCGGGACGAAGTCGAGTGGTGCGCCGAACGGGATGAGCGGTTCGCGTTTCACGCTGGCCTGGAACTGGGCGATGAGTCGGGTGAAGTGGGCCACGACCCAGGTGTGCAGGTGTGGGGAGTCGACGGGTTCGCGTTCTTTGGGGTCGGTGAGCAAGTTGATGATGCGCGGGTTGGCGTAAGGCGGCGAAGGGTCCGAGAAGTAGCGTTGCTCGACGAAGACGGTTTTGAAGTTCTGCCACTTGACGCCGTAGAGCTTGTCGCCGTTCCAGAACAGGAATCCCTGCCGGTTGGACTGGTTCTGGACGCCGCGGAAGAACGAGTCCTGATCTACTCCGTCGATGACCCGGTCATTGGGCGCACCGCAGCCAGCCCAGCCGAGCAGGGTGGTGAACATGTCGGTGACGTGGACTATCTCGTTGCTGACCCGTCCGGGGGCGACGTGGCCGGGCCAGCGGATCAGACACGGTGTGCGCAGCGATCCCTCCATGCCGGTGAAATAGGAGCCTTCCCAGAAGCCGGAAGTTCCTCGCCACGGCAGGGTGTCCTCGGGGCCGTTGTCGCCCGCGAACACGACGATGGTGTTGTCGGCGATGCCCAGTTCGTCGAGCAGGTCCAACAGTGTCCCGAAGTCGGCGTCCATTTCAAGCAGGCAGTCGGCCCAGTCGCCGGCACCGCTGGTGCCCTTAAATTCCTCGCGGGGCACGGTGGGCAGGTGCAGCATCGAGTGATTGAAGTAGGCATAAAACGGCCTGCCAGCGGCGACGCTGCGCCGGATGAAACTGTCTGCGCGCGTGAGGTATTCGCGGTCAATGTCGCGGCGCACCTCCAACGTCAGTTGTTCGAGGTTCTCGACCGGGGCGCCTTTGGTGCTCGCGACGACATAGGACATGGAGTCACGGTCGGGGTCATAGAGCGGATCGTCGGGCCACAGGCATTCGTCGTAACTGTGCGGGATGCCGTACCACTCGTCGAAGCCATGGTCGGTCGGATAGCGCCCAGGCTCGTCGCCGACGTGCCACTTGCCATAGATCGCGGTGGCATACCCGGCCTCAGACAGGATGTCGCCCATGGTCTGCTCCCAGGCGACCAACCCGCCGGGCAGGCCGGGCAGTTGCACCGAGCCGTTGCCGGAGCGGATGGCGTAGCGGCCGGTCAGCAGGGCCGAGCGGGTCGGTGTGCATTGGGCTTCGGGGGCGAAATTGAGCAACTGCAGTCCCTCGGCGGCGAAACGATCCAGCCGCGCGGTGTCTGCGCCGCGCAGGATGCCGCCGCCGTAGCAACCCAACTCGCCCATGCCGAGGTTGTCGATGTGAACGTAAAGAATGTTGGGCGGTCCCGTTGAGCCTGGTACCTGCTGCTCAACCGGAAGGTCGTCTGGGTTCATTGCTCAACCTCCTGGCGTGGGTCTTACCTTCGACGTTCAGCGAACGCCTGTAGGACAGCACCGTGGGCGTGTTAGGGAATCTGCTCGCGAAGGAATGTGCCGATGTCCTCGATGGCTTGCTGGCCTTCGGGGAGGACGGCGGCGTAGCTGTGCCAGCGGTGGATCATCTCGGGCCAGATTTCCAGTTTGACTTGGACTCCGGCTGCTTGGGCGCGTTCTGCGAGGCGGGTGGAGTCGTCCAGCAGGACCTCGTGATCGCCGACCTGGATCAGCAGCGGCGGCAGTCCTGCAAGATCGGCGTACAGCGGATTGGCGAGCGGGGTGCGGGGATCTGCGCCGGCTAGGTAGGCCTTCGCCCACACGTCGATGACTTCGGGTGTGGCGATCGGATCGACGTCCGCGCGGGTGGTGATCGATTCGCCGGTGCCCTCCAAGTCGAGGAACGGCGATAGACACACCGCCGCCGCTGGCATCGGCAGTCCGGCGTCGCGGCCCGCAACCAGCGCCGCGAGCGTCAACGCGCCGCCCGCTGAATCCCCGGCGATGGCGAGCCGTGCCGGCGGCAGCCCCTGGTCGAGCAGGAACCGGTATCCGGCGACCGTGTCATCGACAGCGGCGGGAAACGGATGTTCGGGCGCCAGCCGGTAATCCAGGCCGAGCACGCGGGCCCGCGCGGCGCGCGAGATGCGGCCCATCATGTCGCGGTGGGTGTTCAGCGACCCCATGATGTAGCCGCCGCCATGCAGGTAGAGCACCGCCCGGTCGGCCGCGGCCTCGGGCGCGCAGATCCATGCCGCGTTGACGCCGTTGGCGACGACGGGTTCGCTGGTGATATCGGGTTCCGCGGGTCGAGCCATGTGCTCGTTGGTCGCGCGCAGCTCCTCGATACTGGAGCCCGAGGCCATCCCGGCCAAACCCTTGATCGCCTCGATCACCTGCTGCAATTGCGGACTAGCCATCGCAGGCACACCTCTCGGCAGTTCATGGAGTGCGCGAGCAGCGCGTTTTGGAAGCTAGTCTTCGCCGCCGATCGATTTCGCACAACCGTCAACAAGGGATGCCCCCGTAGGTCGGTGACCGGAACCGAATACCGGTCCCCAGTGAGCAAAACGTGTTGGTCCGTGGGTACAGGTTTCCGCGTAGCGGGCCGTGGGCTGGTAACCGAGCGCAGCGATGCCACGGGAACCTGGGCAACCTCCTGACCGACTAAGTGAGGAGTTACCTGATGCAACGTCGATACAGGAGTTGAGACATGGCAAGGCTGCAACGCCTGGGCAACCTCGAGCGCTCGGTGATGGACCATCTGTGGGATACCGACGAGCCGCAAACCGTGCGCCAAGTCCACGATGCTGTCTGCACGCGCCGGCGCCTGGCGTATACGACGATCATGACCGTTCTGCGGAGGTTAGCCGCGAAGGACTTGGTCATTCAGATCCGCGATGACAAAGCTTTTCAGTACGCGCCGCTGGGCACCCGCGACGAACTTATCGCGGCCCTGATGGTGGATGCTCTGGATGAGGTCGCCGACCGACGTGATCGCCGGGCTGCGTTGATTCACTTCGTCGGGCAGGTCGGCACCGACGAGATCGATGACCTACGTAGCGCCCTCGACGACATCACGTTTCATGCTGCCGCGACCGGAGACCGCCACCGTTCCCATGTTGAACTCGCGTTTTCCGCACGGCCTGCGCTTGAGAAAGATCCGGTGAAGCGACTCGGTGCCGCAAAGCCGGACCGCCCCGCGATGCCGGTGGCGCCATCGCTGATCTCAGTGAGTTGACTGCGAGTTACTTGTGGCTGTTAGCACTGGTGAGGTGCGATATTTCGTCACCCCACACAGACTGGGCCCCGCTGTCACCGATCCGGTACACCTGCGCGATGGTGCCGATCGCCACCACCATCGTGATCACCGCGACCGCGATCCGGATAGCCGACGTGGTGGCACCGGTTCGGTGCTCGCGCACATGTACGAATGCCAGCAGTGCCGCGACGACCAGCAGCCCGATCGCGCCGTAGATCATGGTGTCGCCCCGTTCGGCGTGCTCCTGTAGCAGTGCACTGGGCTTGGACCGCAGGTTATAGAGCCACTCGCCGGCACTGGTGGTCAACGGGGTGAGTGCCACGGTGACTGCGGCCAGGGCCACCGTCGGCCACACCAACCGCCGGCGCGCCGCTGGCCACAGGGCGCACAGGATCGCCGAGACTGCGGTCAGCGGTGCCAGCACCACGATGAAATGCACCAACAACACGTGGGCGGGCAGGCCGTTAATGGCGGTCATTGATGGCTCCTGAACTGCGGCGACGTTCTGATGCGCACCAACCTATCCCGATATCGGCTCCGCTGCGTCGGCAATGCGCCATCAGAAGCGGAATCCTGAGCGCACCCGGTTGTTAGACGCGCTCGCGGGCCCCGAATCCTGTTATATTCCAACGTCTTTCGTTGATATGTCGATGCCGACGTCCGTTGGCCTCGTAGAAGATGGAGTCAGACGCGGCCCGAGTGGAAAGCAAGGTAAGGCTTGCCGTTGTAGGCGGTGGTTAGTGTGTACTGCCTTGCCAGACAACCGCATTCGCTGCGCTCTACCGTCGGGGAACTAGCCGCGCGGCATCGGCCTCATGCCGTTGAAAGACGGAATGTCCGTTGCGCGGGTCGACGTCAGCGTCTATATCGAATACCCGAGACCGACGGCGAGGATGGCGAACTTGGTCAGAGCCGCGACCTTGGCGCGCCGCGCATTCACAGCGATGTCACGTCGGTCGAGAACCCGCAGCAGCGACACTCCCTCGACCGCGTCGGCGGTGACAGCGCCGGCGGCCAGCGAAGGCAGCCAAGACGGGTGCCCGCGCTGTCGACGTCGTCGACCGATGAGCAGCGCCAACAGGGTTCCGTAGGTAGCCATGTACCCGAAGTCGAGCCACATCGATAGGCGTGCGGCCTTTTCACAGTCCGGACCCCAACGATCCAATATCTCCTGAGCCTTGGCGCCTGTGCCTGCGAGCTCGAAGGGAACGATCCCCGGGCCCCCGGTGCGGCGTATACGTCCTTCCACCACCAACATTGCCGCTGTGTATGCGGCGAAGCCGATGGTCGCTGCCATGATGCGGTGCTCGCGCACCCAGCGGTGGGAAGAAGTCGCGGCATGGGTCATGGGCGGCAGCGTATCCCCGGGCTTGCAGAAAGCCGGTGACCCGCGATCTGAGTGCGGTCACGGATCGAGAATCTTCCTGAGGCGTCAAGTCCACATGCGGACCTCGTGCCTGAACGATCCGCACGATCTGTCAGTTCCAGCAAATTTTTGAAACTGCGGCGTTACAGTTCACTCCGGACTCAGCGGTCACGTCGGCGAAGGGCCGCTGCGGTTCCGGTGAGTGGCACACCGACCCGATTATGCGAATCGGAGGGTTGTCCATGGGTCTGCTCGACGGCCGGGTCGCCTTCCTGACCTGCGCTGCTCGCGACATGGGGCGCAAACACGCGGTGCACCTTGCGCGTGAAAGCGCATCGATCGTCAACGTCAGCTCGGTCGCGGGACCCAAGGCGTCACCCGAGGGGATCCGGTGACGACACCCCGACCACCGCTACCACCACTGCCGCCTGTCGCCCAGGGGCAGGTGCATGCCGAGCTCAACAAGGACCGCACTCCGCCGTACAAGATCGCGGGCCTGATCTTCGCCGTGACCTGTGCGCTGGTGCTGACTGCCGTCTGGCTTCAGTTCCGGGGGTACTTCGATACCAAGGTGCGGCTGTACGTCTTGTCGACGCGTGCGGGATTGTCGATGGACCCGGGCTCGAAGGTCACCTTTAACGGCGTCCCCATAGGCAGGCTGGCGGACGTCGAAGCGGTGACCAGTGAGGGGGAGAGCCCGCAAGCCCGATTGGTGCTCAACGTCGACCCGCAGTATCTGAATGTGTTGCCGCAGAACGTGAACGTCAAGCTGCTGGCCACTACGGTTTTCGGCAACAAATACATTGCCTTCACGTCGCCGCCGAGCCCGACTCCGCAGCGGCTCAAGGATGGTGAGCAGGTCACGGTGTCGCAGTGCTCGCCGCCGTCGCCGCCGTCGGCGTGTGTGACCACGGAGTTCGACACGCTGTTCGAGACCATCACCGCGATCTCTGAGCAGGTGGACCCGATCAAACTGAACCAGACCCTCAGCGCCGCCGCACAGGCCCTGGATGGGCTGGGTGACAAGTTTGGTGATTCGCTGGTCAAAGGGGACACCATTCTTGCCGACCTCAACCAGCGCATGCCGTCGATCCGGCAGGACACCAAGGGCCTTGCGGACTTGTCCGACGTGTACGCGCAAGCATCCCCGGACCTCTGGAACGGTTTGAAGAACGCGGTGATCACCGCGCACACCTTCAATGACGAGCGCGGCACGGTCGATGAGGCGCTGATGGCGTCGGTCGGGTTCGGCAACACCGGCGGTGACATCTTCGAGCGCGGCGGGCCATATCTGGTCCGCGGAGTGCAGGACCTGCTGCCGACGTCGGCGCTGCTGGACAAGTACAGCCCCGAGATCGACTGCGCAATCCGGGCTTTCCCAAGGGCAGTGGCGGCGACCACTCATACCGTGGGT
>JARLGS010000888.1 GCA_031292695.1 Mycobacterium sp. | reverse complement strand
GCGTCAATGCCGCCGAGGCCTGTCCCGGTTCGGCGTAGCTCGGGGCCGGCGTCGCCGAAGCGCTCGTCGATGTCGCGCCCTGCTGCTGGTGCTCGTCGGAGGTGCCGAATACAGTCCAGCTGACGGCGGCCAGCACCGCCACGACAACCGCGAGCACGGTCAGCCAACCGCGCCTGCCCACCCGGCGAACGATGCCGGACCGGTCAGCGGTGTCATCTGAGTCCGGCATACAACCCTTCCTGGTCCGAGAGGCAGTTCGAGCTTAGGGCGTACGACGATCAAGCGGCGAGGCACGAGCCGCGTTGAGGAGTCCGCCAAGGTGGCTCAAGCCCGGCGGCCGCGCGCCCCAACACGCCACGGCCGCCGGATCTCGAGCTGCGATGGGCTCGTTGAACTCTCGGACAGGCTCAGCGGACGCCGAGCAGATCGATCACGAAGATCAGCGTCTTGCCGGACAGCCGGTGCCCGCCACCGGCGGGGCCGTACGCCTGCGCGGGTGGGATGGTCAGCTTGCGCCGGCCGCCCACGCGCATCCCGGGGATACCGTCCTGCCAGCCCTGAATCAGGCCGCGCAACGGGAATTCGATGGTCTCGCCCCGGTTCCAGGAGCTGTCGAACTCTTCACCGGTGTCGTACTCGACGCCCAGATAGTGCACCGTGACATTGCCGCCAGGTACCGCCTCGGCGCCGTCGCCGACGATGACGTCCTCGATCACCAGCGCATCAGGTGCCGGGCCGTCCGGGAATTCGATCTCAGGTTTGGTGTTAGCCACGGATACACCGTAGTCGGGCGTACCGGCGCGGTGGACGGGAACCACGGGTCCCGCCCACCGGGCAGAGGCGCCTAGTGGCTGCGCAAGCGGCTCAACAGGTCCCGCAACATCGTCAGCTCGGCGGCGTCCAGCGCCGCGAAGACCGGTGGTGCGGGGTCGTCCAGTTGTTTGATACCGCGGACCGTCGCCGCACCGGCGTCTGTGAGGGACACCAGCTTGCACCGCCGATTTCCCGGATCTGTTTGACGCACAACCAATCCGCGGTCTTCGAGGTCGTTGATCGCGACCGTGGCAGCCGGCGCGTCCATCGAGGTCGCTTCCGCGAGTTGTTTTGCCGTCATGGGATTGACCGCCAGCCGGTACAGGATCCGGACCCGGCTGAACGGCAGACCGGACTGCTCGACCACCGTGCGCCGCCAGCTGTCCCGGTTCTCGAACACCAGGGCGGCCATCGCCTGCCAGGTCTCGTCGGCCAACGGTTCAGCGGACACCGGCCGGCTCCGGCTCGTTTACACCCTTGATCAGTGGCGCCAACCGCTCAGCGGAGCGCAGCGCCCGCGGCGAGGTCGAGACCAGACCGAGCACGGCGACGGCCACCCCAATGCCGACACACATCCACCACAGCGGTGCGGTGTGCGCGGCGAAGTCCACCCCGTTCCCGGCCAGCGCAGAGCCGGCAAGCGAACCGCACAGTGCCACACCGATACTCACGCCGACTTGCCGGCTGGTCGAGGTCACGGCCGACGCCGCGCCGGCCCGGTCCAGCGGCATGCCGCTGACCGCGGCGTTGGTCACCGGTGCATTCATCATGGCGAACCCTATGCCGAATATCGCGAAGATCACCACCACCCGCCAGATGGGCGTCGTCGCGGTCAACGTCGTCAACAGAAGCGAGGCGACGGTCATCAGGACGCCGGCGGTGACCAATGACGGCCGCGAACCATAGCGCCCGACGATCCGGCCGGACAGCGGCGAAAAGACCAGAGCGCCAACGGCTATCGGTAGGTAGATCAGGCCGGTGTGCATCGCCGAGTAGTGCCGTTCGTTCTGCAGGTAGAACGACATCATGAACAGGAAAGCGCCCCACGCGGTCAGCGCCAGCACCGCGGTGACGGTGGCAGATGCGAACGGAATGCTGCGGAAGAAGCGCAGATCGATGAACGGGTCGTGGCGCCGGCGTTCGTAGCGCAGGAAGGCGACGAGCGCGACCACCGCCAGCACCGCGATCACCGCGGTGCGGGGATTGGTCCAGCCCATGCCCGGCCCTTCGATCAGGGTGAAAACCAGGCCGAACAGGAACAGCACCGCTAACCCCTGGCCGACCGGATCGACATCACGCATGGTGGCCGACTTGCTCTCTGGGACGAAGATCGCGGTCAGCACGATCGCGGCGAGGCAGATCGGCAGGTTGATCCAGAACACCGCACGCCAACCGACGACCTGGATCAGCAGACCACCGACCGTCGGGCCCAGCGCCATCGAGATACCGACCACGGCACCCCACAGGCCGAGCGCCCGGGCACGCTCCACCCTGCCGGTGAAGACCTGCGAAATGATGGACAGTGCAACGGGATTGAGCATCGACCCGCCGACGCCCTGAACCAGGCGGGCGCCGATCAGCGCACCGGAGGTCGGCGCCAGGCTGCACAACACCGAACCGATCGCGAAGATCGTCAGGCCGATCTGGAACACCCGCCGGCGGCCGAAGCGGTCGCCGGTCGCGCCGGAGAGCATCAGCAGCGAGGCCAGCACCAGCGTGTAGACGTCCACCACCCACTGCATCTGGGCGGCTGAGGCACCGAAGTCGGCGCGGATCGACGGGATCGCAACGTTGACGATGGTGGCATCCATCGACACGATCAGCAGACTCAGGCAGCAGGAGATCAGGATGATCATTCTGCGCCGCGAGTCGAGCGCGCCAACGGTTGCATTCACACAACTATTGTGAAACCACAACTATCCGCCGAGCAACATCCGGACGGCGTGACATTGCCTACACAAAACGGACCCGGGGGGCGGGGGGCGGGGGGGGGGGGGGGGGGGGGGGGGGGGGGGGGGGGGGGGGGGGGGGGGGGGGGGCGGGGGGGGGGAGACGGGGCAGAAGGGAGG
>JARLGS010000887.1 GCA_031292695.1 Mycobacterium sp. | reverse complement strand
CAGCAGGTCGGTGCTGATGGCGTTCATCGCGGCCGGACGTTGCAGCCGTAGCCAAACAGCAGCTCCGGCAAGGTGTTTCGCGAGGGTGGGCGATGGGGCCGTGGCGGTGCTCTGGGTGTCGGTCATGTCAGTTGACTGCCCTCTCGAGATCGGCCCAATAGCTGGCGCGAAGCACCTTCTTGTCGACCTTTCCGACTTTTGTCAGGGGTAGTTGGTCGACCACCTCGATGGACTTCGGAGCGTGGTGCGGGCCTTTTCGGGCTCTGACGCTGGCGATCAACGCGTCGGTGTCCGGTGTGGCGCCGGGCCGGGGCACCACGAAGGCCTTGACGGCCTCTCCCCATTTCGGATCGGGTACCCCGATCACCGCGGCCATCGACACCGACGGATCGTCGGCCAGCACGTCTTCGATCTCGCGGGGATAGATGTTGAAGCCGCCGGAGATCACCATGTCCTTCTTGCGGTCCACGATGTGGAAGAAGCCGGCATCGCTGCGGTAGGCCATGTCCCCGGTGCGAAGCCAGCCGTTGCGCAGCACCTCGGCGGTCTCGGCCGGGCGCTTCCAGTAGCCCGACATCACCGAACGTGACCGCACGCAGATTTCGCCGACCGTTCCGTCCGGCACCGTCTGCCCGTCCTCGTCGAGGACCTCGACGAGCGCCCCGGCGACCGCGCGACCACAGGAGGTCCGATTCGCCGGGTCGTGTTCGGACGGCAGCAGGCAGGTGGCCATGCCGACGCACTCCGTCTGCCCGTACCCCTGCAACAGGATCGGGCCGAACGCCTCTTGTGCGTCGTCGATGCGCGCGGGCGACATCGGGGACGCACCGTAGACGACGGTCTCCAATGAGCTCAGGTCGAACCGGTCCAGGCCACCGTGATCGAGCAGCGCGTAGAGCAGGGTGGGGATCGTGAACACGTAGTTGATGCGATGGGTTTGCACCGCCGCAAGCCACTGCTCGGGGTTGAAGCCCGCCTGCAAAACGACGGTGCCGCCGCGCAGCAGCGTGGGAAGGACGGGCAGGACACCGGCGTGGGTGATCGGGGTCGCGAGCAGGGTCCGCGGGTCCAACGGCAGTCGGTGGGAGGCGATCAGCGAGAACGCCTGCTGGACCATCGCGCGATGGGAGATCATCGCGGCCTTGGGCCGCCCGGTGGTGCCCCCGGTGTACTGCAGCCAGGCAATGTCTTCTTCCTCGGCATCACCGCGGGTGAGCGTTTTCGGTGCCAGCTGGGTGCACAACGCCAGCAGGTCCTCGCCGACGGCGGCCGGGCCCAGCGTGAGCAGATGCTTGACGCTGGCGGCCCGGGCGAGAATCTCGGCGCCGATGTCGGCGAACTTGGGGTGCACGACCAAGATGTCGACCTCGGCGTCCTCGCACAGCTGCACGTGGTCGTCGACAGATCCCAGCGCGTGCAGCCCGGTGTACATCGCGCCGCTGAGGTAAGCCGCGGCCTGCACCAGCCAGACGTCGGGGGAATTAGGGCTCAGCGCACCAACACAGCTGCCCTTGGTGATGCCCCTGGCCTCCAGCACCCGGCGGATTCGGCTCGTCGTGTCGGCGGCTTCGGCGTAGGAAACGGAGCGGTCTCCCTGGATGAATGCCGTGCGTTCGGGGTGGCGGGTCAGTGCCTCGACGATCAACGCCGAATACGAGATGCCGCTGTGTGGCTCAGTCATGATTTCCTTCTGGATGGGGTGGTCGCGGTTAGACATTGGGCAGCCGGGCACCGGCGTCGATCGACAGTGTCGTCGCGTTGAGGTATCTGTTCTCGATGATGTGCATGACCAGTGACGCGAACTCACCGGGTTCGCCCAGTCGCGACGGATTGAGCACCGCACCGCTGAGAGCCTGAACCGCCTTGGGATCGACTGCGGCGAAGATGCCGGTGTCGAACAGACCGGGCGCGATGGTCACCACGCGAATGCCGTAGTGAGCCAGGTCGCGAGCCGCGGGAAGCATCAGGCCGATCAGGCCGGCTTTGCTCGCACTGTAGGCCGCCTGGCCCTTCTGACCCTCGAACGCGGCGCCGGACGAGACGTTAATGATAACCCCGCGTTCACCATCAAGCCCCGGGTCGTTCGCGGTCATCAGCCCGGCGCACTGCCGCATGACGTCGAAGGCGCCCACCAGATTGACATCGATGACCCGCTGAAACTGCTCGATATCCAGCGGCCCGCTCTTGCCAAACACCTTGCCGGGGTTGGGAATACCCGCGGCGTTGACGCAAACGTCGACCCGGCCAAAAGTCTCGGAAACTTTGGCGATCGCCGCGGTGACCGAGGCACGGTCGGCCACATCCACCGTCACCGGGACGGTTGTCGCGCCGGCCTCCTCGGCAACCGATCGCGCCGCCTCGGCGTTGCGGTCCAAAACCGCCACCCGCGCTCCCCCCTTCGCCATCGCCAAGGCAGTGGCCCGGCCCAAACCCGACCCCGCGCCGGTCACCACTGCAACTCGATCAACGATGTCCACGCTTGCCGATCCTTCCGTCACGACTATTTCTAAACCAGTCAGAATTGACTGGTTTTAAGCTAACACCAAACCCTCCGCGGGTCAACGATCGGACCGCCCTTTCTTTAACCGCCATGCGCGACCTCGGCTGCTGACAACGCGCCAAGTCAAGGTTGCGGGATCGGCACGCAAGCCTGAGGGATGCACTGTCCTGGTGAACAGCTGATCGGCATACGACGAGCTCCTTCGTAAGGCGAACAGACAGCCTCTCGCCGCGTCCCTCTGGCGCTCCTTGCCGCCTCACACCCGGCGTTGACCAAACAGCCGATCCCTGCTTAACTAGACATAAATCTAGTCAGATCTGACTGGTTTGCAAAGGAGCCGGTCGAAGTGGACATCTCGAATCGAGTAGCTGCCGTCAACGGGTGGGAATCGCTGAACGGACCGATCAACTTGGTGCGGTGGCGATGAACGCAGCGCAGCTGCTGACGCGTGGTGGGTTCGAGACGGGCGAGGACGGCTCGCCGTTTGAGGTGGTTGCGCAGGAGCCGATGTATCGGCTGCGCCGGTTCTTCCCGGATGCCGACAGCAGCGGACGGCCAGCGGTGATCCTCGTCCCGCCGATGATGTTCGTGGCCGGCGTCTATGACGTGTCCTCTTCTTCGTCGGCGGTGCGCGTGCTGCATGACCACCCACGACGTTGTCGGGCTCGGTGAGGAGAAGACGAATGACCGAGACACTGCATGCTCGCACGAGCGTCGTCGCCGCGCTGGACCGCGTGCACGCCCGGCGGCTACTCCAGCGCGTGCGAATCCTCGACGAGCCGCCCGGCCCGGTCGGTTCGGACACCCCCGAGGTCATCCAGCTCCTCAGCGAACCGTGGTTCGACGAGCGGCTGCGCGAGGCGGCGGACAAGCTCGAGCGCGATCACCACGGCGTCCGCACCGAGGCGGCCGGCTACCTGCGCGAAATGTCGGCGGCCCTGGACGAGCGGCCGATGGAGGCCTGGCACCGGTTCGGCCATTGGATGATGCGGGCCTACGACGTCGTGGTCGACGACGACGCCATCGCCAAGCTGCGCGAGCTCGACCGGAGGTGCACCCTCGTCGTGCTGCCGTCGCACCGCTCCTATCTCGACGCCTGGGTGGGACCCCATGCTCTGATGGGTCAGGGGATCTCACCGACGTTCACCTTCGGCGGAGCCAACCTCAACTTCTTTCCGTTGGGCACTTTCGCGAGTCACACCGGCATGATCTTTATCCGGCGGCAGACCGCCGACCTACCGGTATACCGGATTGCCCTGCGCGCATACATCGGCCAGCTGGTCCGCAACCGGAAGAACCTCAGCTGGTCCATCGCGGGCGGCCGCACCCGCACCGGCAAGCTTCGCCCGCCGATGTACGGCATCCTGCGTTACGTCGTCGACGCGGTGGAGGCAGTCCGGGGCGCCGAGGTGCTCATTGTCCCGGTGTCGATCGTGTACGACCAGTTGCACGAGGTGTCGCTGATGGCCACCGAGGCCCGGGGCGGGGCCAAGACGCCCGAGGACCTCCGCTGGCTGGTGCGGCTCGCCCGGCAGCAAAGGCATCGGCTCGGCAGGGTATACCTCGACATCGGCGAGCCCCTGCCATTGCGCCGGCGGCTTACCGAGCTGCGGTCAGACGACACGGCCAGCGGGCACGAGATCGAAAGGATCGCGGTAGACGTCTCCCACCGGATAAATCGGGCGACCCCGGTCACCGCGACCGCCGTTGTCAGCCTCGCCCTGCTCGGTGCCGACCGAGCGCTGACCCTCGCCGAGGTGCTGGCCACGGTCCGTCCGCTCGCCGACTACATCAGCAAGCGCAACTGGCAGGTGGCCGGTTCCGCGAACCTCGCCGACGGGTCGACCATCCGGCGAACCCTGCAGGAGCTGGTCGCATCCGGAGTGCTGACCAGCTATGACGGCGGTACCGAGGCGGTGTGGCGGATCGGCGGGGAGCAGCACCTGGTCGCCGCGTTCTACCGCAACACCGCGATCCACATGCTGGTCGACCGGGCCATCGCAGAGTTGGCGCTGCAGGCCGCGGCCGACGGCGACGGCGAACCCGGGGGCGCGGTACTCGACGAGGCGTTACGGCTACGCGAGCTGCTCAAGTTCGAGTTCTTCTTTCACGCCCGCGGCACCTTCGAGTCCGAACTCGCCATGGAGCTCCGACTCATCGGGGCCGCGGGCGACGACACAGCGAAGGCCTGCACTCCGGCCGACGCCGATCGCCTGCTGCGCGAGGCGGACCTGCTGCTCGCGCACCTGGTGCTGCGACCGTACCTGGATGCCTATCACATCGTGGCCGACCGGCTTGCCGCGCACGGGGACGACTTGGACGAGCAGCGGTTCCTCGCCGAGTGCCTGGGGGTGGGCAAGCAGTGGCAACTTCAAGGGCGCATCGCCAGCGCGGAGTCGGTGTCGCTCGAGCTGTACAAGACCGCACTGCGGCTCGCCCGGCATCGGGACCTGGTGGACGGCTCCGGTCCGTTGCTCGACAAGCGGCGGCGCGAGTTCGCCGAGCAAATCGCGGTCACCACACGGCGGGTCAGGCTGATCGCCGAGTTGGCCAGGGCGGCGCAGCGATGAGCCGCCTGGAGCAGGTGCGCGATGTCATCCAGGCCGTACTGGACGGCCCGAGCGGCCCGCGGATCGGGGCATTCTTCGATCTCGACGGCACGCTGGTCGAGGGCTACACCGCGGGGGTGATCTACGCCGACCGGATCAAGCGCGGCGATATAGGCGCGCGCGAGTTCCTGCACACGCTGTTCGCTGCAGTCGACGCGGCGTTCGGCGGCGATTGGGCCAAGCTCGGTGACGTGAGCGTCGCCGGGCTGCGCGGCCAGAGCGAGGACTTCATGCTCGAACTCGGCGAGCGGCAGTTCGTGCAGAAGATCGCCGGCACGATCCGGCCGCAGGCCCGCGATCTGGTGCGGGCCCACCTGCGGATGGGACACACGGTAGCGGTGGCCTCGTCGGCGACCAGATTCCAGATCGAGCCGGTCGCCCGCGACCTCGGCATCCCGAATGTGCTGTGTACCCAGGTCGAGGTGGTCAACGGCCTGCTCACCGGCGAGCTGGACGGCCCGATGCTGTGGGGCGAGCCGAAGGCTGCGGCCGCGCGCATGTTTGCCAGGCGCAACAAGGTCGACCTGAAGGCGAGCCACGGCTACGCCAACGGCGCGGAGGACGTGCCGTTCCTGTCGTCGGTCGGCCACCCGAACGCCCTCAACCCGCATCCTGGCCTCGCCGACGCCGCACGGGCGCAGGGCTGGCCGATCCTGAACCTGCGCGCACGACCCAAGGCCGGGCTGCGGGCCTACCTCGGAACGGCAGCGGCAGTGACCGGCCTGAACATCGGCATGGGATTCGGTATCGCCGTCGGTGCACTCAACCGTGACGCCCAGTTCGGCCGGAACATCGGCTTCCCGATGGCCTGTGACGCCGCACTGGCGCTGGCCGGCGTGAAGCTCGACGTGACCGGTGAGGAGAACCTCTGGAATGCCCGGCCCGCGGTGTTCGTCGGCAACCACCAGAGCTCGCTCGACGGAATCGTGGTCGGCTCCCTGCTGCGCCGCGACTTCACCGCCGTCGCCAAGAAGGAAGCCCGCTACGACCCGCGGATACTGATCGGCGGGGTGTTGATCGATCCGGCGTACATCGACCGGTCCAACAGCGAGTCGGCCAAGAAGGACCTTGGCGCCCTCGTCGAGCGGATCAAGGGCGGCATGTCGGTAGCGATCATGCCGGAAGGCACCCGGACCGCGACACCACAGCTGCAGCGGTTCAAGAAGGGCGGCTTTCATTTGGCCATGCAGGCCGGGGTGCCGATCGTACCGATCGTGCTGCGCAATGCAGGCGAGCTGATGTGGCGCCGCTCGATGATCATCAATCCCGGCACGGTACAGGTCGCTGTGCTCGATCCGATCCCGACCGTCAACTGGTCGGCCGACACCATCGACGTGCACGTCGAGCAGGTTCGCAAGCTGTTCGCGACGACCTTGGACACGTGGCCGGGAGGTGCCAGATGATGGCGGGGCAGCTCGGCGTCGCGGTGCTCGGCGGGGGGTCGTGGGGAACAACGGTGGCCGCGACAAAAACCCGGCACACCAACTCGCGCTACCTCGGCGACCTGCGGCTCGCGGAGCCACTGCGGGCAACAGCCGACCCTGCGGCGGCCCTCGCCAACGCCGATATCCTGGCGATGTTCGTGCCGTCGCACACGTTCCGCTCGGGTACTGGAGCTGGCCGCCAGGGACCGGCGGCTGTGGATTCCGATTGTCAGCCTGGTGAAAGGCCTCGAACGACGCACCCGACAGTGAAGACGTCGCCGGTGGTGATGAAGTTCGCGGCCGAGCGCAGTGTCGAGACTCCGATCGCGGCCCAGGTGGACGCCGTCCTCAACCAGCGGCAGCCCGTCGGGGACGGTTACCGCGGCCTGCGACAGCCGCCGCCGGGACACGAACTACACGGCGAAGCGGGGAGTGATGAGTCCTGATCTGAGCAACCAGCAGGCGTGGGCGGCGGCGGCCGGCTGGGGTCGCGAGACCCGGATGAACGAGATGGAAGCGTTGATGTGGCGGTCCGAGCGGCACCCGCGGCTGTCATCGACCATCCTGGCGCTGATGGTGCTCGACCAGCCGCCGGACTGGAATCGCCTGGTCGCAGCCCATGAGTGGGGCTGCGAACTGATTCCGCGCCTCCGGGACCGGGTGCTGGAGCCCGTGCTCCCCGTCGGCCCGCCCGCCTGGGTTCCGGACGATCACTTCCAGCTCGACTACCACCTGCGTCGCACCCGGCTACCAGGCGCGGGCACGATGGACGCCCTGCTCTGGTTCACCTCGTCGTTCGCGCTGTCTCCACTGGACCGCGAGCGGCCGCTGTGGGAGGCGGTGCTGGTCGAGGGTCTCGACGACGGCAAGGCCGCGTACGTACTGAAGATGCATCACTCGCTGACCGACGGTCTCGGCAGCATCCAGCTGCTGTCCTTGGTGCAGAGCAGGACTCCCGAGCACACCGAGGACAAACCGCATCCCGAGCCCTGGGCACACGCCCACGTGGGTTCCGATCCGGTGCAGCTGGCCTTCGACGAGCTCGGCGAGCAGGTCCGCCGGATCCCTGGAGTCGCGGAGCAGGCGCTGCAAGCCGGCACCAACATGCTGACCAACCCCGGCCGCGCGATCTCGGAGGCGATCCGGTACGTGGCTTCGATGCGCCGCGTGCTGTCGACAGGGCCCGCGAAACCATCCCCGTTGTTGCGCAAGCGCACCGGGCGGCTCTGGCGGTACGGGGTGCTGGAGTGCGAGCTGAACGAACTCAAGGCTGCGGCCAGGGCCGCGGGCGGTTCGGTGAACGATGCCTTCGTCGCCGCGCTGCTCGGCGGCATGCGCCGCTACCACGACCTGCACGGCATCCAGATCGACACCCTGCCGATCGGGATGCCGGTGTCGCTGCGCAAGAGCGATGACCCGATGGGCGGCAACAAGTTCGCCGGGGCACTGTTCGCCGCTCCCGTCGGGATCGAAGATCCGGTCGAACGCATCGCCGTAATCCGGGGTCTGGTGCTGTCGGTGCGCACCGAGCCCGCGCTGGACTCGGTCGCCTTGCTGGCACCGGTCGTCAATCGGCTGCCTTCGGCGGTCGGGGCCGCCATGCACCGGCTCGGTGCGTCGGTGGACATGATCGCGTCGAACGTTCCCGGGTCGCCGTACCAGACCTACATCGCCGGGGCCAAGGTCGAACGAATGTACCCGTTGGGCCCGCTGCCCGGGGTCGCGGTCGCGGTCGCGATGGTCTCGCACGTCGGGACCTGCTGCCTGGGGTTCAATATCGACGGCTCGGCGGTCAAAGACCACGATGTGCTGATGCGCTGCTTCGCCGACGGACTGGACGAGGTGCTTCAGGTGGGTTGTGTGGCGGAAGAAAAACAGTGACCGCCCATGTCGAAGGCCGGTTCATCGGCGCGGCGGGCAAGCAGATCTACTGGCAGGGTTGGCTGCCCGACGGCGACCCGACCGGCGTCGTCGTGCTGGTCCACGGCTACGCCGAGCACAGCGGGCGCTACCTGCACGTCGCGCAGCGGCTGGTGTCTGCCGGTTATGCCTCCTACGCCGTGGACCACTTCGGGCACGGGAAGTCGGAAGGACCGCGGGCCAACGTCAACCGGATGTCCGAGGTCGTCGCCGACATCGACCGCGTAGTCCGGATCGCCGCGGCGCAGCACCCCGGTCTCCCGGTGTTCCTGGTCGGTCACAGCATGGGTGGGTTGCTCACCCTCGACTATGTGACCAAGACGTCGACCGGCAGCCGGTACGCGCTGACCGGGGTCGCCGTTTCCGCGGCGGCGATCGACATCTCGATCGTTTCCGGGCCGCAGCGGCTGCTCGCGAAGGTGCTGTCCAAGTTCGTTCCGAACCTGGCTGTCACCCCGTTGGACTCGACAATGGTCAGCCGCGACGCGCAAGTGGTTGCCGACTACGACAGCGACCCGCTGAATTATCACGGCCGGATCAAGGCGCGCACGGGTGCCGAAACCATCGCTACCGCTGAGAAGGTGAGGGCCCGACTGACTGAGATCGATCTTCCGATCCTGATCATGCACGGCACCGACGACAAGGGAGCTGCGGTTTCGGGGTCGAAACTGCTTGCCGAGAAGGCGTCGTCGAAGGACGTGACGCTCAAGCTCTACAACGGTCTCTATCACGAGGTCTTCAACGAGCCGGAGCGCGACATCGTCCTTGGCGACCTCGTGGACTGGCTCGAGGCTCGCACGTAGCGGCCGGTTAGACATCCGGTTAGGGAATGGAGCGCAGGGCCGCCCGCAACGGCGTGACGCGGCTTGGTCGGCAAACGGCGCCCTCTCGACTTTTTATATTTCACGAGCGCCGTACCACCAGCGCCGACTTTCGTCAGTGTATCTCGCCCATCCGATAACCGTACTCTTCGGCGCCGATTCCACGCGTGCCATCGTCGAGGACGAAATCGAAGTAAGCTGAGTGCACCACGTAGCTATCGAGAAAACAGGGTAGTGAGGTACGTCGCGTTCCGGCCAGGTGGTAATGGCGGCCTTGGGGATCACAGGCAGTGATGTTTACAGTGACCGGCCTATCCTCGCCATCCAGTGTCTTGTTGAATTGCATGCCGGAGAGTGGCAGCAGCCGCTCGCCGTCCCACAACCAGGGAATCTGAATCAGACCATTTTTTTGCTGTGCCTGGATCAGACCAAATGCGCGGCCGTCGTCCATCAACACCCAGGCCAGGTCGTACCAGATCATACTTTCCCACTGGCGTGTGCCGACCGAATGATCACGGGGCCCCATGCCGGCGAGATCAAAGCGCTCGTCACGGTATTTCATACTGCCGCTAATGCGGCCCATCTGCTCAATGTGCATGTCGGAAAGCCCGGCAACACCCCCCGGCAGGTGCAGGCCGATCGAGTCGGCCGGTTCATGCACTCCCTCCCATTCAAAATTGAACTGAAGCGGCGCTGTCGGATCGTCAAAGCTGATCTGGAAGCGATGTTTGTCGAGCGACAGCGCACGGATTTCAAAGCCACCGGCGCGAATTCCTGACTGGATGTCGCCTCCTGGGAGCGGCAAGTGTTCAAGATGGCGGTGGTAGAGCGGTTTGCCCTTGCGGCTCATGGCGACCATGACGCTGCAGGTGCCCTTGTTGGGTGCCAGACCGATGCGGGTTATGCAGCACAGTTTCTGCCGTGAGTCGATGAAGTAGAAAACCCAGCTTTCGCTCCAGTTGGGTGCATCACTGTCCGGGGTGTGGCGTTGGTCGTCGGCGGCGGTGAGTGTCATGAGTTTGCCCCCTATTAAAGTGTGGCGCCGGCGGCTTTGAATAGCGTCCGCATGCGATCTTCTTGCACCGCCAGGATGCCCATGAACGGTTTGAATTCCTCTGCTGACATGCGACGACCGAAGACGTGAAGGACCAGCAAGGTGCAGAACGCGCCTTTGGCCAGGTGGTATTCCCAATGCTGCAAACTACGTCCAGAGGCACGCTCGTAGGCGCTCAGCCAGTCGGCATCGCTCGGCATGTCGGCAATGTTGTTAGCACCGCCAAGAATGCGGGCGAAGGAATGCACGCCCATCAGCCAGCCCAGGTCAGACTCGGGAGCGGTGATGCGTGCCGTTTCCCAGTCGAGCACAACGACAAGTTTGCCATCAGCGAACAACATGTTTGAGGGCTGGTAGTCGCCATGATTGAGTACCGGGTCAGTTACTCTTGGCGCCTTGTCGTGCAGCCAGCGTTCGTAGCCGGAAAGACTGTCGGCAATCTCGGCCGAAGCGAAACGCAGGGCGTCGGTGTAGAAGGTGATTTCCTTGCCGATCGAGTTCTCGGGTGCGCTACCACCTAGCAAAGTATCGAGACCGGCGGCCCGCCAGCCGAGGGCATGGATTTTGGCCAAGGTCTCCATCATGTCGGCGATCAGCGCCTGTCGGGTCGCCACATCGGCCTCGGCCATCGGCCCCTGCGCATAGTAGTACTGCCGGGGTGCCACGCCGACGGCCCGGCGCATGATGTAGCCCGGTGTGCCAAGCAGGCTGCCGTCGTGGTCTAGGCACAGGGGGCGAGCCACCTTGACACCGGCATCGGCCAGCGCGTGCTGCACACGGAATTGCGCGGCCATGTCGTAGCGGTTCATCAGTCCGTCGGCCGGCTGATAACGCAGCACCAGCTCATGCTGGCATTCCCCGCTTCCATCGTCGAAGCGGGCGCTGAAGAGCAGGTTGCCGCTGGAAGCACCAACATCGGGTCGAACCAACGACCCTGTCAACGCAACCTCGCCGCGAGCAACGCCGGCTCGCAGCAAGGCGGCGATCCGGGTCTTCCAGAGTTCGTCGTCTGCGCCGCCAGCAATGCCTGCACGGGTTTTGGCGACAAGCTGTTCGTAAGCATGTTCCTCGCTCATAGTGCAGTCCTCTCTTGACCGAGATTGCGGATGCTTGCCTGCCAATTCACTAACCGCCTGAACTAACGCAGAGGCAACAACTTGGCACTCGGCTCAATGGCCGCGGGCTCGCTGTTCGTAGGCAACGCTTCCGACGACCTCACCCGTCGCGGGGTTGTGCACGACGACTGCCTCGCCGGCCGACGACGACAGTTGATCGATACTCACGAGGTGCTCCCCGGTTGGTGGATGGCCACTGGTGTCGGTGGTGCTGTGACGGCTTCCGGCTGGTCGTTCCAGCCGTTAAGGGCGTTGGCGAATCGCCCGATTTGCCGCAGGGCGGCGCGCGTCTCGGGAAGCCAGGTCTGCTGATGCCAGGCGTGGGGGGCCAATGGGTGGACGTCGAGCCGCACGAGTACCCCGGCCGCTCGCGCGCGCTCGGTGGCCCGCACCGAGTCGTCTCGCAATACCTCGGTGTCGCCGGTCTGGAATAGCAGCGGCGGCAAGCCGGCGAAGTCGCCGAATAGGGGCGAAATCAGGGGGTCTGTCACGTCTAAGTCCGGTCGGTACCAGCGTTGGAAGAAGGCCAGCCCACGCGCCCCCAGCGCGACATCGCGGCGCGCATTGGTGCGGATAGAGGGGCTGGTCCACGAGAAGTCGAAGCCGCCGCTGAGCATGATGGCCCCTGCCGGCATGGGGGTGGAGGCGTCGCGGGCCCGCTGCAACGTGACCAGGGTCGCGTTGGCGCCGGCCGATTCGCCCGCGATCATCAACTGACCCGGCTCTTGCCCGGCGTCAAGTAATGCCTCATAGGCGCGCAGACAATCGTCGATGGCTGCCGGAAACGGGTGCTCCGGGGCCAACCGGTAAGCGGGCACGATGACGCGGGCCCGCAGGTCATTCGCCAGCCGGGAGAGGAATCCGGTGTAGGCACTGCGCGCGTACACCATGAATCCACCACCGTGCAGATACAGCACGGCGCGTCCCTGCTGCGCGTGTTTAGGGTGGAATTCGCGGGTG
>JARLGS010000002.1 GCA_031292695.1 Mycobacterium sp. | reverse complement strand
GGGGTGGGGGGGGGGGGTGCGGGGGGGGGGGGGGGGGGGGGGGGCGGGGCGGGGGGGTGGGTTGGCCATGCGGCCCGCGATGCCGATGTCTTTGTCGCCCACCCGGATCCGGTGGGCGCTGGCGTTGGCGGCGCTGGCCGCGGTGGCGCAGGCATTGAAGACGTTGGTGAACGGGATTCCGCTGAGCCCGACCATGCCGACGATGGCGTCCGGGTTCGCCACCGTCCAGCTGCCGCCCGAGGCGGCCTGGATGTCGCGCCATTGCACGCCGGCGTCGGCCACTGCGGCGCGGATGGCATCGACGCCCATCTGCATGGCGCTCTTGCCCCCGAATCGCCCGAACGGGTGGATGCCTACCCCGATGATCGCTACGTCGTGCATCGTTACCTCTCAGGCGATTGCGCCGGTGTCTTTGAGCTCGGCGATCCGGTCCCAGCCCAGGCCGATCTCCATCAGCACCAGTTCGGTGTGTTCGGAGGCCCGTGGCGCGCGGGTGGTGACCAGTGGTTGGTGGTTGAACTGCACGGGGCCGCGCACCACTTTGAACGGTGCACCACCGGATGCTGCCTCGACCTCGACGATCATGTCGTCGGCGATGGCCTGGTCGTCGGTGGCCAGGTCCACGAGACTCTGAAAGGGCGCCCACTGGCCTTTCATGGTCGTCAGCTGCCGGCGCCAGTACTCGAACGACTTGGCTGCGAATGCCCGCGCAATCAATTCGCTTGCCGCATCGCAGTTATCCATCAGCGGCAGTACATCGGAAAAGCGCGGGTCGTCGGCGAGCTCTCCGAGACCCAGATGCGCGAAAGTGTCGCGGATGTAGCCGGTCGGGCTGACGATACACAGATTGATGGTGCCGCCATCGGAGGTCTCGTAGTTGCCCAGAAACGGATTGCCGTGCGCACCACCGGATTGGGGCATCGCGGCGCGCATCGCCTCGCCGGTGTCCATGCCTTGGGTGACGCTGGCACCGGCGGCCCACCACGCGGTGCTCAGCAGTGACACATCGACCTCGATGGCCTCACCGGTGCGCTCCCGGTGTAACAACGCAGCCGAGATGCCGCCGGCGATGTTCATTCCGCCGATCGAGTCGCCGAATGCCGGAATACCTTGGGTCAGTGGACCGTTCAACTCGGCAGGGGAGAAGGCATGCCCGACACCGCTACGGGTCCAGAACGCGGTGCCGTCGAAGCCGCCGACATCGCGCTGCGGGCCCTTGTCGCCGTAGGCGCTGCCGCGGGCGTAGATGATGTTCGGGTTGGCCGCACGCAGGTGTTCGACGTCGAACTTGTGCTTCTGGCGCACGGCGGGAAGGTAATTCGTCAGGAATACGTCGGAGGTCTTGGCGAGCTCATAGAGCACCTCCTGGCCATCGGGAGTGGACACGTCGATGCCGACGCTGCGCTTGCCGCGGTTGGGATGCTCGATCAGCGGGTGGCGGTCCGGATTGAGCTCCGTGCCGCCCATCCGCAGAAACCCGCGCTGGGTGTCACCGCGGACCGGGTGCTCGACCTTGATCACGTCGGCACCCCAGTCGGCCAGGATGGCGCCGGCGGCAGGGACAAAGGTGAACTGGGCGACTTCCAGTACCCGGAAGCCTGCCATCACCTTGACCATCGTCGGCCCTCTCGTGCGGTCGTCTGCGCGTCGAAGGATACCGTCCTCAGCTGCGCTGGCAATAGTACTGTAAATATTACAGTATCTAATCTAGTCTTACCGTCGGGTGCCGTCGACAGCCGAGGAGGAATGGGGCGTGCAGGACATCCTGGACCGGCAACGAGCAGCGTTCTTCAGTGCAGGTCCACCTAGTGCCGAGGTGCGTCGCGACCGGATCGACCGGTTGTTGGCCATGGTGCTGGAACACGCGGACGACTTCGTCGAGGCCACCGCTGCCGACTACGGAAGCCGGTCCAAATCAGCCGCGCTGTTCGCTGAGATCTACGGGATGATCTCGGTGATCGACCACACCAGAAACCATGTGCCGCAATGGATGCGCATGACCAAGCTGATGCGCGCCGCGCGGTGTGTCGGACTGCGAGCTGAAGTCTGGCCGTCGCCGCTCGGTGTCGTCGGGATTATCGGTCCGTGGAATTTTCCGGTTCAGCTGACGGTGCTGCCGGCCTCGGCGGCCTTCGCGGCCGGCAACCGGGTGATGGTCAAGATGTCGGAGGTCACCGCGCATACCGCCGAACTGATGGCCGCGGCGGTGCCCCGGTATTTCGACGCCGATGAGCTCTCAGTGGTCGTCGGTGACGCCGACGTGGCCGCCCAGTTCAGTGCGCTGCCCTTCGATCACATCTTCTTCACCGGTTCGCCGTCGGTGGGTGCGTTGGTGGCCGGGGCGGCCGCCAGGAACCTGGTGCCGGTCACGCTGGAACTCGGCGGCAAGAACCCGGTGGTGGTGGCGCCCGACGCGGACGTGGCCAGGGCCGCGGCGCGCATCGCAGCGGGCCGCATGGTCAATGGCGGTCAGGTATGTGTCTGTCCCGATTACGTTTTCGTGCCGCAGGGCCGGCTCGATGAGTTCGTGGCGCGGGTGCTGCAGACCTGGCGGGAGATGTTCCCGACTGTCGCGGCCAACGCCGACTACTGTTCGTCGGTCAACGAGTCCAACTTCCGTCGGGTGCTCGGGCTGGTCGAGGACGCCAGAGATAAAGGGGCCCAGGTGAGTTCGGTCGTCCCGGTGGGGGAGCAGGTGGCCGATCCGGCGACCCGGAAGATCGCGCCGACCGTGGTCAGTGGCGTGACTGAGCAGATGGCGATCGCCGAGGAGGAGGTATTCGGGCCCGTATTGACGGTGCGCGGATACGACCAGTTGTCCGACACGATCGGCTATCTCAACAGTCGCCCGGCGCCGCTGGTGGCGTACTGGTTCGGTGCCGACAACGATGATTTCCGGTACTTCGTCGGCCACACTCGCAGCGGCGCGGTGGCCCGCAATGACTTTGCCGCCCATATGATTCCGTCGGACGCACCGTTCGGTGGGGTCGGGCGTAGCGGCATGGGGGCCTACCACGGCAAGGCTGGGTTCGACACGTTCAGCCACTACCGCACCGTGGTGGGTAGCGATCTGCCGTTCTCGGTTACGAATCAGGCCGCGGCGCCGTTCACCACCTCGATGCGGATCTGCGCCGACCTGGCGCTGCGCATGGCACGTGCGCGTACTCACCGTCGGCTGAAGAAGGGCGTGAAATGACTTTAACTACTTCACCATTGGTGTTCGATCCGTTCTCGAAAAGCTTCTTCGCCAGCCCGTACGAGACGTATCGCCGGATGCGTGAGGAGGCGCCTGTTTATTACAGCGAGCAGTACGACTTCTACGCGCTGACCCGGCACGAAGATGTGGCCGCGGCATTCAAAGACTTCGAAACCAACTCCTCGGCTTACGGTGTGGACCTGGGGCAGGTGCGCAAAGGCCAGGTCACTGAACATGGTTCGATCATTGCGATGGACCCTCCGGCGCACCGCCGGATGCGCAGCCTGCTCAACAAGGTCTTCACTCCGCGGGCGATCGAGGCACAGCGCAACCTGGTCATCGAAATGGTCGACAAACACCTGTCCGCCGTCGACCCGGCGGGGTTCGACTTCGTGCAGGACTTCTCAGCGCTGTTTCCCGTCGACGTCATGACCAGCCTGCAGGGGGTTCCCGAACCGGACCGGCAACAGATCCGGCTGTGGATCGACGCACTGCTGCACCGCGAACCCGGTGACGTCGAGATGACCGAGTCCGGTCTGAAGGCGGCCATCGACATGGCGATCTACTATTTCCGACTGATCAAACAGCGGCGCGACCACCTGGGCGATGACCTTTTGAGCAAGCTGATCACCGCCGAGATCGAGCGGGACTCTGGCGAGATGGAGCCGCTCGACAACATCGAGATCACTGAGTTCGCCACCCTTTTGGGCGGCGCGGGCGCTGAGACGGTGACCAAGCTGATCGGAAACGCGGCGGTGGTTTTCGCGCAGAACCCGGATCAGTGGGCGATGTTGCAGAACGACCGGGGCAAGATTCCGCTGGCCGTCGAAGAACTGCTGCGCTACGAGGCGCCGGCCCAATACAACGTGCGTTGTTCGCTGCGTGAGATCACCTTGCACGGCGTGACCATCCCCGCGGGCAAGCCGGTATTCCTGGTCGGCGGATCGGCAAACCGGGACCCGCAGGCGTGGACCGATCCCGATCGATTCGACATCGACCGGGACCGAACGCAGTCGCAGAACCTCGGCCTGGGCTACGGTATCCACAGTTGCCTGGGCGCGGCACTGGCCCGGATGGAAAGCGCAGTGGCACTGGAGAAGATGCTCGATTTCATGCCGCGCTATGAAGTCGAGTGGGACGGGTGCCGGCGGGTCAACATGCAGAACGTGGCCGGCTGGAACAACGTCCCGGTGCGCGTCCTCGACTAGCCCATTACCGCCCGGCGCGGGCGTAGGCTGGCGCCCGTGATCGAAGTACTGTCGGACATGCCGCCGGGAGTGACGGGCATTCGTGTTTCGGGTCGGCTCAGTGGTGACGATCTACGCGCGTTCAAACCTGCGATGGCCGAGCTCGGGAGCACCGACGAACTGCGGATTGTGGAGGTCATCGATCCCGACTACGAGGGCTTCGGCCCGGGTGGGTTGGTGGAAGACCTCAAGGTCGGGTTCGGCATGTTGTTCCGGCGCCATTCGGATTTCAAGCGCATCGCGGTGGTATCGGACAAGACATGGGTGGCGCACACCCTGCACGCGGTGGCCTGGATGATTCCCGGCGAGCTCGAGATCTTCGGTCTCGACGAGCTGGACAAGGCAAAACAGTGGGCAGCTGGCTGATTTCCAGCGCCGAGCAGACATGAACAGACATAAAACTGCCCCCTTTTCGAGGAAAGGGGGCAGTTTTATGCCTGCTCGCGAGAAGACTCAGTCCTGCAGTGCCTGCTCCCTGGCCCACCGGTAGTCGGCCTTGCCCGCAGGGCTGCGCACGATGGTCGGCCGGAACACGATGGCCTTCGGCAGCTTGTAGCGGGCAATGGATTCCGACGCGTGCTGGATGAGTTCAGCAGCGTCGACCGCGGCACCCTTGGCCAACTCGACGATCGCCACGACTTCATTGCCCCAGCGCTCACTGGGCCGTCCGGCTACCACCACGTCGATCACGGCCGGATGCGAGGCAATGGCGGACTCGACCTCTTCGGCGAAGATCTTCTCGCCACCGGAGTTGATGGTCACCGAGTCGCGGCCGAGCAGCTCGACGCTGCCGCCCTCCAGGAGCCGGGCCCGGTCGCCGGGCACCGCGTAGCGGATGCCGTTGATCACCGGGAACGTCTTGGCAGTCTTGGCCGCATCGCCCTTGTAGCCGAGCGGCACGTGGCCCTCCTGGGCCAGCCAGCCGTTGCCCTCATGGCCGGGGACCAGGAGCTCGGTGAAATCCTCGGAGACGATTCGCGTATCGGGGCCGGCACTGAAGGTGCCGCTGGATACATTGGCCGCGGTCGACACGTGCGACATCTGTGCGCCGGTCTCCGACGAACCCACGCCGTCGATCACCATGGCGTTTGGAAGTGCCGCTACCAGACGGCCTTTCACCGCTGGGGTGAACAGCGCACCACCGTTCGCGATGACGACCAACGATGTCACGTCGAGGCCGCCGTCCGCCATGGTCTCTTCGATGGCGGTGACCAGCGGCCGGGCCATGGCGTCACCGACCACCGTCGCGACCGCGACCTTCTCGCGAGCGATGGTCTCCACGATCTCCTTGGCGTTGAAGACCTCGACCTCTGAGGCGAACACGATGGTCTGGCCGTTGTTGATGCCGGTCATCACGCCCCACTGGGCAGCGCCGTGCATGAGCGGCGGCAGGATCATCATCCGCATCTCGCCGGCCGCAGCGGCCCGGTCCACAATCTCCTGCGCTGACTTGGCGGGCTCGCCGGTCATTACGTTGCGGCCGCCGAACGAGGCCATGAAGATGTCGTGCTGACGCCACAGCACGCCTTTGGGCATGCCGGTGGTGCCGCCGGTGTACAGGACGTACAGGTCATCGGGCGACGGCGTCACCGGGGGCGGCGGCACATCGGCGTTGACGATCGTCTCGTAGTCGACGGCGCCCGGCAGCAGCTCATTGCCCGAGCTGTCGGCGATCTGGATCAGCACCGTGAGGTTCGGGAGATCGGGGAGCACCTCGGCCAGGGTCGGCGCGAACGCGGCGTGGTAGATCAGTGCTTTCGCGCCGGCGTCGTTGAGCAGGTACTGCAGCTCGCCCTTGACGTAGCGGTAGTTCACGTTGAACGGCGCCACCCGGGCGCGGAACGCACCGAGGAGAGACTCCACGAACTCGGGGCCGTTGTAGGCGTAGATGCCGACCAGATCCTGGCCGACCTCGTGGCCGGCCAGCTGGTCGCGCTCGGTGTGGACGCCCAGGCCCTGTGAGTGCAGGTACGCAGCCAATCGGTTGGCGCGCGCGACGATCTCGGCGTAGGTGAAGCGGCGGTCGCATTGAATGACCAGGGTGCGGTCGGGAATGGCGGCAGCGACGGCGTCGGTGACATCGGAAACCGTGAACAGCACGTTTCTCCTAAGACTGATGGGACAGCTGAAGCTGGATTGTCAATCCATTGGCATCACTTAGTACCACGCCGTTCGGGCCGGTCGTCGTCGTGGTGATCGCCAAACATTCAACCTGGTCGCGCGCCGTCCAGGCCGACGGTCTCCCGGCTACTGAGACACCGTTCACCGAAGGCCGGCCGCAACGGCGGTTCCCTTCTCTCGGGCTCAAGTCCAGGCATCGATCAACTCGGCGGTGGTGGTGATGGTGGCCAGCAGCGAAAGGGTGTTGTCGATGACTGTGTTTGCATAGTCGGTCGGAATGCCGGCCACCGCATCGCGGGGCAGCACCACTCGGTAGCCGGCGTTGACGGCATCCATCACCAGGTTGATGATGGCTACGTTCACCGAGACCCCGACCGCCACGACCGTGGTCACGCCGAGATTACGCAGGATCGGGTCCAGGTCGGTACCGCCCATGGGACCCAGCCCGTGCCAGCGGGACAGCACCAGGTCGTCCGGGGCCGGGCCGAGTTCGGGTAGCAGGGTGGCGCCGGGGCTGCCGGGCGTGATGTCCACATCGGCGCGCCCGATGGCGAACAGTTTGGCGTTGTGGTTGGAGCCCAGGCCGTCGGGCCGGCGCTGCACCAGGCAGTGCACGATGTGAACTCCGGCCATACGCGCCGCGGGCAGCAACCGGGTGATGTTGGGTAGCGCCAGTTTACGAGCCTCGTCGGCGAGCGCCTTGAGCCCCGCGTCCGGGCCGATCACCGCACCTTGGCATTCCTGGGTGACGATCGCGGTGTGGCCGGGGTCAACCAACTCGGCATTCACGATGCAGGCGGGACTTCGTAGAACCGTGTCGCCCACTTACGCAGGGCCATATAGGGTTTCGCGTCGATCTTGGCCAGCGGCGGATGTTCGATGTACTTCTGGTAGCGCCAGATGTCGCAATCTTCCCACACCGTTTTGAGGAACTGTCTCTCCACTTGATCGCGCACATTTTCCGGTGGCACGTCGGAGGTTTCGCCGGCCTCTTTGGGCCACCAAATGGAATAGAACATGTCCGACACCTCGTCATCGACGGGGGTGCAGGCGAAGATCAGCCGATGATTGGACGAGCCTTCGAATGCACTCATTGCGAAGCCGAGTCCGGAGAAATGGCTGTGGATGCGCAGTGCCATTGCGTCGGGGTCGTCGCTGCGGGCGTCCTCGTTTCCCGTCGCCTCGCTCGCCCTGGCGGGCCATCCGGTCAGGAACCGCCACTCCTCGTCGACGTGCTCCCAGTGCAGGCACACCGGAGTGACCGAAGCGCCGTGCACGTATCGGAAATGCGAACTGTCCGGGCCGTTTTCGGCGACGATCTGCGGGTGTACCGGGATGGCGTCGGCCCGCCTGGAGAACTCGGGGTACGGCCGGTAGTAGGCATCCGGGTCGGTCTCGAACTGGGGGAATTTATTGATGATGTCCGGTAGTTCCCACTGTGGCGGTTCGCCATTGGGCTGGTACCACATGAAGACGCAGCCATGTTGTTCTCTGACCGGGTAGGTACGCAGTCGCAACGCCTTGTTGGGACGGTCGGGTTGATAGGGGATGTGGCGGTTGGTGCCGTCGGGTCCCCAATGCCAGCCGTGGAACGGGCACTCGATGCAGTCGCCGACCACCTTGCCGCCGTGGCCGATATGTGCGCCGAGGTGCTTGCAGTGCGCTTCGAGCAGGTGCAGCTCACCGTTCTCGTCGCGGTAGGCGGCCATGTCCTCGCCGAAGAAGCGCAGTGCCTTGGTCTGGCCGATCTCGAATTCGGCCGACCAGCCGATCATGAACCAGCCGGTGACCTTCCAGGTGAAGGGTACTTTCATGGCCAAGTCGCCCATCTGCTCGAATGCTCCGCCAGAAGATACGGAAGACATTACAGTAGAGTCTTCTGCAAAGGTGATGAGGAGGTTCTGGGTGCTCGACGACATCGAGGCGATCAAGCGGGTGAAGGCTCGGTACTGCAGATTTCTGGACACCAAGGACATCGACGGGTGGCGGATGCTGTTCGCCCCTGATGTGGTGGTCAAGCTTGATATGGCGGTCTCCACCGGCGGTGCCGATCCGCAGACGGCGCCGCCGCTGCACGGCTTCGAAGAGTTCCTCCCCGTGGTGTGGGGTGGCGTCGAGCATGCCGCGACAGTGCACCACTGCCACACCCCGGAAATCGAGTTGACCTCGGCAACCACGGCGACCGGCATCTGGGCCATGGAGGACATGCTGTTCTTCGCGAACGGCGGGGAGCTTCACGGCGCCGGGCACTACCACGAGACCTACGAAAAGCGTAACGGCACTTGGGTTATCACCAGCCTGCATCTGACCCGCACGCTGTTGAAGTTCACCAATCCCTGACCCCTTGCCTTTCCTGTGAACGTGCACTCACGAACGCTCGCGGAGCTTCGGGCGAAGTCAGGTGCCGTAGGTCGTGGCAATTCGACTGCGCGCTTGTTGCAGCATCACATCGAGGGCTACTGTGCTGTCCACCACCACCCACTGAAAGGCCACGCCGAACAATGCCGCGGTGATGTCGGCGGCGGCGGCGTCGACGTCGACATTCGGCCGGACCGAACCGTCCATGATTCCTTTCCGCAGTCCCGCAATGATTTTGGCGATGCCGGATTCGAGTTGGTCTTGCATGCGAGTGCGCAGCGGTGAGGTGGACTTCACCGCTTCGAATGTTCCGACGAACATCGCCCGCAGCAATTCCGGATCGCGGTCGTAGACCTCTCGAACCCGGTCCAGATGTGCGAGGACCTGCTGGAGCCCGGTGTCGTTCGGATCGGGGTCGGGGTTGAGGTCGCCCGCGTAAGTCTGCAGGAAGGCGTCGAGAATAGCGTCCTTGCTGCCGAACCGGGCGTGCACCATGGCACGGCTGTAGCCGGCACGGCGGCCGATCTCTGCGGCAGTGGTTGCTTCCCAGCCTTTTTCGACGATCAGGTCGGCGGCCGCTTGCAGCAGTCGGCGGCCGGACAGCTCCAGGCGTTCGGGTTGGGTCAGTCTTTTTGCCGGCGCGGACACCATTGCATATTAGACGATAAACAACTAACTTAGTTGTTCACCGTCAAATAACTCACCGTGGAGGTATCGCCATGGCGTCCACCGTTGCGATCCCAGCCGGCATCGGCGACATCACCCCGGAGTGGCTCACCAACGCGCTGCGCGGCGCCGGCTCCGGCCCGACTGTCACCGGCGTCCGTGCCGAGCGGATCGCGCAGGACTCGGGATTTTCGTCACTGCTGTACCGGCTGCACCTGACCGGCGACCGGGTCCCGGCGACGTTGATAGCCAAACTGCCCGCCCAGTCGGAGGCCCGCGGCGCGATGGAGCTGCTGGGCGGGTACCGCCGTGAATTGGCGTTCTACCGGGACGTTGCAGGACAGGTGCCGATGGAGGTCCCGAAGGTGTATGCCGCGGTCGGTGCCGAGGACGGTGCGGACTTCGTGCTCCTGATGGAAGACCTCGCGGACTGGGACAACGCAGATCATCTGGCGGGGCTGACGATGGAGCAGACTCGGACGTGTATCGGCGCGCTAGCCGGTCTGCACTTCTGGACGACGGATGATCCGGTACTGCAGCAGTTCCCGAGCCTGGACACACCAATCGTCAGAGATCTGTTGGTGCCGGCGTTCGGCCCTGGTTGGCAGGTGTACCGCGAGAAGTCCGGTGCCTCGGTGCCGGCACGGATTCAGCGTTTCGCCGAGTGCTTCACCGACTACGCACCGATTGCGCTGGCGGCGCTCACTGAGCGGAACCAACTGCTGCACGGCGATATCCGTGCCGACAACCTGTTCTTCCGCGGCGACGCGATAAAGGTCGTGGACTTCCAATTCGCCGCCCGTGGCAGCGGCGCCGCGGACATCGCCTATCTGGTCAGCCAGGGGTTGCCGACGGACGTCCGGTGTGGGCAGGACGCGACCCTCGTGCGGGAGTACCTGCATGTGCTCGGCAGCTCCGACTACAGTTTCGACGACGCCTGGTGGCACTACCGGTGTGCCACTGCGTATCTCATGATGTTGCCGGTCATCACCCTGATCGGGTGGGATGGACTGCCGGAACGCTCGCGGCAGTTGTGCCTGACCCTGGTGGACCGGGCGGTCGCCACCATCGACGACATCGACGCAGTGGCGGCGTTCGAATGACCCGCACAGCCCGTGAGGTCGTGGAACTCTACAACCTGGTGGTCTGGAACCAGCGAGATTTCACTCTGGCCGAAGAGTTGCTGGGCGGGACGGTCACCCGGCACGACGTCGGCGAGGTGAAGATCCTCACGCACCAGGAAGCCGTCGCACGAGTCGTGGATACCTGGGCGAAGTTCGAGACGATTCGGTTCGACCTCAACCTCGTTGTGGCGGAACCCGGCGGCGAGCACGTCGCGATCGTCTACGGATCGCCGATGGTGCTCAAGGATGGTACCGAGACCACCGTCAGCAGCATGGAGATTTTCCGGGTGGTCGACGGCAGGATCACCGAAGTCTGGAATTGCGGCTACAAGCAAGGAGTTTGGGCATGAGGGTCTTGGACGAGTTGGGCTACTACCTGTTGGCGGGCGCCGGGGGAGAAGGCCCGGCAACTCTGATGGACGAGGCGCGCCGCGGTGAGGAGCTTGGCTTCGGCACGGCATTCATCTCCGAACGCTGGAACGTCAAAGAGGCGTCCTCGCTGTCGGGTGCAGCCTGTGCCGTGACCGGGCGGATGCAGATCGCCACTGCCGCGACCAATCACAACACCCGCCATCCGTTGATCACCGGATCGTGGGCCACCACCATGCACAAGCTGTCCGGTGGGCGATTCACCCTGGGGATCGGCCGCGGCATTGCCGCCATGTACGGCGCATTCGGCATCCCGTCGGTCACCACCGCCCAGCTGGAGGATTTCGCGCAGGTGATGCGGCGGCTGTGGCACGGCGAGGTGATCTTCAACCACGACGGGCCAGTCGGCAAATATCCGATCCTGTTCCTGGACCCTGACTTTCGCGAAGACATCCGACTGGCGATCATGGCCTTCGGGCCCCGCACCCTGGAACTTGGCGGACGGGCGTTCGACGACGTGGTCCTGCACACCTACTTCACCCCGGAGACCCTGCAACGAGCGGTGAAGACGGTGAAGGACTCGGCCGAGAAGGTCGGCCGCGATCCGGCCAGTGTGCGGGTGTGGTCGTGTTTCGCCACCGTGGGTGATCACCTACCCGAGGAGCTGCGGCTGAAGAAGACGGTCGCCCGACTGGCCACTTACCTCCAAGGCTACGGCGATCTCATGGTGCAGACGAACGACTGGGATCCGGCGGTGCTGCAACGCTTCCGCTCCGATCCGGTGGTGACCTCGATCGCGGGCGGCATCGACCACAAGGCGACTGCCTCGCAGATCGAGCACGTCGCGACGCTGATCCCCGACGAGTGGTTGGAGCCCTCGGCCACTGGGTCGGCGCAGCAGTGTGTCGATCGGATTCGCAAGGAATTCGATTACGGGGCAGACGCTTTGATCATGCACGGCGCGACGCCCGACGAGCTGGTGCCGATCGTCGAGTCGTACCGGGCGGCCTGCCCGTAGGCGCGCGAAACGGTCTCGCCCTTAGGGCGTGATCATCGTCCGCGACACCGGCTCGGCCGCTTGTTGCCGGGTAGCCAGCCCCCGGCGCAGTCCCAATAGCAACGCATTGCGGGTCTCCTCAGGCGAAATCATTTCATCGAACCCGAGATTGCCCGCCGAACGGATCGAGGCCTCCAACTCCATCTGCCTGAGCACCTCGCTGAAGTCCTCGCCGGCGTGCGAGGCCCGGCTCATGGCGGCTGCACTCATTGCGCCCATTGTGGCGCCCGGATAGGCGAACGTGGCCACCTGATCGTCAAAACCCAACAGTGACATGACCATTGAGCCAAACCCGAAGGCCTTGCGCAGAGTTACGTGCAGTTTGAGCGTGGTAGCGGCGGTCTGCGCGGCGAACATCCGCGCACCACTGCGCAAAACACCGCTGCGCTCGGATCGGCTGCCCGGCAGCATCCCGGGGTTGTCCGCGAGGAACACGATGGGCAAGTGGAACGAGTCGGCCACCATGATGAAATGCGCGGCCTTGTCGGCGGCATCGGCGTCGATCGACCCGGCCAAGACCTTGGGCTGGTTCGCCACCACGGCAACCGGATGCCCGCCGAGATGGGCCAGCGCGCAAATGATGGCCGGCCCGAACTTGGGCTGCACCTCGAACCAGTCGGCGGAATCGAACACCACGTCCAGCACCGAGCGCATGTCGTAGACGCGCCGATTGTCCCGGGACACGATGTCGAGAAGTTCGGGGGTCGGGCGGGTGGCGGCGTCGTCGGAAGCCAGCAGTTCCGGCGGGTATGACCAGGCGCTGGAAGGAAAGTAGGACAGGTACCGTCGAATGTCGTCGAGCACCGTGGCATCTTCGCCGGCGTGGTTGTGGATCACGCCGCTGGCCAGAGCAACGCTCGGCCCGCCGAGGTCTTCCTTCGTAATGTCCTCTCCGGTAGCCTCTTTCACCACCGGCGGTCCCGCGGTGAAGATGGCTCCAAGGGCGCTCATGATGGAGAAGTCGCACACCGGCGCCACCAGCGCGCCGTGGCCGGCCGACGGGCCGAGCACCGCCGAGATGGTCGGGACTTTGCCTGAGCACCGGGCCTGGGCCAACAGGTCGGTGGGGGTGCGTCCATAGTGCCCGCCACCGGGCCGAAAACCCGCGCCCTCCAACAACATCACCAGCGGCACCTTGGTGCGCAGTGCCAGCTCTGCCAAGCGGTAGCGTTTGGCGTTTCCGCCCGGACCGATGCTGCCTGCCAGGGTGGTGAAGTCCTCTGCACCAAGCATCACCGATCGCCCGGCGATGGTGCCCGAGCCTGCGACGATGCCGTCGGCCGCGATGTCACCGCCCACCAAAGTGCCGAATTCGCAGAATGATCCGGGGTCGAGCAGGTGCTCGATGCGACCGCGGGCATCGAGCTTGCCCGTGTCGTGGTGCTTGGCCAGCCGCTCTGGCCCGCCCATGGCCCGTGAGCGCTGCCGGCGTGCGGTGAGGTCGTCGAGAGTGTCCTGCCAGCCCTGCGCATTGCTCATCAGTCGGTCCCATCTGTGTCGAGCCGTTGACCCTACTGAATTGCTTACTGTAGCGTCTGCGGTCATGGCCGTCGGCATTGCGTCGAAGCTCAAGATCGACGGGGGCATCTCCAGCGATCTGCGATGTGCGCCGCAGACCGCGCGGGATTTGGAGCGCGAGGGTTTCGACGGCTGTTGGACCGGCGAGATCAACCACGACCCGTTCCTGCCGATGCTGCTCGCGGCCGAGCACAGCGAGCATCTGGATATCGGCACCAGCATTGCAGTGGCCTTTGCCCGCAGTCCGATGACGGTGGCCAACCTCGGCTGGGACCTGCAGTCATATTCGCAGGGCCGCTTCATCCTGGGGTTGGGTACCCAGATTCAGCCGCACATCGAGAAGCGGTTCAGCATGCCATGGTCGCACCCGGTCCGGCGCATGCATGAATTCATCATGGCGCTGCAAGCGATCTGGAACTGTTGGGAGCACGGCACCAAGCTGAACTTCGAGGGCGAGTTCTATACGCACCGACTGATGACGCCGATGTTCACCCCCGAACCCCACCCGCACGGCCCGCCGGCGATCTTCCTTGCCGCGGTCGGCGAGCGGATGACCGAGATGTGCGGCGAGGCTGCCGATGGCCTGCTGGCCCATGCCTTCACCACCTGCCGCTACCTGGACGAGGTCACCATCCCAACCCTGCAGCGCGGACTACAGCGGTCCGGCCGCGCCCGGGAGGACTTCGTCGTGGCGTGCCCGGTTTTCCTGGTCACCGGCACCGACGAGGCCTCCATGGCCACCGCGGCTGCGGCAACCCGCAAACAGATTGCGTTCTACGCGTCCACTCCGGCCTACCGTCCGGTGCTGGAACTGCATGGATGGGGAGACCTGCAAACAGACCTGCGGAAACTGTCGCTGGATGGCCGATGGGACGAGATGGGCACCCTGATCGATGACGAGATGCTCGCGGCGTTCGCGGTGGTGGCGCCGGCGGAGTCTTTGGCCCCGGCGCTGTGGAAACGCTGCACGGGGGCGATCGATCGAGTGATGCCGGCATTCCCGGCGGGGCTCTCGCGGGACATCGTGACCGATGTCTTGGCTCAGTTGCGTCAGTGAAGGGGATATTCGTGAGTACCCGCATCATCGACCAGGCCGCCACCGTCCTGGCCACCCCGTCGGCCTACACCGACGAACCGAAATTCCATGCCGCACTGGCGCATCTACGCGCCGCCGCGCCGGTGTCCTGGGTCGAGGTGCCCGGATACCGGCCGTTCTGGGCGATCACCAGGCACGCCGACATCATGGACATCGAGCGGGCCAACACCGTGTTCACCAACTCGCCCAGGCCGGTACTGGTCACCGCCGAGGCCGACGAGGTACAGGCCAACATGGGCGTGAGCACGCTGATCCACATGGATGACCCACAGCACCGGGTGGTGCGGGCCGTCGGGGCGGACTGGTTCCGTCCGAAGGCTATGCGGGCCTTGAAGTTACGCGTCGATGAGCTGGCCAAGCGGTACGTTGACGAGATGGTGCGGCTCGGGCCGGAATGCGACTTCGCGCAACAGGTGGCGGTGAACTACCCGCTGTACGTGATCATGTCGCTGCTCGGCGTCCCCGAGCAGGACTTCGCGTCGATGCTCAAATGGACCCAGGAATTGTTCGGCAGCGACGACGACGAGTACAAGCGTGGCGATAGCATGGAGGACAACGTCGCCAGCATGATCGAGATGTTGGGGTATTTCACGGACTTGACTGCGTCGCGTCGGGCGACTCCGACCGCTGACCTCGCCTCGGCGATCGCCAATGCGACCGTTGACGGACAACCGCTTTCAGACATCGAAACTGTCTCGTACTACATGATCGTTGCCGCAGCCGGCCATGACACGAGCAGCGCTACCATCTCCGGCGGACTGCAAGCACTGATCGAAAACCCGGATCAGTTGGCCCGATTGCGTGCACACCCGGAACTGATGCCGTTGGCAGTCGAGGAGATGATCCGCTGGGTCACTCCGGTGAAGGCGTTCATGCGGACTGCCACCGTCGACACGCTGGTGCGTGGCGTGCCGATCGCGGCGGGGGAGTCGGTGCTGTTGTCCTATCCGTCGGGCAACCGCGACGAGGACCTGTTCGAAAACCCGTTCCGGTTCGACATCGGCAGAGATCCCAACAAGCACGTGGCGTTCGGCTATGGGGTGCACTTCTGTCTGGGCGCAGCGCTGGCCCGGATGGAGATCAACAGTTTCTTCACCGAGCTGATCCCTCGGCTGGAGTCGATCGAATTGGCCGGCCGCCCTCAGCATGTCGCGACGACCTTCGTGGGCGGCCTCAAGCACCTGCCGATCCGCTACCGGGTTACTTCCTAGTTGCGGGGGCTGCTAGCAGCAGCGGGCGCCAGGGTTCAGCTCAGCGGAACGATGCCGCAGCTTCCAGTAGTCGCGCTCGGAGAGCACCGGTTCGTCCGGATGCGTGCGGCGCCGGTGCGCCAGGTACCGGGCGTAGTGGTTGTCGCCCATAAGGGTCTGGACGTACCAACCGATCTGGCGGGCTAGCCGGTGGGCAGCGCGTCCCATTGCCGCTGCACCTCCTTCTCGGCTTCCGTGGCGACCAGCCCGCGCGGGGCGAACAGTCGTGACGGCACCGGCTCGTCTTCCATCAGTGGCCGGCCGCCGCCACGGATAGCCTGCAGCGCGACGATCAGACCCACCAGTACGACGATCACCACCAGCAGGGCGAACACCACCGATAGGGTGCCCTGAACGAACGTGTTCCGGATGACGGCGTCGATCTGCTCGGGCGTCTTAGCCGAGCCGAACGACGCCTGACCGGCGGCCTTGGCCGCCAGATACTGCGAATGCTGTTGCCAATAACCAATTTTGGGATCGTGCGAGAAGATTTTCTGCCACGACGCGGTGAGGGTGACCAGGGCGTCCCATGCCAGCGGCAGCGCCGGAATCCACGCCCACTTGAGCAGGCCCTTCTTGATCACGACGACGGTGACGACCGTCAACGCGATCGCGGCGAGCAGCTGATTGGCGATGCCGAACAACGGGAACAGGGTGTTGATGCCGCCGAGGGGGTCGGTGACGCCCATCAACAGGATGCTGCCCCAGCCGGCGACCACGATCAGGCTGCAGGCCCATGCGCCGATGCGCCAGCTGGGATTGCGCAGCTTCCGCAGTGGCCCACCGAGATTGCCCAGGGCGTCGGACAACATGAAGCGGGCCACCCGGGTGCCGGCGTCCACTGTGGTGAGGATGAACAGCGCCTCGAACATGATCGCGAAGTGGTACCAGAAGGCGCGCATGCCGGTGCCGCCGAATACCTGGTGCAGCACTTCCGACATGCCCAGCGCCAGTGTCGGTGCGCCGCCTGTGCGCGAAATGATCGAGTGCTCACCGACATCCGTGGCCGCGGTGGTGATCTGTTGGGCGGTGATCGGTGCGCCGGACAGGCCCAACCCGTTGGCGTAGGCGGCTGCTGTCGACGCGCTCGTGCCGGTGGCCGCGGCGGGGGAGTTGATCACGAAGTACAGGTGCTGATTCAGGATCGCCGCGGTGATCAGGGCCATGATCGCGACGAACGATTCGGTCAGCATGCCGCCGTAGCCGATCAGGCGCATCTGGCCTTCCTTCTCCAGGAGCTTCGGCGTGGTGCCGGACGAGATCAGCGAATGAAACCCGGACAGCGCACCGCAGGCAATGGTGATGAACAGGAACGGGAACAGGCTGCCGGCGAACACGGGACCGTCGGCGCGAGTCGCGAATTGGGACACGGCGGGCGCCGCCATGACCGGACGCGCGATGAGGATGCCGACGGCCAGCAGCGCGATGGTGCCGACCTTCATGAACGTCGACAGGTAGTCGCGTGGCGCGAGCAGGAACCACACCGGCAGCACGGATGCGGCCAGGCCGTAGCCGATGATGCACCAGGACAACGTCACCTTGGACAGAGTGAACCAGTCTGCGCCCCAGGATGTTTCGGCCACCCAACCGCCGGCGATCACGGCCAGCAGTAGTAGCCCGACACCGATGAGCGACACCTCGGACACCCGGCCGGGGCGCAGGAACCGCAGATACAGCCCCATGAAGATGGCGATCGGAATGGTCATCGCGATGGAGAACACACCCCACGGGCTTTCGGCGAGCGCATTGACCACCACCAGGGCCAGCACCGCCAGCAGGATCACCATGATCATCAGCACGGCGACGATCGCCGCGATGCCGCCGAGTGGCCCGAGTTCGTCGCGCGCCATCTGGCCCACGGACCGACCCCGTCGCCGGGTGGAGATGGCCAGGACCAGGTAGTCCTGCACGCAGCCCGCCACCACGGCACCGACGATGATCCAGATGGTGCCCGGCAGGTAGCCCATCTGGGTGGCCAGCACCGGGCCGACCAGGGGGCCGGCGCCGGCGATGGCGGCGAAGTGATGGCCGAACAGCACGCGCCGATCGGTGGGCAGATAGTCCGTACCGTTCTCGAAAATCTCGGCGGGGGTGGCGTGATCGTCGCGCGGCTTGACGATCTTCATCTCGATCAACCGCGAATAGAACCGGTACCCGATGACGTAGGTGCAGATGGCGGCGACGACGAACCACACCGCGTTGACCGTCTCCCCGCGGGCGAATGCGATGACCGCCCACGCCACCGCAGCCAGCACCGCGATGATCCCGAAAATCACCCGGTGTCGGGCGGTGATGGGCGAGCGGTCGATAATCGCGACCGGCGGTAGCTCCGGGTCGGTAGAAACGTAATCGACATAGCCGACGTTTGACTCGTCGGTGTGCGCGGTGGCGGGCGACATGCCCCTCATCCTGTCATCGGCGGGTCTGGCCCGAGAAGAAACGTCGGGGTAACCCCTCAGCGCTCGTACAGCGAACGGACCGTATCGATGGTGTCAGCTTCGTCGGGCCCCTTGTCCTCTCGGTACCGCAGCACCCTGGCGAACCGCAGCGCCATCTTGCCCGGGTAGCGGGTCGAACCCTGCACGCCATCGAACCCGATCTCGACGACCTGCTCCGGCCGCAATTGCACGACGTAGCCGTCGATCGGACCGTCCGCGAGCTCGGTGAAGCGCTCGGTCTGCCAGTCCAGCATCGCGTCGGTCATGCCCTTGAAAGTCTTGCCCAGCATCACGAATCCACCGGTCACCGGGTCGCGGGCGCCGAGGTGGATATTCGACAACTTGCCGGTACGGCGG
>JARLGS010000886.1 GCA_031292695.1 Mycobacterium sp. | reverse complement strand
GTGGCCGAGGCGGTGTCCTTGATGGAGCCGTTGTTGAGGTCGGCCTGGGTCACCGAGTAGCTGGCGGTGAAGTGGGCCACCTGCCCCGGGGCCAGCGTGGTCGACGAGCTGGAGGTGCAGCTGGCCGTCGGGCTGGTCAGCCCGGTGCAGACCGGGCTCGAGGTCAGGCCGGCCGGCGAGATCGGCAGGTCCGTCACGCCCACGTTGGTCAGGGTCACGTTCGAGGTGTTGGTCACCGTGTACGAGTAGGGGATGGAGACACCGACGCTCGAGACCGAGGTGGTCGTGGTGGCCTTGGCGACCGAGAGGCTGGGGCTCTGCGCCGTCACAGGAGTATTCACGGTGTTGGTGCTGCAGGGCGACGAGGAGCATCCAGGGCCGGTCCAGGTGGCCGCGTTCGGAATGAGCTCCGTCGGATCGGTGCCGTTCGCCGTCACCGAGAAATTGAGCGGGACGGATGCTCCCCCTGCCACGTTGGTGAGGGTCCAGGTGATGGTGCTCCCACTAAGCACGACGGCGCACGTCGTCGGCGAGGTCACCGTGGGGCAGGCGTAGGAGCCGCTGACCAGCGTCGTGCCCGTAGGCACCGTGTCGGTGACCGTGACGTTGCCCTCAGCCTGGCCATGGTTCGTGGCCGTCAGCGTGTAGACGATCGGCGTCCCCGACCCCGCGATCACGCCGGCGCTCGGCGTGAAGGACTTGGTGACGGTGAAGCTCGCGGGGATGGTGAAGTTCGCCCCGTTCAAGGAGCTCTCGAGGCTGAAGAACGTCGAGGTGCCGGCCGCAAGACCGGCACCGGTGAAGTTCACATTGCCCGTCTCCTTGTTCGACGAGATGTTGGTGTATGACAACGTCTTCGGACCGCCATAGCCGCTCGATTCGTAGTTGCAGCCGCCACTGCCCTGTGCCGTCCAGTCCGGACGGTACGTGCTCGAGCAGATGCCGTCACCGTCGAAGCCGAAGATGTCGGTGTTCGAGCTGAGGCCGACGGTTGGGATGGGCACGCCGGTGTTGTTGACGATGCCGACCAGCGTGTCGTCGTTGCCATCGTAAGGTCCCTGATTGGTGTCCTGCTGAATGGTGGCCGGGCCGGTCGCGGGCAGAGTGATGAGGAACCCACACCCGGTGTCGGCGCCGATGGCTGGGCACTCCGTGAACAGCGGAGCGGGCGGGAGGGGTGCCAGCGGCACCGCGCTGGAACTCCCGTCCGTGCCGGCCGCCGCATCGACTTGGGCGCTGAAGATCGGCAGTGCGATGACCGCCAGGGAAACGGAGGCAGCCGCCAATGCAACTTTTCCAGCGAGGGGACGCATCTTCATTTTGATCGCCATGTCTGTGACCGCCTAGTCATCGTTCGTGCGCCAACACGTCCGCCTGCTGCTTATCTTCGGATAGTATCCACGTTTTTGCGCAACGAAGCCACAATTCGCCTAAAGGACCGGTGGGTCTGTTCCGAAATGCGGCGCCGCAATTCTCAGAATGACGAGTGGGCCACCGAGCCGGTGTGCATCATCTCCTTGCCGCCAGCTAACGCCGACGAGTACCGGAGCAGTAGAGCCGTTCGACCGAGCCGTTCGACACTTTCTCAGGAGAACCGGTCACGAGTGGTCGGCCG
>JARLGS010000885.1 GCA_031292695.1 Mycobacterium sp. | reverse complement strand
TTACCCGCCACCCCCGCCTCCGGGAGGCGCATACCCGCCGCCCCCGCAGGGTGGCTTCGCCCCGCCGCCTCCCGGTGGATACCCGCCGGCCGGTTACCAATACGGCGCAGTGCCGGGTGCCGGCGCGTTCAGTATCGGTGAGGCGTTTTCGTGGGCGTGGAACAAGTTCACGAAGAACCCGGCGCCACTGATCGTTTCGATGTTGGTTTACGGGCTCATCGCCGGTGTGCTCGCCGGAATCGTCGAGTTCAGCGCCATGGCGCTGGCCGACAATTCCGTCACGAGCTACACCTCTGACGACTCGAGCATGAGCTACTCGTTCGCGGCCACGTCGCTAGGCCCGGCCAGCATTGCCGTCCTGGTGGTCGGCTACCTCGTGCTGCTGGTCGTGGGCGCGGCGATCTCGTCGGCCAACTTCGTCGGCCTCCTGGGTATTGCCGATGGACAGCCGACCGACATCGGCTCGTTCTTCAAGCCGCGCTACATCGGCCCGATGATTGTGCTCACGCTCATCGTCGGCGTGCTGGTGGGTATCGGTTACGTGTTGTGCGTGCTACCGGGGTTGATCGTCGCTCTGTTCGCGATGTTCTCCCATGTCGCGCTCGTTGATCGCAATCTGCCGGCGATCGACGCGTTGAAGGCCAGCTTCGAGATTGTGAAAGCCAACATCGGACAGGTGATCCTGGTCTGGCTGGTGGCGGGGTTGGTCGCGATGGCGGGCGTGTTGGCGTGTGGCGTCGGTGTGCTGGTCTCGGCTCCGGTCGCTTCTCTGATGATTGTGTACGCCTACCGTCGCCTCAGCGGCGGTCAGGTCGCACCGCTGACGCCGTAGTGCGCGGCCTGTTTGGGGGACAAAGCCGACCGGCGCCGTCCCCCAAACAGGCGCCACGGCAGCGCAACTGACGAGACAGGACGAGTTGAACTACACACCATGGTGGGCCCGCGTGGTGGCGAGCCTGATCGACCGGTTCCCCCCACTGTTCGTCGTGATCGTCGCCGGCCTCCTCGAGCGGTCCATGCAGGCGACGAAATGCCTTGTCGACCAAGCGGATTACAGCATCGGTCCCTACTGTGCGACCGGGAACTCGGTCGCCGGGGTGTTGATCTGGCTGGCCGGACTCGTCATCGCGGTGCTGTTCACGGTGTGGAATCACGGCTATCTGCAGGGCATCAGCGGCTCCAGCCTGGGTAAGCGGGTGCTGCACTTCCAGGTGGTCGACGACGAGACAGGGCTGCCCATCGGTTTCGGCCGGTCGGTGGCGCGGCAGCTGGCGCATCTCATCGACGCCATCACCGTGTTCGTCGGCTACCTGTTCCCGCTGTGGGACCCCAAGCGACAAACCTTTGCGGACAAGATCATGTCCACCGTCTGCGTGCCGGCCGCCCGGTGAGGTACGCCCCGTGGTGGCGCCGGGCCGCCGCCACCGTCATCGACCTGTTGCCGTTGCTGGTGCTCACCGCGGCCGGTGCCGCGCTGGTCTGGTTCACCCGGGACCGGGTGTGCGACACCGACACCTCCGCATTCGACGGTGGTGCGCAGTGTGGCGACGGGTATTCGACGCTGGGCTACGTCAGCCTGGCCGGGACTTGGCTGCTGATGGTCGGCTATCTGATCTGGAACTTCGGCTACCGCCAGGGCCGTACCGGCGCCAGCCTCGGCAAGACCGTCGTGCGCTGCCGGGTGGTCGGCCAAACCTCGGGTGCGCCAATCGGTTTCGCCCGGTCGCTACTGCGCCAGGCGGTACACCTGGCAGACCTGTCGGTCGTCGGCTATCTGTGGCCGCTCTGGGATGCGCGGAAACAGACCTTCGCCGACAAGGCCATGGAGACGGTATGCGTCGCACCGCCGCCGGTTCGGAAACCGGTCAGCGGAACGCACTGACTCCCGTCAACGCCTGCCCGATCACCAACTGGTGCACCTCGGACGTGCCCTCGTAGGTCAGCACCGATTCCAGGTTGTTGGCGTGCCGGATCACCGGATATTCCAAGGTGATTCCGTTGGCGCCCAACAGGGTTCGGCACTGTCGGGCGATCTTGATGGCTTCCCGCACGTTGTTGAGCTTGCCGATGCTGACCTGCTCGGGCTTGATCTTCCCGGCATCCTTGAGCCGTCCGAGGTGCAGGGCCAGCAGCTGCGCCTTGGCCAGCTCGACGGCCATGTCGGCAATCTTGGCCTGGGTCAACTGATAGCCCGCCAGCGCCTTGTCGAACACCGTGCGGGTGCCGACGTAGTCCAGCGTGGCCTCCAGACAGTCGCGGGCCGCGCCGACGGCGCCGAAGACGATGCCGAACCGCGCTTCTGACAAGCAGCTCAACGGGCCGGCGAGGCCTCGCGCGCCGGGCAGTCGGGCCGACTCCGGCAGCCGCACGTCGTCCAGGCTGAACTCGGAGGTGACCGACGCCCGCAGCGACATCTTGCGGGTCATCTCCCGCGCGCTGAATCCCGGTGTGTCAGTTGGTACCGCGAAGCCCAGCACGCCTTCCTCGGCGCGGGCCCACACCACGGCGACGTCGGCGACCGAGGCGTTGGTGATCCACATCTTCGAACCGCTCAGCACCCAGTCGGCTCCGTCCCGACGGGCGGTGGTGCGCATGCCACCGGGATTGGATCCGAAATCGGGCTCGGTCAGGCCGAAACAGCCGATGAGCTCGCCGGCCGCCATACCGGGGAGCCACTGCTCGCGCTGCTCCTCGCTGCCCCAGTGGTGGATCGCGAACATCGCCAGGGACCCCTGCACCGACACCAGCGACCGGATGCCGCTGTCGACGGCTTCCAGTTCCTGGCATACCAGGCCGTATGCGGTCGCAGTCGAACCGCTGCAGCCGTACCCGGTGAGGTGCATGCCGAGCAGGCCCAGCTTTCCGACCTCCAGGGCGATCTCGCGGACCGGCACCGAACCGCTTTCGAACCACTCCGCGATGTAGGGCCGCAGCCGCTGCTCGCCGAATTGGCGCACCATGGTGCGAAGCTCGATGTCCTCGGGAGTGAGCAGGTCATCGGTGCCGATCAGGTCGTCGAGCAGAGTCGCCATGGTGCATGTCTACACCGGGAGTTCGTCGTATCGCGAGGGCAGGCCGGGCTACGCTGATCGCGCAGAGCTCGGATGGATGGGGTGGACGATGCCCGTCCCTGTTCTACTTCGGCTTGCTCGCTGCCATTCTGGGCGGCAGCGGCACCCACAGCTACTCGGAGCGGAAAGGCCGACTGAACGATGTCGAATCCGCATGAACCCGGCGAGGCCGGTCAGCAACAACCCGGTGAGTCGCCGTTCGGCCAGGGGTACACCTACGGTCAGGGCGACCCGGCGCCGAGCGGCCCGCCGGGGCCGGCGTACCCGACTGCCGGACAGCCGGGGTACCCGCCGCCGGGTTACCCGCCGCCGGGCTATCCGCCGCCGGGCTATCCGCCGCCGGGCTACGGCCTGCCACAATATGCACTTGACCCGACCGCACCCTTCGGACGCGATCCCATGACCGGATTGCCGATGTCGGACAAGTCCAAGGTGACGGCCGGTGTATTGCAGATCTTGTTGGGTAGCTTGGGCGTCGGTCGTTTCTATCTCGGCTATACGACCATCGGTGTTCTGCAAATCGTTGTGTCGCTGGTAACTTGCGGCATCGGTGCGATTTGGCCTCTGATCGACGGCATCCTCATCTTGATGGGCAACGTCCCCGACTCATCAGGCCGCAAGCTCCGCGACTGACGTCGCCGCACTAGGCTGGCGCCTGTGAGCGAGCAGCGCAGCAAGGCAGACCACTACCGAGCTTATGGACCGTCGACCCGGGCCATCCACGCCGGATTCCGACCGGACCCGGCTACCGGTGCGGTCAACACCCCGATCTACGCCAGCTCGACGTTCGCCCAGGATGGCGTCGGTGGCCTGCGCGGCGGCTTCGAGTACGCCCGCACCGGCAACCCGACCCGGTCGGCGCTGGAGACCCTGCTGGCCGCCGTCGAGGGCGGCACCTACGGACGGGCGTTCAGTTCCGGCATGGCCGCCACCGACTGCGCGCTGCGCACGGTGCTACGTCCCGGCGACCACATCGTCATCCCCGACGACGCCTACGGTGGCACCTTCCGGCTGATCGACAAGGTGTTCACGCAGTGGGGCATCACCCACACGCCGACGCAGCTGTCCAACCTGGACGAGGTGCGCGCCGCGATCACCTCGAAGACCCGACTGATCTGGGTGGAGACCCCGACCAATCCGCTGCTGTCCATCGCCGATATCGCGGGCATCGTGCAGATCGCCGCGACGTCGGGGGTGAAGGTGTTGGTGGACAACACTTTTGCCTCACCGGCACTGCAGCAGCCGCTGTCCCTCGGTGCCGACATCGTGTTGCACTCGACCACCAAATACATCGGCGGGCACTCCGACGTGGTCGGCGGCGCCCTGGTGACCAACAACGAGGAACTCGACGCGGCGTTCGGCTTCCTGCAGAACGGGGCCGGCGCGGTGCCCGGCCCGTTCGACGCCTACCTGACCTACCGCGGCCTCAAGACGCTGCCGTTGCGCATGCAGCGGCACTGCGAAAACGCCATGCGCGTGGCCGAATTCCTGAATGACCACGCCGCGGTGGCGACGGTGCTGTACCCGGGCCTGTCGAGCCACCCGGGCTACGAGGTGGCCGCCCGCCAGATGAGCGGATTCGGCGGCATGGTGTCGGTGCGGTTGCGTGGCGGGCGTCAGGCGGCGCACGAATTGTGCTCGCGCACTGAGATTTTCATCTTGGCAGAGTCGCTCGGCGGGGTGGAATCGCTGATCGAGCATCCGGCTGCCATGACACATGCGTCCACCGCGGGGTCGCAGCTCGAGGTGCCGGACGACCTGGTCCGGCTGTCGGTCGGGATCGAAGATGTGGCCGACCTCGTCGGAGATCTGAAGCAGGCGCTGGGCTGAATTCGCCGAGCGGCCACTTGTGCGCCGCGAAACGCGAAAATCCGTGCGAGAACTGGCCGTTCGGCTAGATCAGAACGCTGCGCACTGCAGCGGCGGTGACGACCAGGTTGATCTCGGGCACGCCGGTCGCGTATTCGTTGACCCAACTGCCACTGGCGATGTCGCCGGCGCGCGCGTGTACCCAGCGCCAGCCGCGGTCGTTCAGGCTCATCAGAGACCCGAGACCGTCGACGGTGTGCAGCAGCGTCACGATGGCCGCGGTCGCCGGTGTGGGCGGTCTGCGGTCGAACAATGCCGACAGCAGTGCCGCGCGGGCCTGGCCGACTCGCGCCCGGTCCGTCAGCGGTAACGCGTACTGCTGCCGGAACCGGCTGGTACCCAAGGGGTGCCGGCGCAACTGGCCGGCGCGCTCCAGCTGGTTGATGAGGTCGGCCTCGGTGCTCTTGCGCAGTTTGGACAGCACCGAACCCGGCCGGAGCGGCTGTTGCCGAAGCAGCTCCATTGCCGGCGCACACACCGGGTCGACGTCGTCCCCGCCTGCCAGCGCGACCAGATGTCCCTCTGGGGCGCCGTCACCTGGCGCGGCAGGCCGAATTCGGCATGCCAACGCCAGGTCCAGCAGGACGGCGCCGGTCAGTACGCGGTGCCGGCGTGGTTGATCCAGACCTGGTTGCGCGGACGAGTTGTCCAGTAACAGCAGATACAGGTCCTCGGCGATTTGAGCCATGGATGATCAGCCGGTGGCCTCAGGCGTGGTAGGGCTCCGCCTTGACCAGCGTGACCTTGACCGTGGCGCCGCTGGGCACGGTGTAGCTGCGCTCCTCGCCGACTTTGGCGTCGATCAGCGCATGGCCGAGCGGTGAGTTGGGGGAGTACACCTCGAGCTTGCCGTCGGTGACGCCTTCCTGGCGGGTGGCGATCAGGAACGTCTCGGTGTCGTTCTTGTCCTCGTCGTAGAAGACGGTCACCACCGAGCCGGGCAGCGCCACACCGGACTTCTTCGGTGCCTCGCCGACCTTGGCGTTGCTCAGCAGATCCTGCAGCTGGCGGATGCGGGCTTCCTGCTGGCCCTGCTCCTCACGGGCTGCGTGGTAGCCGCCGTTCTCGCGGAGGTCGCCCTCTTCGCGTCGGTCGTTGATTTCCGCAGCGATGACCGGGCGGTTGGCGATCAGCTGGTCGAGTTCGGCCTTGAGCCGCTCGAAGGCCTCTTCGGTGAGCCAGGTGACCTGGGTATCGGTCATGTCTGCCGCGCTCCTGTCGTTGTAAGCGTGCGTTCGTGCCCCGGCTTCGGGCCGGGGTGCCCCGTTTTCCGGGGCGGCGTTGCTGCGCTGGGGCCTCGCTGAAGGGGCCCGCTAATGCAGCAATACACGGCCCCAGTCGGAACCGTGTACTGCATAAGCGTACCACTGCGCCGTCCCCAAATCTTCACAATTTCGCAGTTCGGAGTTCGCCCGATGGACGGTCAGCCGGCCGCGTTCAGGGCGCGACGAGGTACGACGGAACGTCGGTGCCGCAGCCGTACACGTCACCGACGACCGGCGGTTTGGTCGACTTGACGACCGCGGTGACCTGGACTGTTTTGGCCTGCGACGGTGCCACGAGCACCTCCCGCCGTCCGGTCTCGCTGCCGTCGAGGGCCCGGGCCCGGATGATGCACACCACGGGCTGGGCCGGGTCCTCCCGGGTGACGGAGATGGTCACCGCCACGGTCTCGTTGTCCACCAGTTTGTAGCTGCTCAATTCACCCTTGACCGGGGACGTCCCCAGTCGTTGGTACGCGACGAGCGCGAGCGCCGCGCCGGCGGCGACAATCAGCAGCGTGAGGCCGATGGCCAGCCGCCGACGGGTCAGCCGGGACAGGCGCTGCTGCCCGTAGCGGGCGGTCGGACGCTCGATCATGGCTGGTTTGGGTGCCCCATCGGTCGGTTCGGATTGCCTGGACTGGAACTATAGGACCCACTGGCATGGTTGGACTGCATCGAGTTGTCCCGCCGAGTAGAGACAGTAGGTAAGGCACACGTGAGCGAACTGCGGTTGATGGCGGTACACGCGCACCCTGACGACGAGTCGAGCAAGGGTGCCGCCACCACGGCCATGTACGCGGCCGACGGCGTCCGGGTCATGGTGGTGACCCTGACCGGCGGGGAACGCGGCGACATCCTCAACCCGGCGATGGACCTGCCCGAGGTGCACGGCCGGATCACCGAGGTCCGGCGCGACGAGATGGCCAAGGCCGCCGAGATCCTCGGCGTCGAGCATCACTGGCTGGGGTTCGTCGACTCCGGGCTGCCCGAGGGCGATCCGCTGCCGCCGCTGCCCGACGGGTGCTTCGCGGTGGTGCCCATCGAGCACCCCGTGGAGCGGCTGGTGCAGGTCATTCGCGAGTTCCGCCCGCACGTGATGACCACCTACGACGAGAACGGCGGCTATCCCCACCCCGACCACATCCGCTGCCACCAGGTGTCCATCGCGGCCTACGAAGCAGCCGCCGACCACGTGCGGTTCCCCGATGCGGGCGCGCCGTGGAGCGTCGCCAAGCTGTACTACAACCACGGCTTCCTGCGGCAGCGCATGCAGCTGCTGCAGGACGAGTTCGCCAAGAACGGCGATAAGGGCCCGTTCGACAAGTGGCTGGAGCACTGGGACCCCGAGCACGATCCGTTCGCCAGCCGGGTGACCACCCGCATCGAGTGCGCCGAGTTCTTCCAGCAGCGTGACGACGCCCTGCTGGCGCACGCCACGCAGATCGACCCGAACGGCGACTTCTTCCGCGCACCCATCGAGTGGCAACAGCGATTGTGGCCGACAGAGGAGTTCGAATTGGCCCGATCCCGAGTTTCGGTGGCGCTGCCCGAGACCGATCTGTTCACGGGGGTTTCACTGTGATTGCTGTTCCGTTGACTGTCTTGCTCGCCGACGCGCCGCGCCAGACCGGACCCGACTTCGGCAAGGCCAGCCCGGCCGGGTTGGTGGTCACGCTGATTCTGCTGGTAGCCGTGGTGGCGCTGGTCTGGTCCATGAACAAGCACCTGCGCAAGCTGCCGGACTCGTTCGACCCCGCGCATCCGGAACCGGATCAGGCGGTGGACGACGGCACCGTCGGCCCGGTTGATGACGGGCCTGACGCACCGGAAGTCAGTGCACCAGAATCAAAGGATGGCTAACACCCTCGGTACCGCCACCAGTCCATACCTGCGTCAGCACGCCGACAACCCGGTGCACTGGCAGCAGTGGACGCCGGAGGCGCTCGCCCAGGCCGCCGAGCGGGACGTGCCGATCCTGCTGTCCATCGGATACGCCGCGTGCCACTGGTGTCACGTGATGGCCCACGAGTCGTTCGAGGACGCCGAAGTTGCGGCGGTGGCCAACGCCCGTTTCGTCTGCATCAAGGTCGACCGGGAGGAACGGCCCGACCTCGACGCGATCTACATGAACGCCACCGTCGCCATGACCGGCCAGGGTGGCTGGCCGATGACCTGTTTCCTGACTCCCGACGGGCGCCCCTTCTTCTGTGGCACCTACTACCCGAAAGACGGCTTTCTGCAGCTGCTTTCGGCGGTCACCGACACCTGGCAGGGACGTCGGGCCGAAGTGGAACAGGCGTCCGATCAGATCGCCGACGAGCTGCGCAAGATGTCGTCGGGACTGCCCGGGGGCGGCCCGGCGCCCACGGCCGACCTGG
>JARLGS010000884.1 GCA_031292695.1 Mycobacterium sp. | reverse complement strand
TTTGTTCGGCGAAGACGAACTCGGCGACATCCTCGAAGACCACGGCTTCATCGGCGTACGGACCAAGAGTCTCGGCACTATTCAGTGGGTGCGCGCGAAACGCGGATGACACTGCGACGCCAGTCTCGCGGCATTTCGTTGCCGGCAGCAGGCCGTCGCGGTTGCGTTGTTCGCGGATTCGGATGATGCCTGCACTTCGTTGCCGGGAAGCTGCACCGCCGACCGACCCGCGCGCCGAAAGGGGAAGGTTCACCGTGAACCGCAGTTATCGGCACGCAAGAGCATTTCAAAGCTGTTGCACTACAGCGGGTTTCGCACGATCCAGCAGTCTACTGGTAACCGTGGATATTCGATCGCGTCGTATTGATCGTCCCTCCAGGAGGGGAGCGGTCGAAGCGCGGGGCCGAACGCACGCCAGCCGCACCGTACCCCGTGGGCCTCATCCGAGCCGGTATGAATAGGGCCTGGATTTGCTGGAGCGGCTCTGCAGCGAGGTGCCCTGCGGCTCAGGCCGGGATGCTGGCTGGGGCCGGCGCGCTTAGCGGGTGGGGTGGCCGAGGCCAACGGATCTGGAAGGGGTTAGGCGTGTCGGGAGTGGTCATCGACAGCGCCCCCGGCAACGGTGTTGAACCGCAGTCCGATGCCACGATCGGTACTGCCCCGGGGAGTGGGCGGTTGTTCGACACGCTTAAGTTGTGGGCGTGGCAGCTCGCGCCGTGCTGGTTACCCCACTGTCGGGGCCGCTGGCCAGATTCGGGAAAGCAGGGGCGAGCGCCCTGGCTCTGTGGGCCGAGCGTGCTGGAGTAAATCTGGACGTGGTCGACGCTTACCCGTCCGCGGCGTCCGCGATACGGGCCGCCGAGGCTAGCCGGCCCGACGTGGTGTTCGGGCCCTACGGTTCGGGGCCGGCGCTGGCGGCTGCGGCCGCCAGCAAAGGGGTCGTCTGGAACCATGGTGGCGCCACTGCCCGGCTGGCGCGGCCGGCGTATCCGGGTGTCGTCAACGTGGAGTCTCCGGCTTACCGCTATCTCGGCGCGGTGCTGGAAACCCTTGCCGCCGACGGTCTTGGTGAGGGGTCGCGGGTGGTAATAATCCACGTCGATACGGGGTTCGGCCGCGAGGTGGCCGAAGGGGCGGCGGTGGCGGCCCGGCGACTCGGTCTGCTGCGGCGGTCGGTCACTTTTCGGCCAGCCCGGGCCAGAGACGTGCTGGCGCAGATCCCGGCGGGCGATGTGCTGTTATCGGCCGGTTCCTTCGACGATGACGTCGCCATCGCGCAGTGGGCCAGCGAACGCCGTTGGCGCGCAGTTGGATTGGTCGCCGCCGGAGTCGATGAGCTCCGGCACGCCATCGGTGATCGCGTCGGGGGGCTTTACGGACCGTGCCAGTGGTTCGACGACGGGACAGATCATCCCGCGGACGGACCCACCAGCGAGTGGTTCAGCCACTGTTACCGGGACGCGAACGGTACTGAGCCGCCCTATCCGGCTGCTGCGGCCTTCGCCGCGGGTGTCGTTTGGCAGCGCTGCGTGAAGGAGGCCGGAACTGTTGAATCGTTGCCGGTGCGGGCCGCGTCACAACGACTCGACACCACCACCTTGTTCGGTCGGTTTCGTGTCGACCCGGTCACCGGCGTGCAAACCGGCCATCAGATTCGCGTCGTTCAGTGGCGAGGCGGACAGCGGGTGCTGGTTGATCGGCCGCTTCATCGGACGTGAGCGTCGAAGCCACATCAGCTCGTGAGCTGACATTGGGCCGGTGGTGGTGGCCCAAGCAACCACGCGCGTGCCGATATTCCTGCTGTCTGGGCATCCTGCCGGTGGGAGGACTGTCAGCTTGGCCGGTTAGGCAGCGAATGGATCGCCGAAATAGGGATTCCTGTCCGAGGCAACCGTGCAGATGGTCACGGTCCGCCATCTTGGCATATTCTTGCCGCGCTCGTCGGTGCTGGTGCCTTGCGATGCCAGTCTGTGGCGGACTCATACGCCTGGCCCACCCGCAGCACCAGCGCGTCCGCGTGCCGGGGCCCCACGATTTGCAGCCCGATCGGCAGACCTGCCGAGGTCGACCCGCAGGGCACGCTCAGCGCCGGCTGCTGGGTCAGGTTGAACGGATAGGTGTAGGGCGTCCAGCTGGTCCAGTCGGGCGACGTCCAGCCGTCGGGCACGTCCTGCCCGGCGGCGAACGCGGGCAGCGGCAGGGTCGGGGTGACCAGCACGTCGTAGGTCTGGTGGAACTGTCCCATCAGCTGACCCAGCCGCATCCGCACGGCGACCGCGTCGAGATAATCCGACGCCGAATACGTCGAACCCACCGCCGCAGTGCGGCGCAGACCGGGATCGACCCGGTCGTCGACGGTGTCCCCGTACGGCTCCAGCGCCTTGGCCTCGCCGGAGAACCACAGCACATGGAAGGCCTGCACCGGGTCGGCGAAGCCGGGATCGACCTCCTCGACCCGCGCCCCGGCGTCGGCGAGAACGCTCACCGCAGCACGCACCGCGGCGTCCACCTCCGGGTCGTTTCGGACAAAGCCCAGGGTGGGAGAGAACGCGACCCGCAGCCCGGAGACACCGTCGTGCAGTCCCGCCAGGAAGGACGCGGTCGGTCTCGGCTGCGCCGACCAGTCGCGGGCGTCGAAGCCCTTGATCACGTCCAGCAGGGCCGCGGCATCCCGCACGGTCCTAGTCATCGGGCCGATGTGCGACAGCGTTCCAAACGGGCTCGGTGGGTATAGCGGTATCAGCCCATAGGTCGGCTTGAGCGCGACGGTGCCGGTGAAGCCCGCGGGAATCCGCACCGAACCGCCACCGTCGGTGCCGACCGACCACACCCCCATGCCGAGGCACACCGCCGCCGCGCTGCCGCCGCTGGACCCGCCGGCGGTGGTGGCTGGATTCCAGGGATTGCCGGTCACTCCGTAACGGGGTGAGTCGGTCACGCCCTTCCAGGAGTATTCCGGAGTGGTGGTCTTGCCCAGCAGGACCGCACCCGTTTCCCGCAGCCGCGCGACACTGGGCGCGTCCTCGTCCCAAGGACCGGCCTCGTCGATGAGCCAGCTGCCGCGCAATGTCGGCCAGCCCCGGGTCCACAGGGCGTCCTTGATCGACGTCGGCACCCCGTCAGCGGGCCCCAGCGGCCGTGCCGCGTGCCACCTCGCCTCCGACGCCTTGGCGGCGGCCATCGCACCGTCGGCGTCCACCAGCACGAACGCGTTCACCATGGGGTTGTAGCGGTCGATGGCCGCCAGCGCGGCGCGGGTGGCCTCCACAGGAGAGATCGTCTTTCGCCGGTAGCCCTCGACCAGCTCGACCGCCCGCGGGATCATCGCGCCGCGCGGGGCATCTGCCATGACCGGACGTGGACCTGCGCCACGCCTAACGCATCCTGGGCAGTCGCCGCCCGCACCTTCGTCACCCATACAGTATCGAAGGCAGAACGAATCCGGTCATCACCGTTGTCTCTAGCTCCGCTGTCAAGCGACGATGCTGTCGGGTGATGTACCGACTATTTCGATCACCCGGTAGGTGTGGTTGGTCATGGCGTCCCTTTCTGCGATCGGCGGGTGAAGGATAGTCGAGGGACGCTGTGCGACGACGCATTTTTCGCGGTGGGTGCTCCCGGAACGGCCGGTTTCGTCAAACGGGTTCCAACTGGGGTTTGGGGTGGCCGCTACGACTACCGAAAGTGCCTGACGCACACAACCATTCCTGACCAACTGGTTCCCAGCGCGCCGTCTCCGACGAATGTGCCGCCCTTGCGGATAGCCGACCGATACGTGGCTGGGAGACCTCGACCCAACATGAGCCCGGGCGATTGACCTGTTTCGCTTCCCGTCTCCTGCCTGAATAGGGAAACGGCGGCGGGATGACGAAGCGGCTCGTACCAACAGGTGTGCGCACGAGCGCCTCCTGAGTGGAGGCTCGGCATTCAGGAAGTAGTGAGTGCAATGTCCTACGGAATTCGCCCTGTTGATCGGTCCTACGGAATTCGCCCTGTTGATCGGTCCTGCGGATCGTATGGCGCTGAACGGGTTATACAGCCTCCGCGAGGGCCTGCAGCGTTTCCGCCGACGTGTACTTCGGCTTCCAGCCCAACTGCGACTTCGCCTTGCTGGTGTCCATGACGACCGAGGTCCGCCCGACGTGTAACCACTCAAGCACGGCCGGCGCGAACGGCAGCCGCGAAATCACCGCCGAGGCCGCGGTCGCGGCAGCGTGGGGCACGCGGACGGGCCGTCCACCCAGCGCCGAGACCATGTCGGACATCGAGATGACCCCGTCGCCGGCGATGTTGTAGGCACCGGCGGGAGCGGACGTCGTTGCCGCCAGCGCGATCGCGGCTGCGACGTCGTCGTGATGTACGAGTTGCAGCGGTGTTCCCGGGTCCGGAAACGGCACCTTGAGGACCGGCAGCGCGCGTGCGGCTGCGCGGATCGCCCCGGGCAGTTGATTCCAGGGCATCGTGTCGGCGAGCGCCGGCGCCTTCGGCCCAGCGACGATGCACGGTCGCAGCACGAACACCTCCAGCGACGACCCGCGGGTTATTTCTGCGAGGGCGGCTTCACAGGCGGCTTTCTGTTCGGAGTAGTAGTGCTCAGGCGACCCGCGTGGGGGCACGTCTTCTGTGATCGGAACCGGGTTGTCGGAGTGGTAACCGTAGGCAGCCACCGACGACGTGTACACCAGCCGCCGGGGCCGCTGCGCGGCGACGGTCGCTTCGAAGACGTTGCGCGTTCCCGCCAGGTTGATGCGCGCGCTTTCCTCGCGTGAGCCCATGATGACGAACGCGAGATGGATGACGACGTCGACCTCGGCCACCAGCGCGTCGACAGCTTTGCGATCCAAGATGTCGCCCTGCTGGTAGGTGGTTTTCGTCCAGCCGTGGGCCGCAGGGTCGAACGGGCGCCGCGCCATCCCGACGATGCGGTCCACCGCAGGATCACGCTCCAGCGCTTCCACTGTCGAGATCCCGATCTCACCGGTCGGCCCGGTGACGGCGACTGCGAGCCCCGCCATCTGGTCAGGATCCCCCGTCCGGGAGCGCAAAACAGCAAAACCGCAATTTACGGCTCCACCACGGCGCGCACGTTCGCGAGGCTGTGCTGCAGCACACGACCGACCTGACACGCCGCGATGCGGTCGGCGATCAGCCCGAGCAACCCGCCGGGTGCCTGGTAGGAGAGCCGCAAGGTCACCCGGGTGCCGTCCGGCCCGGCGTCGCGCCGCCGGAAGCGTCCGCGCAGGTTCGCCCCGGTGATGCTGACCTGAACTGATCCCTCCCGCAGACGCGCTGAAGGAGGAATAGTCAAGACCTGTGGACGGGGGATTACCGTTTCATCGAGGTTCCGCATACGGCAATTCTCAGAAAGCGTTGGTGTGTAAGCCGTTTCGCCGTACTGGCGGAGTGGTGGAGCCCGCATCGGCAGTAGGCAGTACTTACAGGGGCTCGACCACACCAGGAAACGAAAGGACAAGCAGATGTACCACGCCATCGTCAAGCGCATCGCCACAAAAAACTTCGAGCGCGTCAACGACAAGGACTACGACGCCCTGCTTGAGGACTGCGCACCCAACATCCACCACCGGTTCGGGGGTCAGCACGCACTCGGTGGCGAGCGCCACGACCGCGAGACGCTGCGCCGCTGGTTCCAGCGGTTGGGCCGACTCTGTCCCACCCTTAAGCTGACCGTGCACGACGTGTGGGTGAAGGGCTGGCCCCACAATACGACGATCATCATCCGCTGGACCGGCACGCAGACCCTGCCCGACGGGTCACCGTATGAGAACCACGGCGTCCACATCGTGCGCATGCGCTGGGGCAAAGTCGTAGACATCGACGCCAACGAAGACTCCCAGGTCGTCGCCGAATCCATGAAAGTGTTCGCCGCACACGGCGTGCAGGAAGCACTCGCTGACCCGATCGTCAGCTGAACATATCTCCGTCGTGTTCTTCGTCCCCGGTAAGCGCGGCGATGGCCGACTGGGCCCGTGATCGCCTTTTACTGGCGTTCATCCCGGATGACCGTGGCGCAACGGCTATATGGAATCGTTCAACAGCCGGGTCTGCGACGAATGCCTGAACATCAACGTCTTCTGGTCACTGGTGGCGAGTCCCCGATACTAGGTCCACCCGTTTTTAGAGTCGGGTTGTTGTTCCAGATTCGGTTGATCTCGCAGGCCACCGGGTTGCCGGTATGCCTGCATCGGGCATCGTACTCGGCCGGGGGTGGATTTGTCGGTGGTCAGCGGGTGGTGGTGTCGGGGAGCTTGGCGGCCCATTCGGTGACGGTGCGAGTGTATAGCTCGGGCTGGTGGCCGTGCATCGAGTGGGGCATGCCAGGGAAGTCCAGGGCAGAGCTAGCAAGGCGGATGCACAGCAGCGGCGAGCCAGTCTCCACGATTGCGTCCACGCTCGGCGTCAGCCGTGCCACCGTGTATCGCGTCCTAAGCCGCTGGCGAATAGTTTCTGCGCGCGAGGACCGTTCGCTCTGGCGCGCAGAGGGTCAGGGGGAGCTGTCCGGCCACGCTGCCGTACTCCAGGCATCTGGCCTGTTGCACCACCTCAGCGCGATACTGGCGATGTGTGGCAGGACGACCGCGACAGTTTCGGGGAACTCGCCAGCCCGCAGGATGGACTGCGGCGGGTGGCCACGTTGGTGGCGCGAGGCGCGCCCCCATCGGAGGTATTCGTCGCGGTGGCTGAGGAAATGGCGGGTTGGCTGCACGCCGGCAACGCTACGGTGGCGCGCATCGACGACGACGGGACATATGTCATCTTGGCCCAAGGCCACCCCGACACCTTGCAGGTCGAAGCGGGGCTCGGCCGGCGACTGTCTGGTGCCGGTCTGGCTGCGCGTGTGTTGCGCACCGGTCGGCCCGCCCGGATAGACAGCTACGACAACGCCACTCGCGCGCTTGCTGAGGAGATGCGCGAGTATGGGATTTATAGCTCGGCGGGAGCGCCGCTGATCGTGAATGGCCGGGTCTGGGGGATGGCGGCGGTCGGCAACTCACAACCGGACCCGTTGCCACCGGGTATCGAGGATCGCATCGCCGAGTTCGCCGACCTTGCGGCCACCGCGATCGTCGCCGCCGCCACCCACGCCGAACTGATCGCCTCACGGGCACGGATTGTGGCTGCGTCCGACGAGGCGCGCCGCCGCATCGAGCGTGACCTGCACGACGGCGCCCAACAACGTTTGGTCACGCTCGGACTGAAGGTGCGCATGGCGATAGATCAAGTGCCAGCTGGACTCCACGGCCTCAATGCGGAGCTGGCCGATGTTGCCTCCGGTTTGACCGCTGTGTTGGAGGAGCTACGAGAAATCTCCCACGGGATTCATCCGGCCATCCTGTCCAGCGGCGGCCTGGGCGCTGCGCTGAAGGCACTGGCGCGCCGCTCTGCGGTCCCCTTGACCCTCGATGTCGCGATCGAGACAGACTTACACGACTCGGTCGAGGTCGCCGCCTACTACGTCACGGCCGAGGCGCTTGCCAACGCCGCCAAGCACGCCCAAGCCTCCGAAGTCGCGGTGCGAGCCCGAACCGCCGACGAAAACCTTTACCTGTCGATTCGCGACGACGGAATAGGTGGAGCCGACTCCCGTAAAGGCTCCGGCATAATCGGGCTTAAAGACCGCATTGACGTGCTCGGCGGCAAGATGACTGTCAACAGTCCTGTGGGAAGCGGGACGGCGATCGACGTCACGATCCCACTTGCCATGCCGTCCCCGGAGTCTCACGGAGGCCGTTAGCAGCAAGGAGATGGCAGCCATGAGAGCGTAGTGTCGTGTGGCCCGTTGAATGAAGACGTCGCCCAGTTGTGCCAACGGTGCGACTGGGTGGGCGTGCATGGCACACCTGGCACATCCCCCAGCATCCCCAACGGGTTTCTGAAGCTCCAGCGGGATGCTAGCTGCGACCGAGCCCCAGCTCGGCCAAAAGCGTGTATTCCGCAGCGAACGGTTTCTCCCTCTTCGGCCTAACCCTCTTCGTGTAGCGCCTGATCGGTATCAGACGGCGGCGGCGGCGTTGGTGATGAGTTCGAGTACCTGGGTGGGCCGGGTGGCGAACGAGGCGTGGCTGGTGTCGAGCTCGATGGTTTCGCGGGCGTGGATGCGCTCAGCCATCCACCGCTCGGTCTGCGGCGGGATCATTCGGTCTTGGGCCGAGACCTGATACCAGCTCGGCTTGATCTTCCACGCCGGTTCCCCGGTGACATCGTCCAAGCAGCGACGTGCGAGCGGCCTTTGGGTTGTTGCCATCACCAGCGACTCGGTGTCGTCGAGGTCCTGGCAGAAGCTGTCGTGGAACGTGTCCTGGCGGTGCCACAGCAAGTCGTCGTCGAATGCAGGGCTGATACTCGCCAAGCCGGGCGCGGGGTCGCTGCTGGCGAGAATAATGCTATTCACGCTTTCGCCCTGCGCCGGGGCGAACGCGGCGATGTAGACCAGTCCGACCACGTTGGTTGCTCGGCCTGCGCCGGTGATCACGGCTCCGCCGTAGGAGTGGCCTACCAGCAGGGTCGGACCCCCCATCCATTCGGCCAGCTTCCGGGTGTTTGCGATGTCGTCAGCCAGCGACGTGAGCGGGTTCTGCGCCGCCATCACTTGATGCCCCGCTGCAAACAGCCCTGGGATGATGGGCCGCCAGTGCGAACCGTCAGCAAATGCACCGTGCACGAGAACGATGTTGGGCTTGTCCGTCATGATGCATCCTCCTCGGATGAATGTCGTGTTGCCCTAAGCGCATTTCGTGCGCCCAGCGAGACTGCACTAGACTCCCCGCACTGCGCGAAATGGTCTGCCCGATGCCACGTGTGCGCGTTGCGGCTAGACGTTCACGCTGCGCCGCCACTGGATGTGTTGCAACAGTTGCCGCGCGAGTTCCTCCCTTTCAAAGAACCGCGCGGTCTCAAGTGCGGACGGCGAGCCTGCCAGGGGATCGGCATCGGCTGACAGCAGCAGTTCGATGATCGTTGTGTCGTTCTTGAAGGCGGCGCCTGCCAACGGGGTCTGCCCTCGATTGTTGTGTCGATCAACGTCGGCTCCGCGCGTGATCAGCGCCGTGACAGCGGACTCGTGTCCGTAATAACTGGCTAGCATCACCAGGGTGTCCCCGTTGGTGTTGGTGAGGTTCACGGGTACGCCCGCGTCGAGGTAGGCGGCCAACATTGCGGCGTCGCCGCTGCGAGCCATATCGAATATTCGTGATGCCAGGTCCAGAACCTCGGTATCGAGGGGGGCTTTCGGGTCGTCAATCACCTTGTATGTCATGTCAACTCCAAACTGGTCAAGGTCGGGCGAGCGCTGGACCTTGCCGCCCCAAAGGTGCGGGGGCAAGGGTTCCGGTGAGTCGGGCGCGGTTGGCTGTTACAGCGCGCCGAGGGCCTCGCAGGCCTTGCGCACGCCTTCGCCGTAGGCGGGGTCGGCCTGGGTGCAGTTCTCGATGTGCTTTTCGACGGTCTGGCGCCGGGCGCCCTTGATGGCGCGTGCAGTGTTGTCGAAGAGCCGCTGCTGCTCGTCGCCGGTCATGAGTCGGAACAGGTCACCGGGTTGTTCGAAGTAGTTGTCGTCGTCTTCGCGAAAGTCGAAGTGATCCGCGGTGGACCCGACCGACTGAGCCGGATCGGCGTAGGCGGGCTGTTCAGCCCAACGACCGAAGTTGTTGGGCTCGACACCCGCGACTCCACCCTGGTTGCCGTCGACGCGCATGGCCCCATCGCGGTGATAGGTATTGACCAGCTTGGCTGCACGTGGGTAGTTGACTGGGATCTGGTGGTGGTTGACGCCCACTCGGTAGCGGGCTGCGTCTCCGTACGAGAACAGCCGGCCCTGCAGCATCTTGTCCGGGCTGAACGAGATCCCGGGGACGAGGTTGGCCGGAGTGAACGCGGCCTGCTCGACGTCAGCGAAGTAGTTGTCCGGGTTGCGGTTGAGCTCGAATTCGCCGACCTCGATCAGCGGATAGTCCTTCTGGCTCCACACCTTGGTCAGGTCAAAGGGGTGGAAGCGGTAGGTCAAGGCGTCGTCTTCGGGCATCACCTGGATGTACACGCCCCATTTCGGGTAGTCACCGCGTTCGATGGCCTCGTAGAGGTCGCGGCCGTGGGACTCGCGGTCGCGGCCGATCAGTTCCGTCGCTTCGGCGTCGGTGAGATTCTCGATGCCCTGTTGGGTGCGGAAGTGGAACTTGACCCAGTGCCGCTCGCCGGCGTCGTTGATCATGCTGAAGGCGTGTGAGCCGTAGCCGTGCATGTGCCGGTAGGACTTGGGGATGCCGCGGTCGCTCATGGTGATGGTCACCTGGTGCAGTGATTCGGGCAGGTTGGTCCAAAAGCCCCAGTTGTTCTCCGGGTCACGCAGATTGGTGCGCGGGTCACGCTTGACCGCGCGGTTGAGGTCGGGGAACTTTAGCGGGTCGCGGTGAAAGAACACCGGCGTGTTGTTGCCGACCACATCCCAGTTGCCTTCGGTGGTGTAGAAGCGCAGCGCGTAGCCGCGGATGTCGCGCTCGGCGTCGGCGGCGCCGCGCTCGCCGGCTACTATGGAGAACCGGGCGAACATCTCGCAGGTGTTGCCGACCCGACTAAAGATCGCTGCCTTGGTGTACTGGGTGATGTCGCGGGTGACGCGGAGCGTGCCGAAGGCGCCGGAACCCTTGGCGTGCATGCGCCGCTCGGGGATGACTTCGCGGGCGAAGTGGGCGAGCTTCTCGATAAGCCACAGATCTTGCAAGAGCAGCGGGCCGCGTGGACCGGCACTCATGCTGTTCTGATTATCCGTGACGGGCGCACCCGCCGCGGTGGTCAGCGGTTTGGTGTTTTCTTCGAATGCCATTTCTTCTCCTTGGTGGTGGGTAGGGGTGTAGGTCGGGCCCAGTTCGACTGATTCCAATCTCGCTGAGCGTGGGGCATCGCTGCAGCATGAAGAGCGACAAGTAATCCACAGATTCAGACACTGGATGCGCTGGGCGGCCGCGGCTCCGGGCTGTTATCCGCCGGATATCTCCGTTTCGGCGAGCTCAAATAGGTCCTGTCGGAGTGCATTTCACTCCGGCCAGCAGTTGTTGCGGATGATATCGACGAAATCCTCGCGGACGAACGATGGATCGAAATACTCGAGTACGTCAGCGTTGACGTTTCCGAAAGTGCTGTGCGGGCGGTGTTTGTTGCCGTCGTTGAACGCTCGCAGTATCCGACGCTTGAAATCTGGTCGTGGGTGGGCGGCGGTGACGGCGTCAAGCGTTTCTGGGGACAGCGCGTCACGGTCGATACCCAGCACGTCGGTCTCCACACCGGCGGTGACCAAAGCGATTTCCGGATCGAGGAATTCGGGCACGTTGGGTGTGGTGTGCAACGCGATGCTCAGCCAGACCTTCCGGGCGTCAGCTTCGCCGACACCGTGATCGAGCAGGAAGTCGCGCGCCGCGTTGGCCCCGTCGACCTCGAAACGCAACATGGAAGTGCGGTAGGTCTCGGTGAGCCCGATATCGTGAAACATGGCCCCGGCATAGAGCAGTTCTAGATCCGGCTGCAGTCCGCGGCGCCGGCCCTGCAGCACGCCGAACAGAAACACCCGCCGCGAATGATCGAAAAGCAAATCATCCTCGGCGTCCCTGATGAAGGCGGTAATCTCGCGTACTAGCTCGGTGTCGGGGATGACGACGCCGGCGATACTGTCGGCCGCAGTGGTAGACATGTGTAACTCCTGGAATCAGCGACTTATCGGGTTGTGTGCGCCCAGTTTTGGGAGTCGGCATGGTGACACCAGTGGTGCCGCCACAGTCCCGCTTTGGACACGCCCCACGTTTGCGCCCCTTAGAGCGGGCCCGTGGTGTGATCACGGCTTACTTTCGTTTGTCATCGTCACAGCCACGATCGGCGATGTCGCTACCGCTGCCATGCAGCCGATATACCTGCTGGCTGCAATCTGCCGGGGGAGGTGGGCGGTCAGTCCTGCTGGAGCCAGGCGCTGCCGGCGGTCTTCATCTCGGCTTCTAGGTCGCTGCCCCGGGTCGGGAACTCCCGCACGATCGGGAAGCCGGACTTCTCCAGCAGATAGGCCAGGGCGGCGTACTCGCGCGGGTAGCGGCGCACAGCTTCCTCATCGATGTCCTGGACGCCGACCAGGAAGCTAAACGAGCTCATGTCGCAGCTGCTTTCGCGTTGGGCGATCCGCCAGACCCCGTCGCGTTTGTCGACCCGATCCCAGAAGCGCGAAGTCGAGACAATTTCAGTGAACATCGTCGTTCATTAACCCGAGGAGGCTCACTGTGAGCACACGCATCGAGGACCGGGCGGCGATCACCGACCTGATGACCGGGTGGATCCACCGCGACCTGGGCGAGTGGGATCAACTGCGCGGGCTGTTCCACCCCGACGCCACCATCGCGATCACCTGGTTCGACGGCCTGGCCACCGATTTCGTCGACGGCTCCGCCCGCATGGGCGCCTCCGACCTGCGTACCAAACACCTGATCACCAATCCCTCGATCAGCTTTCGTGGCGACCGGGCCCTCGTGCAGACCAACGCGGTGATCATGGCGGAGAACATCGCGCTGGACCTCGGTTGCACCGCCCATAACAGGGCGAGTCCCCGATACTGTCCACCCCACCCAGATCTGGAACCAAGTTTGTTCGTTCCGGATTCAGTTGATCTCGCAGGCCACCGGGGTGTGGGTGTGCCTGCACGCCGCAGCGTACTCGGCCGGCGTTCGGTAGCCCAGGGCCGAGTGCCGGTGGCGGTGGTTGTGCTCGTGTTTGAAGTCGCCGATGACCACCCGGGCCTCGAACAGACTGTTCCAGTGGTTGCGGTTGAGGCACTCCTTCCTGAGGCGGTTGTTGAACGATTCGATGTAGCCGTTGTTCCACGGGGTACCCGGCGGGATGTAGCACATGCCGACCTTGCCGTCGCAGAACCGTTGCAGCGCTTGAGAAACCAATTCCGGGCCGTTGTCCATCCGCAGCACCGTCGGTGGGCCGCCGGCCGCGGCGAACACCGATTCGAGTTCGGCGACGAGGCGTTCGGCGGTGATCGAGCGTTCCACCAGGTGCAGTAGCGATTCGCGGGTGTGTTCGTCGATCATCGACGCGATCTTGATTGCCTTGCCGTCGCCGGTGGAGTCGAACTGGAAATCGATCGCCCACACCACGTTCGGGGCATCGGCCTCGACCGGCGGGATCGAGGACACCCCTGCCCGCTTGCGCGGGCTGTGCACCCGCACCTGCAGCCCTTCCTCGCGCCAGAGCCGGTGAACCTTCTTCTTGTTGACCTCACGGTGCTCGTCGTAGCGCAACGCCGCCCACGCACGCCGGAACCCATGGCACGGGTGTTTGGTGGCGTAGGAGCGCAGCCAGGCCCGCATGTCGGCATCCGGATCGGCTGGGGTCTGCGCTTGGGGTAGTCGTCGGTAGGTGGAGCGGGCCAGCCCAACCGCCTTGCACGCCAACCGTTCCGACAGGCTCAACGTGGTGGTGAGCATGTCCACGGCGCGCCGCTTGGCAGCTGGGCTCAGAATTTTCCCTTGGCCACCTCGCGCAGGGCGTCTTTCTCCAGTTCGGCCTCGGCCAGCAGCCGCTTGAGGCGGGAGTTCTGCTCGCGCAACTCCTTGAGCTCCTTGGCGGCGTCGGTGTCCATCCCGCCGTAGGCGCGCCGCCAGTTGTACAGCGTCGCCGCAGACACTGCGAGCTCGGCGGCGATCTCCTCACCGGTCTTGCCCTCGGCAGCCAACTCGTCCGCCCGCCGCAGCTTGCGCACGATGTCCTCCGCGGAATGCCGCTTCCGACCAGCCATGTTTTCATCGTCCCTTCCAGCCCGACATCGGGCCACAGGACTCTAAAACTGGTTGGACTCATTCACCGGGAACACGCCACTGGCGCACGCCCGCGTCCTCGTCGCAGATTGGAAGTATCAATACAACGACCACCGACCCCAATCCGCCCTCGGCTACCAGCCGCCAGCCCGCTACGCCGCCAACTGTGCCCACCAATAACCGCGCAAAGCAGTTAGAACGGTGGGCGGGCATAGCCTCCTACAACCCTTTGAGTGAGAAGTATTGTTACGGCCAGCAGTTCCCAAGGATGCGGCAATGTGAGAGGAGCGGCAACAGAAATGGCAGACGACACCAGCTCGTTGAGCTTCCTCAGACACCCCTTTTGCTGGCTCGTGATAGGTCTGGCTGGCTCTGTTGGCTCGGTGTGGGGGAAGCGCCTAGGCGAGGACCGTCCACTTCTGGGTTATATCGTTTTCATCCTCGGCCTAGTGCTTATCGCGATCGGTCACGGCTGGGCCATCAACTGGGGGTACGTTCGTCTTGCCGGTCGTCATCGGCGTCATCACCGGAGCGCGTAACGCAAGTAGCACGGACACCAGCGGACCGTGTTACATGCCCGTGGGTGAGGTTGCTCGTTTTCCTCTTGGAGGAAAACCGTTACAGTCCCTGGGCGCGGTGAACCCCACGAGATCGCTACTTGCCGATCGGGTGGTCGGGCTCTGTCCGTTGGATGGTGGGGAGTTGGACTGCGCCGAAACGCTGCCGCGTCGCACATGCTGACTGTCACAACGGATACCATCTCCATTCGCCTGAGCCTGACGACACCGCCGAGACGGGTGAAAAGTTTTCGATGACCACCGCCGCTGGTGTGAAGGCCATCCGAGCCTAGAGGTCGCCAGCCCGCCGCGGTGATGATCAGCATGTCAACCTCGGCTCGCTGGCTGGAGAAGTCGCGATGGACACGTTCACCCTGGGTTTGCTGCGGTGGCGGTTTGTGCGGATGTTCGGCCGTAATCCCCTGGTGCGCATCAGCGATCGGGTCGAGGCCGCGGTTTTGGGGCTGGCCATCGTGGTGTGGCTACTGGCCGCCCCAGTCGCCGGGGCCGTCGGCACTGCGGTTCATGACTCCCGCAGCCACCTCTACGCCGAGCAGGCCCAGACCCGGCACGCGGTCACCGCGACGGTGACCGACACCACCGACCGCGCCGCCGAACCCGACTCGGCCACGAAAACTGATCACCGTGCGTGCCCGGTGGCTGGCCGGCGGGACTGAACGCACCGGCGCGGTCACCGAACAATCGACAATCAAAGCCGGTGACCGTGTTGGTATCTGGGTAGACAACTTTGGTGATCAGGTCGACGCGCCGACACCGGTGGCCTTGGCGGCTGTGCAGGCTGTGCTGGCAGCATTGGGAATCTGGCTGACCGTGGCCGCCGCCGCAGCCGCCCTTGTTGGTCTTACCCGGCTCGTCGTTGACCGTATCCGTGGCACCGGCTGGCAACATGACCTCGACATGCTCGTCGACCACGGCGGCGGGCACACCACCCAGCCAGCCCTGAACCCATGAGCCGACGAGCCTGCCCCAAACAAGCGGCGCAACTTGCCCGGGAGTCCCCGGCATTCTTGCCGGGGAGCATGTCAACGTTTATCCGGGGACCGGGCGGGGAATATCAGCGCCGTGGCGATGTGCAGCGCGCACGGCAACGACGACGGCAAGGCACTCGGCCCCCACCTGGGCGAAGGGCCGCACCGCTGGCTTCGATTGCGCGGCCCGCGATTGGCGCCGTCATGCGCGACGTGCGGTTGCCCAATCGGCGGCCACGGCGTTGGAGCCCGTGACACGACGGGCTGTTGCGCGCGCTGCGCGCGACAAGCCGCCAACGCCGACATCGAGGGCCGACACCCCGCTCCGGCCAGCGCACAACCATGAACAGCCCAACCACGTCGTCCGGCTCTGATAGCCCGCAGGCAAGGCGCACGTTCGCCGACGCCGTCCGATTCGACGCGGTGGTAATCGTCGTCGCCCTGCTGGTGCTAGGCCTTGCGCTGTGGTGGGTCAGCGGCTGCAAGTCCGGCGGCGGTGCCGACCCACTGGCCCATTGCACTCGCCTGCAACGAAATACGTTGGCGATCGGTGCGCCGCTGATTCTGTTCCTCGGTGGTGTCGGCGCATTCGTCCGCACGTTTCGGGTGTGGCGGGCCCGGGGCCGTTGGTGGATCTGGCAGGGCGCGGGCTGGTTCCTGCTGATGCTGATGCTGGTCGTGCTGGGCATGACCGCGCCGGGTGCGCTGCTGTAGCCGGTGGTTGGCACGAAAGCTTGACCACTTCGTCGGATTGCACCGCCGGCCCGCACGGCGGCAGCGCCGTGGCCACCAACGGCCTACTCCACCAGCAGGTGTTGAGCCGACTGCGCGGGGCGTAACCTGGCGCCGAGAGCACACCATGACCCCACTCGTTCCCGAAGACGACCGGTTCACCACCGCGACGAAACACTGGCATCGCCTCGACGACGGCCGGATTCAGTGCGACGTCTGTCCGCGCGCATGCAAGCTGCACGAGGGCCAGCGCGGCCTGTGCTTTGTCCGCTGCCGGATCGACGATCAGGTGAAGCTCACCAGCTACGGGCGGTCGAGCGGGTTCTGCGTCGACCCGGTGGAAAAGAAGCCGCTCAACCACTTCTTGCCGGGTTCGGCGGCGCTGTCGTTCGGCACTGCGGGGTGCAACCTCGCCTGCAAGTTTTGCCAGAACTGGGATATCTCTAAGTCTCGCGAGGTCGATACCCTGGCCAGCCGGGCCACCCCCGACGACATCGCCCGCGCCGCTGACGAATTGCATTGTCGCAGTGTGGCATTCACCTACAATGATCCGACGATCTTCTGGGAGTACGCCGCCGATGTCGCCGACGCCTGTCACTACCGTGGCATCAAAGCGATCGCGGTGACGGCCGGCTACATGTGTCCTAACCCTCGCGCGGAGTTCTATCGGCACATCGACGCTGCCAACGTCGACCTGAAGGCGTTCACCGAGGACTTCTACCGCAAGGTCTGCGTCGGGCGTCTGCACGACGTGCTGGACACCCTGCTCTACCTGCGGCACGAGACCGACGTGTGGCTGGAGATCACCACCCTGCTCATTCCGGGACGCAACGACAGCGACGCCGAGATCGCCGCCGAATGCGCGTGGATCCGGGAGCACCTCGGCGTCGATGTGCCGGTGCACTTCACCGCATTCCATCCCGATTACAAGATGCTGGACACACCCCCGACACCGCCTGCCACGTTGACGCGCGCCCGCCGCATCGGCCTGCGCGAGGGCCTGCGGTTCGTCTACACCGGCAACGTCCACGACGCCGAGGGCGACAGCACGCGGTGTCCCGGGTGCGGATCGGCGGTTGTGGTTCGCGACTGGTATGCGATGCGCCATTATGGTCTGACCGACGACGGCTGCTGCCGGGGGTGCGGCTATCGGTTGCCCGGTGTCTACGACGGCCCGGCCGGACACTGGGGCCGGCGACGCCTGCCCCTGGTGGCCAGCCTGTCGCGGGTGTGAACTAGCGATCCTCGGTCGCTAGAACTTCGACAGTTGTCTTGAGTTTTCAGGCTGTTTTGGGTAGTAGGCGAGCCTGGCCGGTGGTTTCTGTGAGGCGAATGTCGATGTTGTGCCTCCAGCCCGACCAAGCGGAGCGTGGCCGGTGCGCCGATCATCCCCCGGCCATCGCATCGAAAGTTGTTTGGGCAGGCGATAGTTCGAGGATCTTCACGGTAGTCAGGCAGTCGTGGACACCGATGTGACCGTCTTGGACGCCGCGGCCTCCGAGCCATTGCCGCCACCCTGATAGCACCGCGGTAACCAGGCCGTACTTCACAGAAGCCGGACCCAACCGCAGGCCGACCCACATCACTGGACCAATGAGGCCACGCGATTCGAGGCCACCCCTCCAAAGAGGGCCTGAGGTACTGGCGCAGGCGACTGCGTAATCAAGGCGATCACGCCAACAACGCTGGGGCCCTACAAAGGGGCACTGGGCTCTACACAAGGGCGCTCCCCGCCTGGTCGACCACCCCGCTACTGGGTGGCTTAGCACTGCGACCATCCCCGCCACCAAGACCACCCCGGCAGACCACTCCACCACACCAAGGGACCTCGCGAGACCTCCCCTCCGGCCGCTAGGGTCCTCCACACCAATCCTGGGCGTCCAGGGTCTCCATCAATCCTGGGCTCTCCAGGCTCCTCAACCAACCCGATCTACCACCAACTGGCACCCCCCGGCGGCACATGGCCGAAACCACATGCCGCCCCCGGTCTCCTTGCTCACGTCCTGCGACGACTCGACCGCTGATTAAGAGTTGCGATTCGATGGCTGTGTAAGGACATGCCGTACCCTTCCGCCGTCGCCTGATTCCCCGACATTGCCGACCCCGGCCGCGTAGCCGAAAGTTCAAGGCACAGAGAGAAAGAAAATTTTTGACCCGCCCTACGGCTGAGTAACATTAACCCCATGCAGTACATGGATCGGCGCACGATGCTATGCGCCATAGCGGTCACCGTGCTGGCGGCCGCCACCCGGGCCGCGACGGCAGGCGCTGGCCCGGTCCGATGGAAAATCCCCATGGGTCGGGTGCCCGCACCTGCCGGTGTGCTGACTCGGTTGCCCGGGGACGGCAATCAGGTGGCGCTGACCATCGACGATGGCATCAGCGTCGACGTGGTGGCCGCCTACGCGCAGTTCTGCCACGACAGCGGCACCCGGCTGACCTTCTTCGTCAACGGCACCAACATCGCATGGTCGGTCAACGCACCCGCGCTGCGGCCCATGGTGGACTCCGGGCAGATAGCGCTGGGCAACCACACCTGGTCACACCCGGACATCACCCGCCTCAGCCCGGGCGCCGTCGCCGATCAGATCAGCCGAAACGCCGATTTCCTTCGCAACACCTACGGAGTGGACGGCACCCCGTATTTCCGCCCGCCCTACGGCCGACACACCGCCGCCACCGACAAAGTGGCCGCCGACCTCGGCTACGCCACGATCACCATGTGGAGCGCCGACATCGGCGACTGGCGACCGGAGAACGAAACCACACTCATCGCCAACGCGCAGAAGTCGTTTCAGCCCCAACAGATCGTGATCGGCCACGCGAACCTGCCCACCGTGACCCACTGCTACGCGCAGCTGCTCGACATCATCCAAAGCCGCAACCTACAAACCGTCACCCTCAACGACGTCTTCACATAGCATGCCAATCAGGTACCGCACCACCCCATCAACCGCATGGTGACCATGCCCCTCGACACTGGGGGTGGGTAGACCCCCCTGGCACCCCTCGGCGGCGATGCCGGCCTCAAAGACAAGCTGCGCGCCGAAGCGGATGCGGTGCTGAGCTGGGTGATCGGCGGGTGGTGCGACTACCGCGAACGCGGCGGCCTTGACGAACCGGCGGCCGTGCTGGTCCGCACCGGCGACTACAAGTCCGAGTCCGATGCGATCGGCCGATTCATCGACGACGAATGCGACGTCGGCGCCGCGCAATCGGCCGCGAAAACCGGCGCGCTCTACGCCAGCTGGCAAACTTGGGCGACCAAGGAAGGATGCCAGCCGCTGAGCCGTGTCGCGTTCGGCCGCGCACTCGACGCGAAAGGCTACCCGGCGGACCAGAACACGCACGATAGGCTCCGGCGCCGGATCTGCCTGCGCTCACAAGAAAGCGCAGATCAGTGACACCTTTTGCGCGCAATGCGCGCATTCCACGGTTTCTCTCGCGTGACGCGCGCGCATTAGAGGGTTACCGAGAACTGTGCGCAATGCGCGGAAGCGGGACTGATTTGTGCCCGCGACCAGCGGGGATGCGGCCATGACCAGCCAGCAGCCGCCACTCAGCCCGCGCCTGCGAGCAACTCCTGAAAAGCCTTCTGCATGCATTCGGCATACATCGCCGGGTCCGGCAGGGCGTTGCGATCCGCAGTGGCGCTGATCGACAAAATTCCGTTGTAGCTGGCTACCACATGGATAAGGTTCAAGCCGGCCACCAGGGGGCCGAGACCGGCGACGCGTACAAGTCGGGCACCGCTGAAGAAGAGCGGTTCGGTTGGACCTGTCACATTGGTCACGGTCGTGTTCGCGAGCGTTGGGCCAGAGAACGGAAGCACGCTCGCGGCCTTTGCAGTCATCCCGAGCAGCGAGGTTGGCACTATCCCAACCAGCTCGAGCAGCTGGGTCCTGGTCGATTGATCCGACCCCGCACGACTCGGCGCGGTCTCTTCAGCGATCATGGCGAGCCGTTTGAGCGGATCAGCGATGTCGGTACCGAGCGATTGCAGCCGGCCGAACAACATATTCCCGCCGCTGCCCTTATTGCCCGCGTCGCGTATTGAGATTGGGCACACCGCAAAAAGCGGTTCATCGGGAAGCTCGCCGTGGCCATCCAGATACTCGCGAAGGGCCCCGCCAACGTATGCGAGCGCCACATCGTTGACCGTCGAGCCGGGCACGCTGGCCTTGATCCGCTTGAAATCGGCCAGATCGTGGAACCGGGCCTCAAATACCCGGTGCGGCGACACCGTTTGGTTGAAACGGGTCTTGGGTGGGAACGACGGCAAACTACCCCCGGCGACCCTGGACGCGACACCGCCGACCAGCTTGCCCGGCAGGCCGGCTAAGCCGCGGACTATCTTCGGGGCATTCGACGCGAGTACTAGGCCCGCCCGCAACGGGTAGAGCGCTGCGTTGATCGCCGTGTGCGAGAGTAAGTTTGCCGTCGTGGGAAGAGCGCCGGGGCGCCAGGGACTATCTGGCCCAGCAGGGCGGGGGCTATCAGCGGCAAGGTCGTGGATTGCCGCGATCATCTGAACACTCGCCATACCGTCGACCGCACAGTGGTGCAGTTTCAACGCCATCGCGAACGAGCCCTTCGGCACTTCCGGCACGGAATTCAGTCCCTCGATGACAGTGATCTCCCACGGCGGACGTCGCAGGTCGATCTGCCGGGCGTGAAGCCGCGCGATCTGGATACAGAGCTGCCGCCAGTCACCAGGCTGAGGCAGCCCGATATGACGGACGTGATACTCAAGATCGAAGTCCGGGTCATCTACCCAATACGGCATATGCAAACCGCCCGGCAGATCGGTCAACCGCCGCCGAAAGACATCCGCGAGATGCAGCCGGGCGTCGAGCTCCTCGAGAATCCCCTTGAAGGTCACCTTGCCGCCGCCCGGGGCGGTCGACGGGTCATAGATCAAAAGCAACTGAATCTGTAACGGCGTCGCTGGTCCCTCCGCGCGCAGCATCATGTCATCGGTCCAACTCAGCTGCTGCACGGTCGGCCCCCTCACGCACGCCCCCTTCGACAGAGTAGGCCCGGTCACCCCTTCAGCGGAATGATTTCGATGGGCCGTCGCCGGCTACTTGTCCGCACCGGCGAAGCCTGACCAAACCGCGTGATCGGCCCGGCCATGGTCCTCTACCGGATGCCGCCCGACCATCTCCATCCCGCAGCGACTGGAGGCGGCTCGCATTGGCAGCACAGCTAGTCGGCCCGTCGGCACGGGGGGTGGGTAGACCCCCCTGGCACCCCCCGGCGGCACATGGCCGAAACAGGCGAAGTCCGTGGCTGCATTGCACACGCAATCGCTGCTGTTGGGGCCTCGCACGGCATCGCACGGCGCACTACAGCAAATTCGCTGTGCCGCGGCGGCCGCCCGGTTCCGCACTCGCCGGCGTCGCTGCAAATCCGCCAGGTGGCGGATGAGATCGCCGAGCTGCGCGATCGCATCGGCGCCGAGGGTTTGACGTTCAAACCGGCCACGCCGGGCGGGCCGCCGAGACTTCACCCAGCCGCCGCCGAGATCCGCGGAAACCGATCCTTGCTGGGCCGATTGCTGCAGCAGATCAGCCTTGAGGAGAGTGTGCGCAACCCGGTTAAGCAAAAAGCGGCGAACACCCGCTGGCGCGCTCATCAGATGGCCAGGGCGCAACAAGCCGAAGGGGGCCAAGGTGGCTAACCGTAAGACTCAGCGCGCCGACGACGAGAACATCGACAGCCGTCCGCACGTGCCCGGTCTGTACGGCCGGATCCTTCCCGTCGTGTGTCTCCGCGAGGTCCGAGAGAACGCCATAGCCCGCTCGCCGGGAGCCTACCTGGTCGCCAGCGACGATCCCGAGCAGATGGCCGAGTGGGGGGATGAGGCCCGCGCCGCCGAGGCCGCCCAGTTGGCCGCTGAGCGCCTCGCCGCGGGCACACCGATCGAGGCCAAGTCATACGACCTGCCAGGGTTGCCGGCGCCGCTGGACACGCTGGGCCATGACCCGGCGCCTCGGTATGTCACGATCACCGCCGATGACCGAGTCAGCGCCGAGAAGTGGCAGCAGGCTATACGCGCGCTGTACGAACGGGCGAGGTGGTCGCCTAACTGCGATCATGGGCATTTCCAGGCAGCGATGAACTGGCCCGGCGACACCGTATGAACCCAGCAAACTGCCCCGTGAGCACATTTTGAGCACAGAATCACGGCAGTCACAGTTAACTGTAGTCAATAACAGTCATGTCTTTCAGCAGCTAGAACCTATTTCAGGCCTCCGACCAGGATCGCTGAATCGCTGAAAATACAGTTCAATCCTGACAGGAGGCTCCGCCGTTTACGCAGGTCAGCGGCCTACCTGACCCGCTTTAGACCCACTTTGGGCACACTTTGGGCACACTCCAAATCGAACGCCTGCGCGACTGCATCCATGTCCGTGTCGAACAGGTCGCTGTACACGTCCAGCGTCATGCTCGCGCTCTTGTGCCCCAACTGCCGCTGAACCACCTTCACGTTCGCGCCGGAACTGACCGCCAACGACGCGTAGGTGTGCCGCAACGAATGCGCAGTGATCCGCGGAAACGTCTCGTCGGCCTTCATGCACCGTTCGACCGCACCGGACAGCCACGAGTCCTTCGACGCCGGCGGCTTCATCGGCTGCCCCTTCGCGTCCGTCCACAACAGCTCGTCGCGGCCCTTACCGGCGCACACCCTCGCCAGAGCGTCAGCGACGAACCCCGGCATCGAAACGACACGGTTATGGTGACCCTTCAGAGTGCCGACAACGACCCGGTTCCCGACCGTCACCGCGTTGTCAACCAAGCTGATGCGGCGGCGCAACAAGTCCAGGTGCCTGACCCGCAGACCCGCCAACTCACCCCACCTGATGCCGGTACAGGCCAGCGTCAGCACGATCTGGGGATGCTTCGCCTCGCCGGCCAGCGCGCGCACCTGCTCGTGCGTGAGGTACTTGTGTAGGCGCTCGATCCTGGCCGGGATCTTCAGTTTGTCGCGGAGCGGGTTCGCGGGTATCCGCCGATCAGTCACAGCGTCATCGAGGATGCCCGACAGCACCGTCAGGCACGTCTCGATCACCTCAGCTTTCAACCCGACACCCTTACGGCGGCCAGTCGTCGGGTTCGTAGACAACTGCGCGATCCACGCCTGCACATCGGTGGCCTTGATGTCCGAGACACGCGTCTTACCCCACCGCGGCAGGACATGCACCCGCCACGCCGACTCTCGCGACCGCTGCGAAGACGGCTTGGTGTGCGCTGTCTGCCGCTCCAACCAATCGCCGCCGAGCCCACCCGTACCTCTGGCGTGCAGGGCGGCTGGGTGATTGATCGGGCGAAGTCGCCGAGCGACGCTGCGCCGCTGATCGCGTGCATCGGGGCGGTGTGGGGAATGGAGACCCTGGCGCCGAAGGCCACCTACGATATTTTGTCTTCGGTGTGGTGATAGCGGCGGTCATTGCGGCTTTTGCCGGGCGTGGCGAACGGGTCGGTCCCGGCGTCCGAGCGGCTTGGTCTACTCGCCACTCGGGTTGAGGTCTTTCAACTTCAGACGCGGGGGACACTAGCTCGACGCGTTGACAACTTTGACGCTCCGTGTGGCCGCTTCGATCGCGGGGATCTGGTTACATTGACGTATCTTGCCCAGGCATATCAAAGTTCGGGTTCTGTGTGCGGTCTGCGGCGAACAGGCAGCCTCCGTAGAGCTGCTGCCGCCAGGTCTATGGCCAGGCTTTGTCGACGATCTCCCGGTCAAGATTCGAGAGTTTTACGCGAAGGAGCGCAAGGAGAAGCCCTGGTGGCTGCGCTACGAGGGTGTCGCAGCGGGAAATGGATCGGGAAATCCTATTGGTGAAGATGAAGCTGAGCGTATCGCGGTCGGCTTCGCGGAGCCGCTGAGCTATGCCCGGGTCCACGATGCGGGTTTCTACGATGACGCCGGCTTCTGTGGTCAGTGCGGGAAGCCCTACTGCTATCAGCACTGGAACACAAGCCCCGGAGAGTATGGGCACTGCCCGATGGGACATGGGAAGAGCCTCGACCCCCACTGGAGCCCCGACGACTACGACTGAAGCCATAACTATCAGTGATCGGCCCTCTACTTGCCTTGATACAAACGCCCCTCTGGCTGCCTTTTGCCCGTTACGAGGTCGGTGGGTCGAGTTCGTCGGCGGCCTCGAGGATCATCGCCGCGAACCGCCGCGCCTGACCGGCGGTGAACGGCTCGCGGTCGTCGGCCAGGACGTACAGCGACCACTGGACGGTGCCGTCGCTCGCTTGCGCGCCGTCGACGTACACGGTGGAAGCGGCGACGGGCCGTGGGCACATTTTGGGCACACTTGGGCACAAACCAAAGCAATCTCAGCGAATTTCACGAGTTGTTATTTCGCAGGTCAGGACGGGTCCAAGGCTCTGACCAGGGCCGGTTCAACAGTTCAATCCTGACAGGGGGCTCCCTCTCACAGCGGAATATCCGCTGCTAGAGCCGTTTTTACGTCGCATGTCCACGTGCTTACGTCCGCCGTGCCCACATTTCTGCCCAACCGACAGCACGCCACTGAGCCCGACTCAATAAACCGCCCAGCAGTCCGCCCCCAGCAACGACTGGGGCCAGGAACACTTGCTATCGGTCCTGCTGGTCAGCGGTTGCCGCCCGGGAATCCGGCTTGCCCACACCGTGGGGCGCCATCGCGGACAGGCATGGTCGACGCCTAATCGGTGTCGCTCACCAACGGTGTAGTTGGCTTCGGAAGTTGGTCCGGCGCGTGCGTCCGCTCCGATTTCCGGTCGGGGTGATCGTCGCTGAGTCCGAAGCGTTCGTGCAGCCAGACCAGAGGCTTGGGCGCCCACCAGTTCCGCGTGACCAGCAGATGCATGAATGCCGGCACCAAGACCATCCGCACCAGCGTGGCGTCGACCAACACGGCCAGCGTCAGGCCCAGGCCAAACATCCGCATGAACGACACATGCGCGGCGGTCAGCGCCGCGAACGAGATCGACATCACCAGCGCGGCCGCCGTGATCACCCGACCGGTGCGGGCGAGACCCAGGGCGATGCTCTCGTCGTTGTCGGCGCGGGTCCGCCCCGACACGAGCCAGAACTCGCGGATCCGGGAAACCAGGAAAACCTCGTAGTCCATGGACAAGCCGAAGGCGATGCAGAAGAGCAGCACCGGTATGTTGGCGACCAGCGTTCCGGTGGATGTCGTTCCGAGCGCGCCCAGATGCCCGTCCTGGAATATCCACGCCATCGCGCCGAACGCGGCGGTCAGCGAGAGCACGTTGAGGATCAGAGCGCTGAGCGGCAGCACCACGCTGCCGGTGAGCAGGAATAGCAGCCCGAACATGATCACGGCGATCAGCCCGAGCACCAGTGGCAGCCGCGACGTGATGGAGTCGACGCTGTCGCGGTTGATCTGCGCGGACCCGGCCATCTCGACCAGCCTGCCGCCGGGGCCGGCCACTGCGTGCAGGCGGTCGAGCTGAGCCCCAGATTTGTCGGAGAACAGCGGGGCCGTGCTGGCGACGGTCAGAAACGCACTGCCCTGTGCCTCGCCGGTCGCCGCTGACGGTGGTCCGACGCGAGTACCGGCGACGAACGTACCCGTCGGAGCGGACACCGCGGTGACGCCGGGCACGCGGGACAGTTCGGCGGTGTATCGATCCATGTCGGTGGGCCCCACGCCGTTGGCGTCCGGCACGACAACGGTGACCGCGGTCGCGGAGTTGTTGGCGAAGTCGTTGCGCAATTGATCGCCCACCTGGTGGGCCGAGGCGGACCTCGGCAGCACGCGGTCATCGGGTAAACCCCACCTCACGCCGAGGAAGGGCGTACCGAGCAGCACCAGCAGCGCGATGACGGCCAGGCCGATCGGAGCCGCTCGGCGCATGACCACCTTCGTCGAGCGGTACCAGAACTCCTGCTCGATGGGGCGCGGGACCGGCTCGGGCCGTCTCAGTAGGCGCCGGGCGAGCCGGCGCACGTCCAGCGAGTCCAACCTGTCGCCCAAAAGCACGATGGCCGCGGGAGTTACCACCACCGCGGCGAGCGCAGCGAACCCGACGGTGGCGATACCCGCGTACGCGAACGACTTCAGGAAGTACATCGGGAACAGGATCATCGCGGCCATGGACAGTGCGACGGTGGTGGCGGAGAACAACACGGTGCGGCCCGCTGTCATCATGGTGTGTTCGAGCGCATCGTCTCGGCTCGCGCCGCCGGCGAGCTCGTCGCGGAAGCGGCTGATGATCAGCAACGTGTAGTCAATCGCCAGCGCCAGGCCCATCGCGGTGCTCAGGTTGAGCGCGAAGATCGACACGTCGGTGCCCAACGCGATCACGTGCAGTACCGCCATCGACCCCAGAATCGCCATCCCGCCGACCGCGATCGGCAACGCGGCGGCCAGCAGCCCGCTGAACACCCAAATCAACACGATGAAGCTGAGCGGAATGGCGATCACCTCCACCAGCAGCAGGTCGCGCTGCGATAGCTCGGTGATCTGCCGGTTCACCGTGGCGAGCCCGCCCGAGCGGACGGTGACCCCGTCGCGGTCGTGCGCCACCTCGTCCGACAGCGTATCGGCGTATTTCTGCGCGTTGTTCTTCCCGCCGGTGATGCCGGCGACGATCAGCCCGCACTTGCCGTCCCTGCTGACCAGGTCAGTCGCAGCCTCCGGTGGCACGGTCCATGCTGAGGCCACGCTCGGGACATGGGGTGACCGGCTCAGTTGACCGGCGATGTCGGTCCCTGCCGCGCGGGCCGGACCGCTGGCGAAACCATCCGGCGCACAAACGGTGATCAGCAGCTGCAGGTCCCCTTGGCCGAACTTGTCAGTCAACAGCTGCGTCGCCCTGGCTGATTCCGAGGTCGGGTCCTGGAACCCGCCGGCGGACAGGCTCTTGGCGACCGGGAGGCCGAAGATGCCCGAAGCGACCATCACCAGCGCTGCGGCTGCCATGATCCGCCGTGGTGCGGCGATGGCCAGCCATGCGATTCGTTGCAGGACGTCGCGACCTTCCGCCGATTGATCGGGATAGTTCGGCTAACTCATCAACGATAAGTCAGGGGTATTGCTCCCCTCTACCGCGATTTAACGTTCACCAAAGGATCCTTCCCGTCCGCGCGGCTGTTTTGCCCCGCAGCTAACACGGGCAATATTGGTGTGCCTAAGATCCGCCTCGACAGCGTGCGAGTCCGCCGCCACTCGATTTACCTCGTGACGCGGCGCTTACTTCTTGTGGAAGACGTCAATGACCTTCTCTCCGGCTTCCTTAAGCTTCTCGCCGGCCTCCTTAACCTTCTCGCCGGCGTCTTTGAGGTGAGACTTCGTCTGTTCGCGCTGGCCCTCATGTTCAGTGCGCTTGTCGCCGGTAACCTTGCCGAGCGCTTCCTTGGCCTGACCGCCAAGATCTTGGATCTTGTTCTTCGCCTTATCCGTATCGCTCACAGTGTGTCTGCTCCTTCTCTATTTTTTGTGGGAATGGACCGAGGGGTGGCCCAAACCTCAGTCACTGCGAACGCTAATCGCCTTGGCGGTCAGCCAATAAGGGCGAAGGTCACAGAGGAGGGAGCCGATGGTCCCTGGGGGCCGGAAGCGCGGGAACAACCCTGTGCGTGGTTCTGTGATCCCGGGAGACCTCCCTTCTGGACCCGTCCAGCAGCGAGGGTCAAAAGCTGTCAGCGACGAGTCGG
>JARLGS010000883.1 GCA_031292695.1 Mycobacterium sp. | reverse complement strand
GTTCGTGGTTGCCGGGCACCCAGATGACTTTCGCGAAGCGCTTGCGCAACAGGTCCAGCGACCAGCGGATGTCGTCGGTGCGCTCAGCGACGTCACCGGCGACGATCAGCCAATCGTCCGGCGAAGCCGGGTGCAGCGACTCGGTGACCGGCTTGTTCCCGGTATGCCCGATGTGCAGGTCACTGATAGCCCATAGGGTCGGCTGGCTCGACACAACGATCCAGCGTACTTGGCATCACCGCGGCGCCTGTCCCGCGCAGTGGGAGAAACTAGAACAGGTTCTCCCTTCCCGTCCGGATCGGCCAATGCGACTTGTAGACTCCCCGCAATGTCGGTCGGAGTACTTAGGGGTGTCATGGCAGCGATGGCCGGGAAACTGCGCCTGTTGTCGGCGACGTGCGCGCTCGTGGCCGCGGTCATCGTGGTCTGGCAGACCAACCCCATCACGCCCTCCGGCACCGACCCGGTGCAACTGCGCTCCACCTCCGCGCCGATGAGCGGCACGACCTCCAGCATCAAGTACCCCATCGTGGCCACCACGGACCCGAGCCCGTTCGACCCGTGCGACCAGATCCCGATCGACGTCACCAACGGCATGGGCCTCGGCTTCACCCCTCCCGATCACGAGGACGGGTTGCGCTGCCACTACGACGCCGGCAACTACCAGATGGCCGTCGAACCGATCATCTGGCGCACCTACGAGCAGACGCTGCCGCCCGACGCCGTCGAGCTGAACATCGCCGGTCACCGCGCGGCCCAGTACTGGATCATGAAGCCGACCGACTGGAACGACCGGTGGTGGGTGACCTGCATGATCACCTTCAAGACCACCTACGGCCTGATCAACCAATCGCTGTTCTACTCGCCGATCGAGTCGCCGGACCGCCCGGACTGCCTGCAGACCAACCTGCAGCGCGCCAACCAGCTGGTGCCCTTCTACAAGTTCTAGCCAGCCGGTGACCTGATCGATCCTCGAAGCCAATCGCGGCGCCTGGGGCGATCAGTACCCTTCAAACGTGAGTTCCCGCATCTCTCGTAACGGCTCTCGGCTGGTGAGCCGGGTTCTCGACGTGCCTCCGCCGACGTCGGATTACACCGTCAACCGGGTGCGTACCCCGATGCGCGACGGCGTCGAGCTGATAGGCAGCCACTATGCGCCCACCGGTACCGCCAAGGGCACCCTGCTGGTCCGCTGCCCCTACGGTCGACGATTCCCGTTCGGGCCGGTATTCGGCTCGGCATACGCCCGCCGCGGTTACCACGTGCTGTTGCAGAGCGTGCGCGGCACGTTCGGCTCCGCCGGCGAGTTCAACCCGATGGTCAACGAGATCGCCGACGCCGCCGACACCGCAGCCTGGCTACGCGATCAACCGTGGTTCACCGGCTCCTTCGCCACCATGGGGCTGTCGTATCTGGGTTTCACCCAGTGGGCGCTGCTCACCGATCCCCCGCCTGAGCTGAAGGCTGCCATCATCAGCGTCGGTCCCCATGATTTCGCCGAATCAACTTGGGGTACAGGAGCATTCAAGCTCAATGACTTCCTGGGTTGGAGCGACATGATGGCCCACCAGGAGGACGCCCGGTTGGCCGCCGGACTGCGGCAATTTCGAGCGCCACGCCTGGTGGCTCGCACCACCGATCAAGCTCCGGCGGGGGCCGCCGCCCGGCAACTGCTGGGTTCGAGTGCCACCTGGTACGAATCGTGGCTGAGCCATCCCGACAGCACCGACCCCTTCTGGGAAAACATGGCGCTGGCCAAGGCACTGGACAAGGTCGACGTGCCGGTGCTGCTGTTCGGCGGCTGGCAGGACCTGTTCCTGGAGCAGACCCTGACCCAGTTTCAGCACCTACGCGGGCGGGGCGTACCCACCGCAGTGACCATCGGGTCGTGGACCCACACCCAGGTGATGACCCGCGGCGGCGCCACGGTGCTGCGCGAATCGCTGGCCTGGCTCGACGCCCACCTGGCCGAGAGCCCCACCGAGGCGGAGCGTCCTGCGGTGCGGGTCGAGGTCAACGGACAGGGCTGGCTGACCATGCCGGACTGGCCGCCGGTCGCCACCGAACTCACGCTGTATGTGCAGCCGGCGCACCGGCTCGGCACCACCGCGCCCGCCGACTCCGCGTCGCCGTCGCGGTTCACCTTCGATCCAACCGAACCGACGCCCACGCTGGGCGGCCGGCTGTTGTCGTCCGCGGCGGGTTATCGGGAGGACTCGGCGCTGAGCCGGCGGCCCGACGTCATCGACTTCACCGGCGAGCCGTTGGCCGACGACCTGTACCTGATCGGCACCCCGGTGGTCGAGCTCGCGCTGTCGTGTGACAACCCCAACCGGGATGTCTTCGTCCGGCTCAGCGAAGTCGACGCACACGGCCGGTCCCGCAACATCAGCGACGGGTTCCGCAGGCTCACAACCCCTTTGGGAGAACCCGAGATGGTGCGGCTCGAGCTCGACGCGGTCGCGCACCGGATACCCGCCGGCTCCCGGTTGCGGGTGATCGTCGCGGGCGGCTGTCACCCGCGGTACGACCGCAACCTCGGCACCGGCGAGCCCGTGGTGTCGGGCGAGCGCATGGTCCCGGCCACGCACACCGTGCATCACGGCTCCGGCGGGCTGTCGCGGTTGCTGCTGCCGACGGTGACGTTGTCAGCCGACTGAGTCGCGCACCCTTGCTGCGACCGCTTCCAGCGCAGCGTCGTCGTGCGCCGGTGGCCCCCACTCCGGGGTGACGGGCAGCTCGACCCAGCTGCGACAGCCCGCATAGGCCGGAGTCCGAGCCAGCCGAACCGGCGCGACCAGCGGCCAGGCCTGCACCACCAGGACCGTCAACCGGTGCCGCGGCCGGAAATCGAGTCGGTCCTGGCGCACCGAGGCGTCGGTCCAGATGTGCAAATCGGCGATGGCCCCGATGTTGTCGGGGTGCTCAACTGCGACGGCGGCAACGATCTTCGCGCCGCCACGCAGCACCACGTCGGACTCGGTGCTGTCCGTGGCGGACCGGTCCAGCAGGTCAGTGAACTCGGGCCGCACCCGCTCGGCGTGGCTGTGCTCGACCGTCGGGAAGAACACGAACTCCGGTGCCGACACCTCGAACCGCTTCTCAGCGATACCGCCCTTGCGCAGCAGCACACTCTGCCGGCCGTCGAGTAGTGCGTGCACGGCCGCGCCCCACTCCTTGAGCGCGGGTGACGTCACCGGGCAGCCAACCTCGCCTGGACCTCGGGCCGCCGCAGCGGCGGCACGGCCTTGGGCGGCTGACGGCGCGCCGGGAGCTGCGCCAGCAGTTTCTCGGTGACCGCTGCGACCTCGGCGACGGCGGCTTCGAAGGCGTCGGCGTTGGCGGCCGTCGGGCGGGTGATCCCGCTGACCTTGCGGATGTACTGGCGCGCGGCAGCCTCGATCTCCTCGGTGGTGGCGGCCGGTTCCAGGCCACGCAGTTCGGTGATGTTGCGGCACATGGCCTCCACGATAGGCGCGTCGCCGCCGCGGGTTACGGTGTCGGTGACCCGCCGAGCCTGCCGCGCAAGGAGCTGAAGTGACCGACTGTCTGCTGATCGAGACCACCGACCGGGTGCGCACCCTGACCCTCAATCGGCCGCAGTCGCGCAACGCCCTGTCCTACGAACTACGGGACGCGTTCTACGGCGCGCTGAGCCAGGCCGAAAGCGACCCCGACGTCGACGTGGTGATCCTGACCGGCGCCGACCCGGTGTTCTGCGCCGGCCTGGACCTCAAGGAACTCGGCGAGGGCGCCGACCTGCCGGACATCTCGCCACGCTGGCCGAACATGACCAAGCCCGTGATCGGCGCCATCAACGGCGCGGCCGTCACCGGTGGTCTGGAGCTGGCCCTGTACTGCGACATCCTGATCGCCTCGGAGAACGCGAAGTTCGCCGACACCCACGCGCGGGTCGGGCTGTTGCCGACCTGGGGCCTGAGCGTGCGGCTGCCGCAGAAGGTCGGCGTCGGAATGGCCCGCCGGATGAGCATGACTGGCGACTACCTGTCGGCGGCCGATGCGCTGCGGGCCGGGCTGGTCACCGAGGTGGTGTCGCACGACGAGCTGCTGCCGGCCGCCCGGCGCGTTGCCGCCTCGATCGTCGGCAACAATCAGCGGGCCGTGCGGGCCCTGCTGGACTCCTACCACCGGATCGACGCCTCGCAGACCGACGCCGGTCTCTGGATCGAGGCCTCGTCGGCCCGGGTGTGGAACAGTGCCGCCGGCAACGACATTGCCGCCAACCGCGACGCCGTGATGCAGCGCGGCCGCAGCCAGGTGCAGTAGCGGTTGTCCTCTTCCCGCGAGCGGCCGAGTCTGTACGCCGACACGCCGCGACAGACGTACAAAAACGTCCCGCTCGACAGCCACGAGCGGGACGTTTTTACGCGGAACCCACGGTGTGTCGTGCGCAGACACGCACGCTCGCGGAGGGGACGTGCTCTATAACCAACGGCCCGACGCCGC
>JARLGS010000882.1 GCA_031292695.1 Mycobacterium sp. | reverse complement strand
GGTCGCCGTGATCGCCGGACCGGGATGCGCCTTCGCCAGCCCCTCCGCGATTGCCCCACCCCCGGAACCGATTTCGAGCAGTAGTTGTCCGAGGCGATCGGTAGGCAGCATATCGAGAACTGCACTGGTGGTCGTTCGCCACATCGCGCCACAACAGAAAGCCCGTTCAACCTTCGACATCACCGGCATAGCACTCTCCTCCTCGTACCGTCCTCCGAGTATGGAGCGGTCCGCCACGTCACCGCTTGGACGGATCCGTCGAATCCCTCAGCGCCCGCGCGATATCCGACGGCGGGGCACCGGTCATTTCCCGACACACCCGGTTGGCATGGGATCCGTCGGCGAAACCTGCCAGGTGAGCCGCGTCAGTCACCTGTTCGCCGCCGGCGAGGTGCTTCAGACCGGAGAGCAGCCTGGCCCAGCGCGCGGTCGCCGAGAACGACACACCGGTCTGCTGCCTGCACAACCGACCGAGGTAGTCCGGGGACAGCGCCACCTCGCGGGCGACCGACGCCAGATCCATGGAATCAGTGGTGCTGCTGTAGATCAGGTCCATTGCGCGGCTCAGTTGAGGATGCAGGCGGGGCCCCTGCGCCGGGTCGCCGCACAGGCTGTCGATTAAGGTCGCAGCCGCCGGTTTCGGCCCGGCTTCGAATGCCGCCGCAACCGATTGGGCCAGGGCGTGGTCGGCTGGGGGAATCCAGATGCCCGCACCGGGGCCGTGCAGACTCATGCCGTGCAGCACTGCACCGGGCCAGGTGTGTGGCGCCAGATACATCGCCAACGTCAGGCCGTCCGGGTCGGATCGCACGGCGTGGCTGACGCCACTGGCGATGACGACAACCCGGCAGTCGACAGGTTCGACGCCCGCTGTCCGAACCGACAACGGACCGGTCAGTCCGACACCAACCTGCACCGCGGCGTGGCGGTGAAGCTCCAAGTCGCCGAAGGCGCCGGCGACCATGACCTGCGCCGGACCGATCTCCCAGACGGGCATACGTGATGCTAACGCCGCGAACGACGTCGCTCGATGGCTCCCAGTGCCTGCCGCGCCCAGCGGATGTTCTCTTCTTCGAAGGTAATTCCCCGCGCCAGCGTCAGATACGGACCCACCCGCTCCGCCTCGGCCAGGAACACCTTCTCGCTGCGACCGTCCAGCAATCGGTCGCGCATCCGTTCATAGCGTTCGAGTTTCGCTTCGCCCCAACGGATTCGCTCTTGCAGCCGGTCGCACACGGCAGCCCCATTACCGCTGTCGACCGCCGATACCTGCACCAGCAAGTCATCTCTCATCGCCAATGGCTTGGGCGCCGCCTCGGTGAATTCACGCACCGCATCCCGGCCCGCGTCAGTCAGCGTGAACATCCGTTTGTTGGGGCGCCGCTCCTGCTCGACAACCCGCGCCTCGATCAGGCCGTCGGCGGCGAGGCGGTCGAGCTCGCGGTACAGCTGCTGCGGCGTGGCCATCCAGAAGTTCGCGACTGACGCGCTGAAGCCCTTGGCCAGGTCATATCCCGACGCCTCGCTGTCGAGCAGGGCCGCCAACACGGCATCACGCAAAGCCACCCGATGATTCTAATAGTCAACAAAGTGATTAGTCACCTATGGACTTCCCGAGCGCCGGCAGCTAGCGTGATCACCACCTACTCAACAAATTGACTATGCGAGGTGTGCGATGCAGGCATTCCGCCGGGCCGTCGAGACGCAGGACGCCGCAGCGATGGAGGCCTGCCTGGCCGACGATGTGGTGTTCACCAGCCCCGTTGCCTTCAAGCCATACCCCGGCAAGCCCATCACCGCCGCCATCCTGCGCGGCGTACTGCGCGTGTTCGAGGACTTCCGCTATGTCCGCGAGATCAATGACCCCGAAACCAACAGCCACGCTTTGGTTTTCGAGACGCTCGTGGGCGGCAAGAAGATCACCGGATGCGACTTCATCCACGTCAACGACCAAGGTCTGATCGACGATTTCATGGTGATGGTCCGGCCGCTGTCGGGTGCCACGGCCCTGTCCGAGGCGATGGCTGCCCAGTTCCCGCAGATTCAGGCCGAGGCCGCTGAGGCCATCGCGGCACAGGGGCAGTGACCATGAAGATCGGTCTCGGCATCAACTACGCGGGCGGCTTCAAAGAGGTGGCGGCAGAGGTCGCCGAACTCGAAAAGGCCGGTCTCGACGTGGTTTTCGTACCGGAGGCGTACTCGTTCGACGCAGTCAGCGCGCTGGGCTACCTGGCCGCGGTCACTGACCGGGTGCAGTTGGCATCGGGAATTCTGCAGCTCTACACACGGACCCCCACCTTGACCGCAATGACTGCCGCAGGTCTGGACTACGTCTCCGACGGCCGCTACATCCTCGGCCTGGGCGCGTCGGGTCCGCAGGTCATCGAGGGCTTCCACGGTGTGCCCTACGACGCACCGATCGCCCGTACCCGCGAGGTCATCGACATCTGCCGCAAGGTCTGGCGTCGCGAACGCGTCGAGCACTCAGGTGAGCACTACACCATCCCCCTGGCCGCCGGCCAGGGCACGGGACTAGGCAAGCCGCTCAAGCTCATCAATCAGCCTGTGCGCGAACGCATCCCGGTACTCCTTGCCGCGCTCGGTCCGAAGAACGTCGAGTTGGCGGCCGAGGTGGCCGAGGGCTGGCAGCCGATTTTCTACCTGCCGGAGAAGGCCGACTCGGTCTGGGGATCCGCACTTGCCGCAGGTCAAGCCAAACGGGACCCGGCGCTGGGGCCGATGGACATCTACGCGGGGCCGGCTTTGGCCATCGGCGACAATGTCGAAGGACTCCGGGAATTCATCAAACCCCATCTGGCGCTGTACATCGGCGGCATGGGCGCCAAGGGTAAGAACTTCTATCACAACATCGCGACCAAGTACGGATACGGCGCCGAGGCCGACCGGATCCAGGAGCTGTATCTGGCCGGCGACAAGGAGGGTGCGGCGAAAGTCGTTCCCGACGAGCTGGTTCGGGACATTTCGCTGATCGGCAGCCGGGAGTTCGTCAAGGAACGGATCGCCGCGTTCCGCGAGTCCGGCGTCACTGTGCTCAACGTGGTTCCGTTGGGCGCGGACACCGCCGAGCGGGTCAAGCTGATCGAGGAACTGCGCGACCTGGTGTGAGTTTTGGGGATAGTCGGCGTATCAGGTACAAATCCAGGCGTGCACGGGAAGATGGAGCAACGAGTCCGAGCCGCCGGAGGACGCCTTGGCAACCTATGACCCGCCGACAGGTCTGGTACTGCTCCGTCTGTTGGCGCGGCCGTATACCCGCGGCGGGATTCCACGGCAGCGGCGAGCAATTCTTTTCGCCTACATCACCTTCTCACTGATCTTTTCGGTAGCCGGCCCCCAGGCAGTCCGATTGTTCGCTCCCGGGTTGACCGGCGGCGACGTCCTGATACTGACAGCCCTCGGCGGGGCCATCTACCTGCTTGACGATCTGTTGGCGTATCTGGCGATCGCCCCTCAGTTGAGCACTCTGCAACGGTGGTTCGACAACCCCGACCGGGACGACGCGGCCGACATGTGGCGAATGGCCGCCGAGGTTCCGTTGGCGCCGCTGCTGCGGCCGCTATCCTTGACCTTGATAGCCGGCCTCAATCTGCTGTGGATCGTCATGCTGATCCGTCTGCAGCACCTGCCTGCCATGGGATTTCTGCTGTTCATCCCCGGCGCCATGCTGTTCCGGTTCTACTGGCTGATGGTGCGTTCCATGCTCACCGAGCAGATGATGCGCCCTGCCCTGGCCGACATCAGCCAGTACGTCAAAGACTTCGGCCGCCCGGTGCGGGTTCGAGTTGGGTTGTCCTACCGGCTTTTTGCCACCATACCGATGATCGCGGTACTGGCCGGCACTATCGTTGCCGGCGTCGTCGGCCCGCACACGATTTCCACAGTGGCGATCGGTGTTTGTCTTTCCGCCGCCATCTCGCTCACCATCGCCGCCCCGCTGCTATTGCTTGTCACGCGCTCGGTCACCGAACCGCTGCGCGATCTGCACCGGGCGGCCAACCTGGTCGGTGACGGGGACGTCACCGTGCGCGTTCCGATCACCAGCACCGATGAAATCGGTCAGTTGGCAACGGCATTCAACGCCATGACCGAAGGCCTTGCCGAGCGGGAACGCATTCGGGCCGCCTTTGGCACATATGTGGATCCGTCGATTGTCGACCACATCCTGGCTGACGTCGGCGACCGTCTGGCCGAAGGTGAAGAGGTGGAGATCACCGCGCTGTTCATGGATGTACGTGGATTCACCGGGTACTCCGAACAGCGCCCGGCACGCGACGTCGTCGCGATGCTGAACCGGCTCTTCGCCACCGTAGTGCCGATAGTCGGGGATCACGGCGGATACGTCGACAAGTTCATCGGCGACGGTCTGCTCGCGGTGTTCGGTGTGCCGCAGCGGTATTCGGACCACGCCGACCAAGCGCTGGCGGCCGCGCTGGACATCGCCGCTGCGTTGCACGAGCGCAACGGTGATCCTGATGTCGGCATCGGCCTCAACTCTGGCTCGGTGGTAGCCGGAAACCTGGGCGGTTCAGGACGATTCGATTTCACAGTGATCGGCGACCCGGTCAACGTGGCAGCGCGAGTCGAAGCCGCAACCCGGCAGACCGGTGACACCATCCTGCTCAGCGAGCACACCTGGGCACGGCTGAGCCCGGCCGCCCGTGCTGCCACCGTGCCCCGACCGGCGGTGCCACTCAAGGGCAAAACCCAGGCGATCACGCTCTACGCGCCAACAGAATTCGATAACTCCGTCCGGCAGCTGCGATGACGTCCTCAGTCAGGCAGGCTGGCCGTACACCGCTACCACGACACTGCGGTCGAAGCTGTTTTCCGACCACACCCCCATGACCCTGTTTGCGCAGTTCGACATGATCGCGTAGTCGGCCGGGTCGTAGTACCACTGGTTGAGAATGTCGAGGTTGTTGATCGCGACCGACGAGTTGATCGCCACAGTCTCGAACACCCTGCCACGGAATCCCGCGGCCTGTGCCCGGGATTGGGGCGTCGAACCATCCGAGCCGATGTCGCTGTCCAGATCGCGGTTGTTCAGCACATCGTCGGTGTGCCACTGCGCGGCCAACCGCAGTTGCGGACTTGTTGAAACGTCATTCGTGCAGCCAGCTTCATGCTGAATGGTGTAAACATTGGCGACCACACTGTTGTTGAGGCGCGAGTTGTCGGCGTGCGCAACAGGCGGCATCAGAACGCCACCACCGAAGACCGCCACCACCAGCCATGCGAATCGGCCCCTCACCGCGCCACCGGCCCGTAGCCCGCCGCGGAATTGCGCAGCTGCCAGATCAATTCGGGGCACAGTTCGTTGACGGCCTGTCCGATCAGGTAATTGGCCTGGTACTCGTCGGTGGTATTGACGTCGGCCTCGACGTCGCCGACGAGCTGCGCATAGCTGCGGCCGCCCGCGACCTTGTCACACACACCGTGCCCGTAGGCCAGTGCGGCGTCGCTGCTCGTGAAGTTGTAGCCGGGCCGCGCGTTGATACTGTTCAGATACACCACCGGATCGGCGTGAGCCGGCCACGCCGACACCCCGAAGCTGGCGGACACCACGATCAGCGCGACGACGCCCCGGCTCACACCGGGTCGAATTGCGATATCAGCCATCGATCGTGCACCTTGTCGAGAGTCACCCGCACGCTGGAAGTCGAGCCGGTAGGCGTGTCATTGCCGATCGTGGTGGTCTGGTTGACCAGAACCAAGACCACAGCCTGATTTTCAGTGGCCGACACTGAAGCCGCGCCAGGCACGGTGGCCACCGCGGAAATGTGTTTCTGCTTGGCCCCCGGGGCCACGACGGTGTCGACCAGTTGGGTGTATTGATTGCGAAAACCGCCCGTCAGCCGGTCAGCGGCGGCCTTGAGGTCCGCATCGACCGACTCCGCGTGATACGACAACAGTGCGATGGTGCTGTCGGTCGCCGCTCGAACCGATTCAGCTGCCGCAGCCTGCGACAGCCGAGCAGAATTGCCCTGCCAGGTGAAGTAACCTGCCACCGCGCCAAGGATTGACGCCAGCGCGACAAGCCCGACGCCGACCAATCGCGACCACGATCTTCTCGAGTTGCGTCTCCCCTCAGTGGGTTCCGCAACCTGTGCCGTCTCCAGGGGTTCAGCGTGCTCGCCAGATAATGAAACAGGCTCGTCGACGTCGACTGTCATTGGTTGCCCTTCACCTTGCGTTGGTCGCCCGCTGTGCTCACGGCACGAACTGGACGTTGGAGATCTTGGCGCCGTCGCCGACCTTCTCGACACTGATCCGCATGCGCCAGTTGCGCGGCTGGCCAGCCGGTGCCGCGGACAGGGATGTCTTCACCGATACCGCGAGAAGCACTTGTGCCTGATCGCCACTCGCCGACTCCAGACCTGCTTCGGTGACGGTGCCTTCGGATTTCGACCGAGCCTGCTTGACCACTTCGACGAACGGCTGCGAACGTTGTTGGAAATCATCACGAAACGCGCCGGTGGCCGAATCGAGGATGCGCTTGATGTCTGCGTCGGCCTCGGTGTAATTGATGGTGGTCAAGTTCACCGCGGCCTGACGGGCGGTCTGAACATAGAGGTTGTCCTGCGCCTGGTCCTGCTGGGCTTGATGACTACGGAATCCCAACCAGCCCACCAAACCACCAACGGCAGCCACCAGCACCAACCCCACGACGACGAGCAACGGGACCCGCGCTATTCGCTGTGCCAGAACTGTTTTCAATCCCGATCCGGCAGGCGTCTCGGGGAGGTCGGCCGCTACCGGATTCTCTAATTGTTCGGTGTCAGCATGCTCTGCCATGTCTTGCCTTTCGTGGTGGCAGCCAGGTCGGAATCGGTGTGGGTCCGGCCGTCCGGGCCGACATACGAGCCGGTGGCCGGGTCATAGGGAACGAATGCCACCGGGGGTGACGGCGGCGGGCCATTTCCCGGTGACGCTGCCAGTCCGCCGGGCCGTTGACGTGGATCGGTGCCCGGCGCGTATTGCGGGACGCCCTGGCCGGACAGCGTCGCGTTGGGGTCGCCCTTCCAGTTGTACCCCTCGTTGAGCGGGACGTACTGCTCGTCGCTTTCGCACATCTCGACCGTCGGGGCCCGTTTGGCCGGGTTGTTCTCGCACGGAATGTTGCGCACACCACGGACATTCAGGTTTGAGTCCTGCGGCACCCGGCAGTACAGTTCGCCGGCCGGCCGTTCGGGGTAGTCCACTTCGCTGGGTATGCGCTGCTGCTGAACCGGCAGGAAGCCAGTGTTGCAGGGCGGCGGAAAGTTGAGGTTCAGTTTGAAGTCCAGATAGATACCGCGGTAGGGCGTCTTGAGATTCGAGTCCGGCAGCGCAGTCGCCGCCATGAGTGCCGTGCCTTGCGGAAACAGCACCAATAGCTGCTCGATGTCATGCCGATAGCTGATGGCGATGTCACCCAACGACACCATGTTGGCCAGCAGCAGCGGCAGCGACGGAGCGAATCGGTCGAACAGCGCCTTGCCTTCACCCAACGCCGGTTGGCCGATCTTCAGCAGTTCGGCGAACGCCGTGTTCTGAGCCTGGATCTGGCCGGTGATCGACGCTGTCCGCTGGGCCCAGGTCGCGATCGAATCCGCTGTCTGCACTTGGGAGTCCATGACGGCCGGGCTCTGATCGATCAATTTCGTCATCGGGTCGATGGTTTTGCCGGCCTCGATGGCCAGCGAGGTCGATCCGTTGACGATGCGCGATAGTTCAGGCCCGAGCCCACCAACGGCCTTGTTGGCCTCGTCGACGACGGTGCGCAGATTGTCTTGCGGAATCGCTTGCAGCGCGTGGTTGGTGGCATCGAGCAGGCTGCCGATGTCCGGGGGTATCTGCACCTTGGCCACGGGGATAATGGCACCATCGCGAAGAGCGCGGCCCGATTGATCTGTGCCAGGGGTCAATTCGATGAACTGCTCACCGACTGCTGACCTGCTGTGCACCGCCGCGGAAACGTCGGCAGGTACGTGAACCGACGAATCCAGGTCCAACACCGCTCGCACCCCGTTCGGTGTGACGTCGACGGAACTGACCCGGCCTATTTCGCTGCCCCGATAGGTGACCACCGAGGTCGCGTACAGGCCGCCGGAGTCCGGTAGGTCGACGGTGACGGTGTACCTGCCGAACCCCAGTAGCGCGGGTAGGTGCACGAATCCGAATGCCATGACGCTGCAAGCGATCACGGTGACGGCGCCGAGAATGGCCAGCTGGGTCCAGATGGTGCGGGACAGTCGCAGACGCAGCATGTCAGTTCCCCCCGAAGTGGTAGGGAGCGATCAGCGGATTGCCCGCGGTGTACGGACTGGGCATCTGGCCGATGGTGCGGCCCCACTGCATCTCCAGCTCCGTGAGGTTGCCCTCCCACCGGGTTCCCGTGAACAGGCTGCTGTCCAACCGGCTCAAGGTCAGGTCCAGCACCATGGTGATGTTGGCGAAGTCGCCGCGAAACCATTTGCTCAGATTGCTTTTCACCCAGGGATAGGTGGACATGAAGTCCAGGCCCCTGGTCAGCGCCGGACCCGCGTCGGCCAGCGAGCGCAGCACGGGCGCGATGTTGCGCAGATTGGCGACCAGGCTGTCCTTGGTCTGGTTGATGGTCGACGACGCGACCGCGCTGAACTTTCCGATGGCATCGATCGCGTCGGCCAACTTGGTTCGCTCATCGGCCAACACTGTCAAGGCCTGCGGGATGGTGGTCAGTGCTTTGTCCACGGTACGGTCGCTCGCCGCGACTTGACCGGCCAGGGAGTTCAAATTCTCTGTGGCGGTGATGATGTCGTCGGTCTGCGCGTTGAGCCGCGAAATGAAGGTGTCCAGCTGGGTCAACAGACTGCGCATATCGGCTTCCCGGCCGGCCAGTGCGGTGGCGAAGGTCTGGTTGATCTCCTGAAGTTGGGCCAGGCCACCGCCGTTGAGCAGAATCGACGCGGATGCCAGCGCCTGCTCGGTGGTGGGATACGTTGCGGCCCGCGACAGCGGGATCACCGAACCATTGCCCAACTGTCCCTGCGGCGGTTCGTCGGTGGGCGGACTGAGCTCGATGTGCATGGACCCCAGCAGGCTGGTCTGGCCGACCTTGGCGGTGCTGTTCGCCGGGAGATGGACGTTGCCGTCGATGCTCATGGTCACCACCGCGTGCCAGTCCTGCACCTCGATCTTGGTGACATTGCCGACGTTGACGTCGCCCACCCGCACCCGGGTGTTCTGCTGGATCACCACGACGTCGGGCAGTTGCGCCTGGATGGTGTAGGAGCCAGGGCCGCCGCCGACGGTGCCCGGCAGGGTCAGCGAATTGAGACCTCGCCATTGGCATCCCGGAATCACCAGCACTCCGGCGACCATCAGCACCATCGCCAGCACGCGCCTCACGGCTGCCCCCCGGGTGGCGGCGCGGCATCCGTTGGGCCAGGCGGGACCATCAGCCCGGCCAACCCCTTGCTGGGGTCGGTGACCGTGGATGTCGGCGCCTCGGCCGCCAGCGGGCTGGACGCGTCGGGTGCCGGGGCCACGTCCGGCCGCATCCGTGGGTCGCTGTAGGTGACTTCATTGGGTCGTGCGGTGGCACCGACGAACGGGTTGCCACCGAACGGCAGGAAGTTGTACTGCCGGTTCTTGATGATCGGCGCCAGATACTGAACGCACAGCTTTGCCGATTGTTCGAAGTTCTCCCGCGACGCGGCCTGAATCGCACCGCACAGGAATTGGACTGTGTCGGCGAAATTGACCGGCGCCAGGATGCCGGTGATCGCACTCTGCGCCGGGTCGAAGATGTTGGTGAAGTTCTGAAACACCGTCGGGGCAATGTGCAAGACCTGTTTGATGTCGCCTCGACTGTCATTCAGCGCCGTCGTGACCGCGTTGAGGTGATCGAGGGTGGTGCCCAGTCCTTCCCGGTTATCGGCGACAAACCCCCGTAGTTCCGTGACGGCGGCATCCAGGTTCCGTGTCGTGTCGGCGACGTCATTGGGGGTGTGCGACATCGCGGTGGTGATAGAGGCCATGTTGGCGTTGAACGCGGCCAACAGATCGCTGCTGGAAGACAGTGCCGACACCAATAATTGGAGGTTGCGCACCGTGCTGAAGATGTCGGTGCTGTGATCGCCGAGTGCCGACATTGCCTTCGAGAGCTTGATGACTGTGTCGCGCGCGGTGTCGCCCTGCCCGCGCAGGTTATCGGCCGTGCTGTTGATGAACTCGCCGACCGCGCTGGGCCCACCGGGGCTGGTGGGCTGTAGGGATTCGGAGAGTTTCTGCAGTTGTTGGCGGAAGTCGTCCCATTCCACCGGGACCACAGTGCGCTCCAACGGAATAGTAGCTCCCTCAGCAAGTTTGGGACCGCTCGCGTAGGCCGGCACCAACTGGATGGCCCGCGCACTGACCAACGACGGCGACAGAACGGCCGCCTTGACATCTGCCGGCACCGGGTACTGCGCGTCAACCGAGAAGGTGACCTTTGCCGCGTGCGGCTGCGGTTCGATCTTCTCCACCGTGCCGACGGTGACGCCGAGGATCCGGATGTCGTCTCCGGTGTACAAACCGTTGGTGTTGGCGAAGTACGCGACGTAGGTGTTCGTGGCCCCGACGACCCACCACGACCGAGCCAGACCGGTGGCGGCGACCGCCAGCGTGACAACCAGGGTGGCGGCAATGGCGATCCGCCAGATCGGCTGAGCGCGAAGGCCCTGCGTGAATTGATCCGTGGACATCGTCACTGCCCCCCGACCGGGGAAACCGGGTCCGAGATCACACCGGGCGCACCGTTGGGCGGCACCACGACTGGCGGCAAGCCGTTCGGCGGTGCGACAGTCGGCGTGGGCAGCTCACCAGGGGCAGGCGCCAGAGCTGGCGGTCCGGGTGGCGGTCCACCGGGAGCGGGCGCCGCCAGCGGCTCTCGGTACGGGTAGCAGCCGGTGGGGCCGGGCAGCGGCACTCCCGGCGGACCGCACCCGGGATCGCCCGGATTTCCGGTGATCGCGTCCGGCAGATACTGTTTCGGCGGCCCGCCCTGACCGGTGCGCGGGTAGGGCACCGGCAGCGGCGGGGTGCCGGGCTGGCCGACCCCCGGTTCGACCAGTTGCGACGGCAGCTTGACATTGGGGTCCAGGCCCAGATCGGAGAACGCCGCGTCGGTGAACGGTTGGACGAACTGCCCTGGAAACAGGTTCACCAGTGAGGCTTTGAAGAACGGGCCCGCGCCGAGCACCTCGCCGAAGGACATCGCGTACCGCCGGAACAGGTACACAGTGCGCTGGAGTTCCTTCTTGCGGTTGTCCAGAATGCCCAGCACACCGTTCAGCTTGTCCAGAGCCGGTTTGAGTTGCGTCCGGTTGTCCTGGACCAGCCCGGACAGCTGCTGGGCCGCGGCACTCAGGTTGGTCATCAGGGTGTCCACCGAATTGCGTTGGGCCAGAATCTCTGCCAGTAACGCGTCGCTGTTTACCACCAGCCGGGCGATCTGATCACTGCGCTTGGCCAGCACCGCGGTGACGGAGTTGGCGTCGGAAAGCAATTCGCGCAGCTTGGCGTCGCGAGTGCCAAGGGTATCGGAGAACCGAGCCACCCCCTCCAGTGCGAGCTTGAGCTCGGGTGGAGTGTTCTGGAAGGTCTGGGCCAGCGTGGTCAACGCCGACGACAACTGCGTGGTATCCAAGCCGCTGATGGTGGTGGTCAGGTCCCCCAGCGCGGTCGGCAGGTCATACGGCGAGGTCGTGCGCTCGATAGGGATGGGGCCGTTGAGGTTTCCATCACCCCGCGGGGTCAGTTCCAGCACCTTGGTGCCCAGCACAGTCTCGGTCTTGATCGAGGCCTCGGTCCGGTCTCCCAGGTCGACACCGTCGCGCACGGTGAAGTCCACCCGCACCTTGGTCCCCTCCAAGTGGATGCTCGAGACCCGTCCCACTCCCAGACCGGACACCCGTACGTCGCTGCCGGTCTTGATGCCACCGGCGTCAGCGAAGTAGGCCGTATAGTCCGACGTGCCCTTGATGAAAGGGATCTTGTCGTAGCTGAACGCCGCGACCACCAGAGCGATGATCAGCAGGGTGCCGGTGGCACCGACGGCCAGCCGATTGCGTTCGGCCAGCGGCTTGATGTTCGGTCGTGTGAGTTTGAACCGCGTCATTTCGGCGTGCACCGTCCCGAGTCCTGCCCGGCGAGCTTGACGTACACGGGTTGTCCGCCTTTGCCGTTGAGTTTGAGCAGTGCGTCGCACAGATAGAAGCCGAAGTAGTCGCCGTAGAGGCCGTTGCGAGACAGGATCTGGTAAGCATCGGGAAGTGTCTTCACCAGATCATCGACATAGTCGTGATCGGCCATTATCTGGCCGGCTGCGCGATCTGTCTGTTGCACAGTTTCTTTGACCGGTTGTCGGGCAACGGTGAGCAGATCGGCAACCGACGCCGCTGCGGCGTTGATGTTGACGATCCCGGCGGCGATGTCGGACTTGCGGTCGGCGAGCCCCTGAACCAGCTGCGACAGCGAATCCAAGCCCTGGGCGAACTGGCCGTCGCGCTTGGCGAAGGTGCCCAACACGGTGTTGAGGTTGGTGATCACCTGGCCGATGAGTTGGTCGCGGCCGGCCAATGTCGTGGTCAGCACCGAGGTCTGCGCGAGCACCGACGAGATGGTGCCGCCCTGCCCCTGGAACACCCGGAGCAACTCGCCGGTCAGCGCGTTGACCTGGTCGGGATCCAGCGCCCGAAACAGTGGCCGGAAGCCGCCGATTAGCGCGTCGACGTCAAGCGCCGGCGTGGTACGAGACAGTGGAATGGTCTGTCCGGGAAGAAGTCTGCGAACTGACCCCGGTCCCTCTTCCAACGACAGGTAGCGATCGCCGATGAGGTTCTCGTACCGGATCGCGGCTATGGTGCCCTCAGTCAGTGGCAGTTGCTTGTCTATCGCGAAGTCGACCGTGACGGTGCCGTCCTTGTGCAGGGTGAGGTCTTTGACCTTGCCCACCTCAACGCCCGCGATACGCACAAAGTTGCCACCCTTGAGCCCCGAGACGTTGGTGAACACCGCGCGGTACGAATCCCTCGAATCGAAGCGGAACTGCCCGAACACGGTCAGCAGGGCGAACGTGAAGACCAGACTGACCACGGTGAACAGCGCGACCCGGGTGACGGTGCCACCGATCCTGCCTCTCATGGCTGCCCCGGCGGTGTCGGTGCGGGCGCGTCCAACACGTCCGAAGCCGGCGGCGGCGCAGGGGCATCCGGAGCCGGCGTTAGGCCCGGTGCGGGTCCGCCCGGATAACGGATGATCGGCGGCTGCGGATCAGGCTTGGTCACCGGGAAGTAGTTGGCCAGGCCGGGGAAACCGATTCCCGGGTTGGGCCGCATGTCCAGACCGGTGCCGTATCCGGTGTCGGTGATCAGATATTTCACCGGGAAGTTCTTGCTGACGTCGGGCAGCGAACCGCAACTCGGCGCGCCGCCGGGCCCGCCGGTGGCGTTGACCACGGGCAGGTTGTCCGGGTAGCGGTAGGGGTCGGCGCCGGCCAGCAGCGCGGCGTCCATGATCACCGATTTTCCGTTGCCGCCCATGGCATATCGACCGCCGTGCTCCAAGAACCACTGGGCGCCCTGGAACAGGCAGGTGTAGGTCGGGGAGTATTTCTGCAGCAAGCCAGTCGTCGGCACCGCCAGGTTCATCGCCCGCACCAGCTCGGGTTCATTTCCGCCGATGGTGTCGATCCCCGATCTGGAGAAACCGACCGCCGACAGCAAAAGCCCATCAAGGTCCCTGGACTGACTGGAGATCGTCGTCGCGGTGGTCGAGAACGAGCCCAAGGTGGACAAGAGGTTCTGCGCCGCATCGGAATACGCCTGCGTGGTCTTGCCGAACAACTGCCAGTCCCGCTGGATGGTCGGCATTCGTGGATTCACCGCCAGCAGCACGCGGTTTGCGTTGGTGATTGCCTGGCCGATGAGTTCGCCTTTGCCGCGCAATGATTCGGCCACCGCCGAGAGCACCGAGTTGAGCTTCGTCGGGTCGATCACCCCGACGACGGCCTGCAGGTTCTGGAACACGGTGTTGACCTCGACGGTCACGTTGCGCGACGTCAGTGTCGCGCCGGGCTGCAGCCGCTGCGCGCTGGCGCCGTCGGTGGGCACGCTCAGGTCCACGTATTTGGCGCCAAAGACGGTGCTGGACTTGATTTGTGCTTCGACGTTGCTGGGCAGGTAGCCGAACGGTCCGGGAAACATCTTCAGTTTCAGGGTGGATAGCACGTGACCGGCCGTGTCGGTCCGGCTACCGATGCCGGCCACTTCGCCAACCTGTACACCGCGCAGTTTCACCTTGGCGCCGTTTTCCATGACCAGACCGACGCGGTCGGAGACCAGGGTCAGCGGAACGAAGCTGCGTAGCGACCCGGAGAACAGCACTGCGGTGACCGCGGTGAGTCCGACGATCACGAGCACCAACACGGGCGCCCACCAGATCGGATCGATGCGTTCGCGCCGAGTTCCGGTTGTTCCTTTGGCCATTGCGCTCACCCCGACAGGTGGAAATTGCCGGACTGCCCATAGACAGACAGGGTGATGGTCAACAGGATGAAAACCCCGGCCGTGATGGAGGTGCGCACCGCGCGGCCGACGGCCTCGCCCACCCCGGCCGGGCCGCCGGTGGCGGTGAAGCCGTAGTACGTGTGCACGGCCATTACCGCAGCGGCCATCGCCAAGGCTTCCGAGAACGACCACAACAGATCGTTCGGGTGCAGAAACGTCGTGAAGTAGTGGTCGTACACACCACGGGACTGCCCGTAGATGATGGTGGTGCCGAACCTGGTGGCCAGAAACGACATCAACACGGCGACGGTGTAGATCGGGATGACCGCCAAGACGCCGGCCACGATGCGGGTACCTGCCAGGTAGGTGACCACCCGGATGCCCATCACTTCCAGCGCATCGATCTCTTCATTGATGCGCATGGCGCCCAGTTGTGCGGTGGCCCCGGCGCCGATGGTCGCGGCCAATGCCACCCCCGCGGTGGCCGGCGCAATGAATCGGACATTGAGGAAGGCCCCCAAAAATCCGGTCAGCGCTTCGATTCCGACGTTGGACAGGGTGTTGTAGCCCTGCACGGCGATCAGCGCGCCGGTGGACAGGGTAAGGAACCCGACGATGACCACCGTCCCGCCGATGACCGCCAGCGCCCCGGTGCCCATGCCCATGACCGCAATCAGCCGCAGTACCTCGCCCGGGTAGCGCCGGACAGCATCGCCGGTGGCGGCGAAGGCATTGCCGTAGAAGGCCGTCTGCTCCCCCAGTCTCCGGGTAGCGGCAACCACCCGACCGAAGGCCGCACCGGTCCACGTCGGGTCGGTAACCTCCAGACCGGTTGTCATGGTGCCACTTTCACGCCGAACGCGGTTGCCAGAATGTTGATCAGGAACAGCGCCATGAACGCGAACACCACGGTCTCGTTGACCGCATTGCCCACGGCCGTCGGGCCGCCGCCGACGTGTAGGCCCTTGTAGCAGGCGATCAGTCCGGCCGACAGGCCGAACAGCATGGCCTTGACCAACGAGACGATCACCTGCGGCAGCCCGGTCAGCAGCGTCATACCCGCAATGAAGGCGCCCGGGGTGACGTGCTGGACGTACACGACAAAGAAGTAGCTGCCGGCCAGACCAACCACGGCCACCACCGAGTACAGCATCAGCGCGACAAAGGTCGCCGCGATCACTCGCGGCACCACCAGCGCGGGAATCGGGTTGACCCCAATGACTTTCATGGCGTCGATTTCCTCGCGGATCGTGCGGGCGCCCAGATCGGCGCACATGGCCGTCGATCCCGCGCCGGCGACGACGATGGCGGTGACCACCGGCCCCACCTGCGTGACCGAGGCCAGCGCGGCGCCGGCGCCGGACAGGTCGCCGGCGCCGACCTCGATCAGCACGATGTTCAGCGTGAAGACGATCAGCACGGTGTAGGGGATGGACAACACGATGGTGGGCACGATCGACACCCGGGCGACGAACCAGACCTGCTCGATCAGCTCGCGCCAGGCATAGGGGGGACGCAGCATCGCGCCGAAGGTCTCGCCGGTCATCACGATGAAATCGCCGACGGCTACAGCCGGCTTTGCCCAGGCCGCCGATGACAGCGGAGAAGACTCAAGAGGTTGCGCCACGCGCTAACTCGTTCGTTCCGAGGTGCGCGCACGCGACGACGCCAACGGCGTCACCACCGCAAAGCGTACAAAATGCGCTACCGATCGCAAGGTCTTCCTGTCGTCGAGCTTGGCCCGGACGTTAGGAAGGCACGAGTTTGCTGTCAACACAACAGAATTGACGGGCGACGTCGTCAATTACCGTAGTTGCAGGTCGACTCAACGCAATTGCTTCGGTTCAGCAGGATTGAATCGCGATGAGCCAAAACATCGAGCTCCGACCGCCACCTCCGCGGGAACCGACGGGCCGCTGCCGGTGGGCGATCCGCCGGCTTGGTGCGACCCCTATGGATCCTGCGACTTGGCCCCCTGCGAGGACGCGCCTGAAGAGGCCGCCGCCTTGCTCGCCTTACCTTCGGGGCATCGTTAGACGGGGCGTCCTTCGTCGTGTCGCCACTACCTGACCGGCCGGCAGCATCATCCCTGTGCCGGCCGAACTTCTTACCCGAATCGCTGGTCTTGGGATTGGAGTCCGGTCGGTCCGTCTTGCTGGTCGACGTCGAATCATCCTGGCGTGTGTGCACTTTGGTGCGCGGTGCATCGGTGACGTTCGCATCCGACGACGCCGGCACCGAGCCCTTCGAGAAGCTCTTGACCTCAGTCCCCTTCACCTCGGTCCCCTTCGATTCGGGCGTCGGCCGGCCCGCATCCTTGGCCTCGGTACCCTGCACACCCGATTCGGACTTCGCAGCATCCGCAGCCTTCGGCGAGTCCGCCGCAGCGGCCGCCTTCACGGCGTCCGGCACCAGCACCGCCTCCGGCTTCACCGCGGCCGCAACCTTGGCCGCGGCCGGCGAGGCCGCCAGCCCCGGTTGGTTCAACACGTTGCCGACGGACTGGAACACATTCGAAATGCGGTCGATGATGCCCGACACCACATTCGAGATTCCTTGGACCACAGCCTTACTGATGTTCACCACGGCCGTGGTCACGAATTTCACCGTGTTAACCACGGCCCTCGTTACGGCCTTGGCGAAGTCGACAAATGCATTCCACGCCCAATTCACCGCCGACACCACTGCTTGCCCGATGGTCGACACCACGTTCTTGACGGCCGTCCACGCCAACTGCAGTGCGGCCAACACCCTGCCCGCTATCCCCTCAACGCCCCCGACGCCCTGCAGACGCAGGATTTCTTCAGCGATGACGAAAGCGGCCTCCTTCGGCACCCAGTTCGCGTCGAAAACACCGAAGGAGCCGCTACCGGGTTGGCCGTCACGGGTCGTGTAGATGAAGATCGGACCACCGAAAGACACCGACTGCCAGGTGTCGATGAGGTTCTTGATGTAGTCGGCTTGCGTCTGCTGGCTGACGTTGTTGGTCGGCACTCCGTACTCGGTGATCCAGATCAGCTTGCTGCCATCACCGTTCTGCACCATCAGGTCGTGGATGTTCCCGATCTGGGTGTACGGCGTCAGAACCTGCCCTGCGCCATCGGAGAACATCAACGTCTCCTGGTACGGGTGGAAGGCCATCGCGTCGAAGTAGCCCTGCGCACCGGCGGCGTACATCTGCTTGACGTAATCGACCGGGTTCAAGGTGACTCCGCCCGCAGTGAAGACACTGCCCAGTCCGGCCGCCACGACGGTCGCAGATGGGTCAGCCGCCTTGATGGCCGGGTACGCGGCCTTCAATAAATCCGCGTAGCTGGAGGGGCTTACCGGGTCGTAGAAACAGGAGCAGTTGACTTCGTTCCAGATCTCATAGGCCGAGATGGTCTTGCCGTACCGGGTCGCGACCTGTCCCATGAAATTCGCGTACGCGGTCGGGTCGGGTGTATTGGCGCCCGGGAAGTTTCCGGCAGTTCCCGCCCACACCGGCGTGCTGTTGACCATCGCGAGCACGCCCACGTTCCTGGCTTTCGCCGCGTCCATGATCGCGTCGATCGGCGCCCAGTTGTACTGGCGTGAGGTCTGCCATTTTACGCAGTGAACTGCGACCCAGCGGTGGATTTGCCGTTGCGATGCCGATGAGTCATGTACGGTGTGCGCCAGCACAACGCTCGATAATTTACGGTTACGTTGATTTATTCGCTCGACTTCCCCCCAGCTACTGCCCGTAACTGCTAATTTGCTACGAATACGGCACTTCTACGTCGGTAAGACAGCTTGCTGTGCGGTAATGCCGCAGCAGCAGTTGATTTGCCGGAGTCGAGTGATCTTGCGGCACGACCTGGGAGGACCCCGAAATGGCTGGTAAGCATCGTCGCTCGCAGCACCGGACGCTGGCGGTAACGACTTGGCTGGGCACGGGTGTGGCGACCGTCGGGATGGGCGCGGTGCTGCTCGGTGGCGCGGCCGTCGCCAGCGCGAGCCCATCGTCAGACTCAGGTTCCTCTTCCTCGTCGGCCGGATCGTCAACGCATTCCGGTGGCGCGCCCACCCACAAGAATTCGACCGACAACACATCGTCGGATACCGGCTCCTCCTCGAAGTCCTCGCATAGCGAGCAAGCAAAGACGGACGACACCAGCCACGGCGCGTCCACCCCGAGCGGCACCGCATCGTCTGATGCGAAGACAACTCCGACCCTGCCCTCGGCTGCCGCCGAGACGGCCTCGGATGCCACCTCCAAGAGCACGCCGGCCGCCGGCTCCCACGGGAAGTCGTCTGCCGCTACGCAGTCGGCCGCCACCAACCCGGCCGCGGCTGTCGCAGCGAAGCACGCTGACACGACCACATCGACAAAGGTCGACGCCACCTCGGTGAAGGTCGCCGCGGCGGTCAAGCCGACCACCGCGGCGACGCCCTCGTCACCGGCACCGACCGACACCACACCGGCAGCCGCGTCGTCGCCGACCGTCGGCACGCCCGCACCGACAACCACCACGGTCGCCGAGACGACCACCGCCGCAGCTGCGGTGACGTCCGCCGCCAGCACGACGACGCACACGGCCAGTTCGACGGCAACACCGTCGACCGGGACCACCGGCATCTCCGGGGTGCTGTCGGTGCTCGCCGCCGTCGGGCAGGCGCTGGGCTCCGCCGCGCTGAGCACTGAAGAGACCTTGTCCAACGCGGCGGTCGGCACCAGCCAGACGGTGAGCCGACTCCTGGGCCTGTCCACCGGCGCGGCCACCCCTGCCGCCCTGCCAACCGCCGACACCACGACGTGGCAGTCCGGCCAGACCGAGACGACAGCCCAGTACGTGCAGACCGCCCTGCAGGAGATCTCCGCCGCGCAGGCACAACTCAACGCTGATACCTGGGGTAAGGGCGACTGGTGGGGCGGCATAGTGGCCTCGGGCGCCCAATTCCAGCTCACGCTCGCCAGCTGGGAGCTGAACTCGTACGAGAGCGGCAACGCCGGGGCGATGTCGTTCTACCAGAGCACCGCCAACAGCTGGTTCGGCGGCTTCGGCCAGGCGGCGCTGGGCTGGAACGAATCGCTGCCCGGCGACGCAGTCGGAGCGCTGAACGCCGCCGAGTCCATGACCGGCGACTCGGCCGTCAACGCACTGATCTCCCAGGCCGCGATCAACGGCCGGGTGTACGCATCAGTCCCGCTGACCATGTACGCCGGCACCGAACCGATCGTGAACATCTCGGTGAACGGCGTCCCGATGGTCAAGGTGCTGGTCGACACCGGATCGTCCGGACTGGTGATCTCCGGCAACAACGCCGGTGCGACGGGCCTCGGCTCTTCGGTTGGTAGCGGCACCGGCGCCTACAGCGGCGGCCTGACCTACGACTACAGCGAGTACAACACCACCGTTGACTTCGGCAATGGCATCACGACGGCTCCCACCACGGTTGACATCATCACCGATCCGACACAGCAGACCGCGTTCGACAACTACCTGTCCGGCGATGGCGTGGTCGGCGTGCTCGGCATCGGCACCAACGCGGTGGGCCCCGGACCGAGTCTTGTCACCACGGCATTGCCCGGCGACCTCAAGAACGGCATCTTCATCAACGAGTCCGGCGGCACCCTCCAGTTCGGCCCCAACCCACTGCCCGCCAAGGTAACGGTATCGGGATCGCCGAACGTCACTGGCGAAGTAGGCGTAAACGGGACGACCACGCCGCTCAATCTGCTGATCGACTCCGGCGGCGTCACCGGCACCCTCCCGTCCACGGTGGTCGGATCGACCGTGCCCGCGGGCACGGTCATCTCGGTGTACGACAGCACCGGCGACCTGCTGTACACCTACACCACCACCGCGTCGAATACGCCCGTGGTCACCACGGACGCCGGCGAGTCCTCCCAGATGAACACGGGCGCAACGCCGTTCGAGCAAACCCCGATCTACATCGGGTACGACACCGCGAACGGTTCGACCGTCTTCGACTACTAGCACTTGAGCCAAGCTGATTCTGCTGCCGGCCCACTGAAAGCTAAGCCTGGCCGGAGACCCCGGCCAGCTTGCGGGCCGTCAGCACTTCATTGTCGGCATATGCCCGCCCATTGGGGTACAGCAGGTCGCTGAACCAGACCTTCGGCGACGCCGGGTACGGGTGGTCCCAGGAATCCCACGGGTAGTAGGTCTGGGTCTTGCCTGCTACCAGCCCCCAGCTGAAAGCTCCGACGTTGTGCTGCTTGGCAACTGGCAGGATGCCTTCTACGGTGCTGCCCTCAGTTCGGGCCAGGTACTCGGTGCACATCATGGGCCGGCCCATCGGAGCCAGCTCACCGATGCGGCCCGCGAAGTCGGTCGGCTTGGCATAGCTGTGGAACGTGACGACGTCCGAATTGTCCAACTGGATCGCCGCGATGGCGCTGCGTTGTGCGGGGTTCGCCCATCTGCCTTGCCACACACCACTGGTCAACGGTTGCACCGGGTCGACGGCGCGAGCCCAAGCGAACACCTGCGGTAGCAGATCGGCGACGAGTTGCACTTTGTCGCCGCGCTCGACCTTGCTGTAAACCTTGGCCGGATTGTCGGGCTCGTTCCAGAGATCCCAGCCCAGCACCCGAGTGTCGTTGCGGAACAAGTTCAGTACGCCCGTGACGTAGTTCTGCATCACGGCGCGATAACTCGGATCACCGAGACGGTCCGCACCCGGGCTCTGCACCCAGCCCGAGTTGTGGATACCGGGTGTCGGGGCCCGCTGCACACCGGATCTGGGGTGCGGGTCCCAGCATGAATCGAAGAACACGAACAACGGCTTGATGCCATGGCTCGCGGCGATACTGACGAACTGGGTGAGGCGCTGCGAGAAGCCCTGCGGGTCCTGTACCCACAACAGGTCGTGCAGAAAGACGCGGACGGTGTTGAACCCGAACCAGCGAGCAGCACCCAGCTCGGCGTTGATACGACCGGGGTCGTAGGTGCCCGCCTGGAACATCTCGAGTTGGTTGACCGCAGTCGAGGTGACGTAGTTGCCGCCGACCGGCCAGCCCTGCGCCTGGTACCAACTATTCGCGCGGTCCGGCGACCAGCGCGCGCCGGCTGCGGAGGCGATGAACGAGGGTCCGGAGAGTCGGGCCACGGTGGAACCTGCCGCCAGCAGCAGCGGCAATTTGAGCGCGGTTCGGCGGTCCACCCGACGAGGCTACAGATGCTAGGACCGACATTGGGCCATGCGTACCAAGTTGCAACCAACCAGATGTCGAGCGGTGATCTTCCTGGGCGGCAGCCACATTGGCGCGCCAAAACGGCGTCACGATCTCAGGCGCTGATCCCCGCCGTGAGGATGGCCGCAAGCTCGCGATACGCACTGGCATCGTCAAGTCCGGTGCGCTCCCGGACCCGGCGCTGCTGGATTCGCACCATCATGGTCGACGCCAGATCGGCGGCAAAGGCGGCGTGGACATCACGGAATTCGCCACTCTCGACGCCCTCGGCGATCATCTCCTGCACTCGGCGCGCGGCGATCTGGGTGTTCTTCTCGTAGACGCCCCGGGCTGGAGCGAACGCGTCCAGATCCGCCATGAACTGGTCCGAGGCGGCATCCAGCACCGCGCCCACCGCCGACAGATAAGCCGCGATCCGCACGCGGACACTTTGGACACCGGCCACCAGTTGCTCCACGTCTGCGGTGGCCTGCCGAAAGAAGTGCACGGTGGCCGCGCTGACCAGCTGCTCCTTACTTCCGGCAAGCGTGTACAGCGTCGATTTCGAACACCGCAGCCGGCCGGCGATGTCATCGAGCGTGAGGTGCGCGAACCCCTCGTCGAGAAACAAAGCGACCAAGCCGTCGAACAGCTCCGTGCGCCGACGGGTGCCGAACGCTGGGGACGGGTGCGCGCTCACAGCCCGATAGTACTGCGGGCCTTTACTCAGTACTACCGGAACAGTACTGTATTGAGTAATTCAGTACTGTCAAACGTATTAGTGGAGCTCAAGTGCCGGTTGATCGCCTCTTGCCCGACGACGAAGCCCGTGCGCTGATCGAACTCACCCGGGACATCGCCGACAAGGTGCTCGACCCGATCGTCGATGCGCACGAGAAGGACGAGACCTACCCCGACGGGGTGTTCCCCACCCTCGGATCCGCCGGCCTGTTGAGCCTGCCGTACCCGGTCGAATGGGGCGGCGGAGGCCAGCCCTATGAGGTCTATCTGCAAGTACTCGAAGAACTGGCCGCCCGGTGGTCTTCCGTGGCTATCGCGGTCAGCGTGCACAGCCTGTCGTGCCACCCGCTGATGACCTACGGAACCGACGACCAGCGGCAACGCTGGCTGCCGGAGATGCTGAGCGGCAACCTGATCGGCGCCTATAGCCTGTCGGAGCCGCAGGCCGGTTCGGACGCCGCGGCGCTGGCCTGCAAGGCAGTGCCAGTTGACGACGGCTACCGGGTCACAGGCGCGAAAGCCTGGATCACTCACGGTGGACTCGCCGACTTCTACACCCTGTTCGCCCGCACTGGCGACGGCTCCCAAGGCATCTCTTGTTTCCTGGTGCCCGCCGATACCGCGGGCCTGACGTTTGGGCGGCCGGAGGAGAAGATGGGCCTGCACGCGGTGCCCACCACATCCGCACACTACGACTCCGCCTTTCTCCCCACCGAGCGCCGGATCGGCGCGGAAGGCCAGGGCCTCTCGATTGCCTTCAGCGCGCTCGACGCGGGCCGACTGGGCGTCGCCGCGGTGGCGGTCGGCCTGGCCCAGTCCGCGCTGGATCAGGCGGTTGCCTACGCCGAGGAGCGAACCACGTTCGGCCGCAAGATCATCGACCATCAAGGGCTCGGTTTCCTGCTCGCCGACATGGCCGCCGCGGTCGACTCGGCGCGGGCCACCTACCTGGACGCGGCCCGGCGGCGCGACGCCGGACTGCCGTACTCGCGGAACGCGTCGGTGGCCAAACTGGTCGCCACCGACGCGGCGATGAAGGTCACCACCGACGCCGTCCAGGTGTTCGGCGGCGCCGGGTACACCCGCGACTACCGGGTCGAGCGCTTCATGCGCGAAGCCAAGATCATGCAGATCTTCGAGGGCACCAACCAGATTCAGCGGTTGGTGATCAGCCGTAGCCTGGCTCGGTAGCCAGGTCAGCGCGACGGCATCCGGCTGACATCTACAACCGCGCTGGTGAATTGCTCGGGCGCCTCCTGCGGCATCCCTGGCAGCTACAGCCTTCCGCCAGGATGGCGTGCGGCACCCCCGACAATTCGCTGTGGGCCTGGCCGCCGGTGACCCACCGTGTTAGTTCCCTGACAACTCAACCGGCTGCGTTGACAGTCATCTAATAGGCCCACAAGGATTGACCACATGGTCACCAAGAGCGAGCAGCAGGCGTTCGTCGAAATCGAGAGCCGACTCGCGGCGAAGTTCTCGACCATATCCTCGACTCAGGTGGCAGCCACCATCGGCAATGCGCGAGAGCAGTTCGCAGATAGCAAGATCCGCGACTTCGTTCCGCTCCTGGTGGAACGCCGCGCCGAGCATGAGCTCGGCCGTCTCCTGGCCGGCACCGCCGTTCACAGCTGAATCTCCGGCGCGTCGCTCGGGGCAGCCAGAGCCATGCCCGTCGTAGCACCCCAATCGCTCTGATCGCCGTCGACAGCATGCGGCCGAGTTGGTCGCCGAGTTTGCCGGGCCGTCGCCGGCACTCAGCCTCCATCCGGCCACCCGCAACGGCCTGACAATCGGCTCCTGAGCCGATTGAAACGGCGCGATCACAACCTCGGCTCATTCCCGCCTCAACCCGGCATCCGATTGAAAACATGCCTAGACCCGGACTCCCGCCGTGCCCTACGGTTCAGCTGCGCAAATTTTCGGCGCTGTAATTTAAGAGCACGTTCAAGGAGACGCCGGTGATGATCAATTTCGGTCGAATCGCTGTGAAAGTAGTTGCCGGCGCAGGCTTATGCGCGACCGCATTGGCGTTGAGTTCAACCGCGGCAGCCGTCCCACTCAAGACCGGCGGGTACAAGTGCGAGGGCGGCGCTGCCACAGCAGCCGGCGGTGCTGGTGCCCCGGCGGCTGCAGCTGCCGACGCCGCCGCTCCCTGCGCCGCTCCCGCAGTCGCGTCCTCAGGGATCGTCGGTCCGCTCGCCCCACCTGTGGTGCCCGCAGCCGTGCCACCGGTCCCGGCAGCTGTCCC
>JARLGS010000881.1 GCA_031292695.1 Mycobacterium sp. | reverse complement strand
TCGTCGTGTTGTAGTCGGTCGTATCGTTGGGCGTGAAGGTCACGCTCTCCGGATTCGTGCCCGCGGGGGGAGCTATTCCCGGCGCGGTCCAGGTGAACGTGCCGGCCACGGAACCCGTGCCGCCCGTCAGCGTCGCCGAGGCCAGTGTCTGGCCGGCGGAGATGGCGCTGGCCGTCGGCAACGCCGTCACCGTCGGTGTCGCCTTGCTCACCGTAACTGTGACAGTGCCGGTCACCGTGTTGTAGTTGGTCGTGTCGTTGGGCGTGAAGGTCACATTGTAAGAAGCTGTACCCGCACCGGGGGCCGTCGTCGACGTGGTCCACGCGAACGTGCCGGCAACGGAAGCAGTGCCCCCCGTCAACAGCGACGAGGCCAGGGTCTGGCCGTAGGTGATGCCGCTGGCTGTCGGCCAGGCCGTTACCGTCGGTGTCGTCTTGTTGTTTACCGTAACCGCGACAGTACTGGTCACCGTGTTGTAGTCGGTCGTATCGTTGGGCGTGAAGGTCACGCTCTCTGATGAAGTACCCGCACCGGGAACGGTCGTCGGTGTGGTCCACGTGAACGTGCCGGCAACCGAAGCCGTGCCGCCCGTCAACGCCGACGATGCCAGAGTCTGGCCGACTGCGATGGCGCCGGCTGTAGGCCAGGCCGACACGGTCGGTGTCGCCTTGTTCACCTTGACTGAGACAGAACCGGTCACCGTGTTGTAGTTCGTCGAATCGTTGGGCGTGAACGTCACGTTGTAAGAAGCCGTACCCGCTGGGGGAGCGGTCGTCGGCGTGCTCCACGAGAACGTGCCGGCAACCGAACCCGTGCCGCCCGTCAGCAGCGACGAGGCCAGAGTCTGGCCGTAATAGATAGCGCTGGCGGTCGGCCAGGCCGTCACCGTCGGTGTCGTCTTGTTGTTCACCGTAACCGTGACAGCACCGGTCACCGTGTTGTAGTTGGTCGTATCGTTCGGCGTGAAGGTCACGCTCTCCGAATTCGTACCCAATGGAGGAGCTGTCGTCGGTGTGGTCCACGAGAAGGTGCCGGCAACCGAAGCCGTGCCGCCCGTCAGTGTCGACGAGGCCAGAGTCTGGCCAGCGGAGATGGCGCTGGCTGTCGGCCAGGCCGACACTGTCGGTGTCGCTCTGTTCACCGTAACCGTGACAGTACCGGTCACCGTGTTGTAGCCGGTCGTATCGTTGGGCGTGAAGGTCACGTTGTAAGAAGCCGTACCCGCCGGGGGAGCGGTCGCCGGCGTGGTCCACGCGAACGTACCGGCAACCGAAGCCGTGCCGCCCGTCAGCGTCGACGAGGACAGGGTCTGGCCGTAGGTGATGACGCTGGCTGTCGGCCAGGCCGTCACCGTCGGTGTCCCCTTGTTGTTCACCGTAACGCTGACACTAATCGTCGTCGTGTTGTAGTCGGTCGTATCGTTGGGCGTGAAGGTCACGCTCTCCGGATTCGTGCCCGCGGGGGGAGCTATTCCCGGCGCGGTCCAGGTGAACGTGCCGGCCACGGAACCCGTGCCGCCCGTCAGCGTCGCCGAGG
>JARLGS010000880.1 GCA_031292695.1 Mycobacterium sp. | reverse complement strand
GGCGGCTGCCCCGAGGACTGCCACTTCTGCTCGCAGTCCGGGCTTTTTGCTTCCCCCGTGCGCAGCGCCTGGCTGGACATTCCGAGCCTGGTCGAGGCCGCCAAGCAGACTGCCAAGACCGGCGCCACCGAGTTCTGCATCGTGGCCGCTGTGCGCGGACCGGACGAGCGGCTGCTGGCGCAGGTCGCCGCGGGCATCGAGGCCATCCGCAACGAGGTCGACATCCAGATCGCGTGCTCGCTGGGCATGCTCGATCAGGAGCAGGTGGACCGGCTCAAGGCCATGGGCGTGCACCGCTACAACCACAACCTGGAGACCTCCAAGTCGTACTTCCCCAACGTCGTGACCACCCACACCTGGGAGGAGCGCTGGAACACGTTGGAGATGGTCCGCGAGGCCGGCATGGAGGTGTGCTGCGGCGGCATCCTCGGCATGGGCGAGACGCTGGAGCAGCGCGCCGAGTTCGCCGCCAACCTGGCCGAGCTGAACCCGCACGAGGTTCCGCTGAACTTCCTGAACCCGCGCCCGGGCACCCCGTTCGGTGACCTCGAGGTGCTGCCGGCCGCCGATGCGCTGCGCGCCGTCGCCGCGTTCCGGTTGGCTATGCCGCGCACCATGCTGCGGTTCGCGGGCGGTCGCGAGATCACCCTCGGCGACTTGGGCGCCAAGCAGGGCATCCTGGGCGGCATCAACGCCGTCATCGTCGGCAACTACCTGACCACGCTGGGTCGCCCGGCGGAGTCGGACCTGGAACTGCTCGACGATCTGCAGATGCCGATCAAGGCCCTCAACGCCACGCTGTGATGACCCACGAGTTGCCCGCACCGGTGAGTGCCGGCAAGTTCAACGTCTACACCGGGGTCGCGTCGGACGCCGCCAACGGCGCTGTCGTGCCGACCACGGCCCAGCTCGGGCTGGAGGCGCCGCGGTTCTGCGCCGAGTGCGGCCGACGGATGGTGGTGCAGGTGCGCCCTGATGGCTGGTGGGCCAAGTGCTCGCGACACGGGGTGGTGGATTCCAAGGACCTGGAGACGCAGCGTTGAGCAATAACGCGGTGACCGAGAACGCCGAAACCGTTGCGCAGCCCAAGCTTTCACATCGGGCCGCGGCGGTGCGGGTCGTTGTTGTGCTGGCACTCGTGGGCGCACTGGGTGGCGGGCTATGGGCTGCTCTGGCGCCGCCGGTGCACGTCGTCGTCGCGTTGAACAAGAAGGATCAACGGATCCACGGCTACTTCGGCGACGAGGCCGACCGGGTCTTCTTGGGCGCAGCGCTGGCGGTCGGGTTCCTCACGGTGATCGCGGTGGTTGCGGCGACGCTGGTGTGGCAGTGGCGGGCTCATCGTGGGCCGCTGCTGGCCGGCGCGCTGGCGATCGGAAGTGTGGCTGCCGGCGGGGCGCTGACCGGGGTCGGCGCGGCCCTGGCCCATTGGCGGTACGGGACGCCGGACCTCGCGGGCGTGCCGCTGTCCCCGGATCATCGGGTGGCTTATCTGGTCCAGGCGTCGCCTGTGTTCTTCGGCCATTCACCGGTGCTGATCGCGATGACGCTGGTGTTCCCGGCCGGGGTCGCTGCGCTGATCTATGCGTTCTGCACGCTGGCGACCAAACGCGATGATCTTGGCGCCTGGCCGCCGGTGGAGCCGGCGCTGGTGCGACCGGCCAACGGGGTGGAGCTGACTACCGACGCCCCACCTGAAGTCCCAGCAGAACCTTCGCACTGACCAGACCGAGCTTCAACAGGCCCACGTAGGTCGCCGGGTTCAGGAGGGCCGGCCACGAGGTGCGCACCGTGGGGCCCAGCGGCTTGCCCGCGAAGCGGTCGGCGAGCCAGGTCAACGTCATGGGCGCGGCCACCGGGTGCAACACGAGGTGCTCGCTGAGGATGTCCCGGTGGTAGGTCACGTGCGAGCCGCCCAGGATGTAGGTGTCGGTCAGCTCGTCGATGTTCTCGACCGCGATGATCTGGTCGTACACGGCCTGCATCACCAGGAGCGGCGGAGTGGGCGCGGTCTTGCCCAGTTTGATGCTCTCGAATACGTGCTGGACCTCAGCGGTGTCCAGCACCTGCTGCAGCGGCGGTTTGAGCAAGTTGTCCATATCCAGTCCGGCATGCCGGAAGACCGCTGCCACGGTCGTCATGTCCTTGATGTTGCGCAGCATCGCCTTGCCCACCTCGGTGGCGTGCTCGTTGATGACGCGGTTCAGGCCCGGATAGATGTGGGTCAGCGCGGCGATGACGGTGGCCGGCAGGCCGGCGGCGTGGCTGCCGTTGAGCCGGCGGAACGTTTCGCCGAGGTCGCCGACCGGCGAACCCAGGGCGGCGCCGACGACGTTCAGCTCGGGCGCGTAGTCGGCGAATTCCTCTGCGGCCCAGGCGCTGGCGAGGCCGCCGCCGGAGTATCCCCACAGGCCGATCGGCGCGTCGGCGAACAAGCCGAGCGATTCGGTGTTGATGGCGGCGCGCAGGCCGTCGAGGATGTGGTATCCGGGCTCGTGCGGCGCGCCCCAAATGCCGTCGGTACCTTCATGATCCGGAATGGACACCGCCCAGCCCTGCGCAAGGACGGCGGCGATGAGGACGAATTCGAGCTGGGCCACCGAGCCGAGGGCGCGGGCGCGGCGCCGCAGAGCGTAGGACGGGAAGCAGGCGTCGGAAACCGCGTCGATGGCGCATTGATAGGACACGATGGGACACGGGGTGTCCGGGTTGTGGCCGACGGGCAGGACGACCGTGGTGACGGCGGGGTGCGGGCGCCCGTTGAGGTCGGTGCTGCGGTACAGCAGCTGGGTGGCGGTGACGCCTTGAGGGATCAGGCCCATGAAGCCGAGTTCGACGTGGCGAGAGCGCATCACAGTGCCGGGAGCGGTGTGCTCGAAACCGGCGGGCGGCAGGTAGAACGGGTCATTGCTGGGCCGCAGCGGGCGGATGCCGGGTTGCAGGTCCTCGTGGTACGGCTGGCCGATCCACTCGGCGTCTATCGCCCTGGCTACGTTGCCCATGGTCATCGGGAAATCATGTCTTAAGGAACCCTTAAAAACCAATTCTGCCGCACGAAATGAGGCCCGAAAGTGACCTACGTCACTCACCATAGGTTAAGTAGGAGGGCGCAGTGCGGCGAATTCGTCGGTAACGCGGTATGTCGAGTCGGTGAAGCGGTACAGCGCTCCGGGGCGGCCGCCGCTGCGTCCGGAGCGGGCCGTCGTTCCGGTCGGAGTGATCACGCCGCGCCGGGCCAGCACGCGCTGCAGGTTGGTCGGATCCACCGAGTGTCCGAGGGTGGCCCCATAGATGTCCCGCAGCGTGGACAGGGTGAATTCCATTGGCGCCAGGGCGAATCCGATGTTGGTGTAGGACATTTTGGCGACCAGCCGGGTGTGCGCGTGGGTGATCATCGGCCGGTGGTCGAAGGCCATGGGCGGCAGTGCCGACACCGGATGCCAGCGGGTGTCCGGAGGTAGTTCCGGCGTGGCGGGGGAGGGCACCAGGCCCAGGAAGGTCGAGGCGATGGTCCGCGGTCCGGGCACCCGTTTCGGCTCGGAGAAGACCGCGAGCTGCTCGAGGTGGGTCAGTTCGCGCAGGTCGACCTTCTCGGCGAGCTGACGTCGCACTGAACTCGTCATGTCCTCGTCGTGACGCAGCTGGCCGCCCGGCAGGGACCAGGCGCCGCGTTGCGGTTCCATGGCGCGTTCCCACAGCAGCACGCTGAGCTGCGGTTTTTTGGTGTCGAGGTGGCGGACCTGGAACACAACGGCGAGCACTTCGTGTGCAGTGCTAATATGTGACATGTTTTCGATCATAAGTCGAAAACCTGGCCAGGTTCAAAGGAGACGGCCATGACGGTTCTGGACCGAGCAACGGAGTCCGGAGGTTTCGGTGACGTGGTCGCCGACGCGCAGTGGGCGGCCGAGGTGCGCCGCCTGGCCAACGAGCGCAACGCCACGATCCTCGCGCACAACTACCAACTTCCCGAGATTCAGGACATCGCCGACCATGTGGGTGATTCGCTCGCGTTGTCGCGGATTGCCGCCGAGGCGGCCGAGGACACAATTGTGTTCTGTGGCGTGCACTTCATGGCCGAGACCGCCAAGATTCTGTCGCCCGACAAGACCGTGCTGATCCCGGACCAACGCGCCGGTTGCTCGCTGGCCGATTCGATCACCGCCGACGATCTGCGGGAGTGGAAAGCCGAATATCCCGACGCGGTCGTGGTGTCGTACGTGAACACCACGGCAGCAGTCAAGGCGCTCACCGACATCTGCTGCACGTCGTCCAACGCCGTCGAGGTGGTCGCCTCGATTCCGGCGGACAAGACGGTGCTGTTCTGCCCTGATCAATTCCTGGGCGCACATGTGCGCCGGATAACCGGACGGCAGAACCTGCACATCTGGGCCGGCGAATGCCACGTGCACGCCGGCATCAACGGTGACGAACTGGCCGACCAGGCCCGCGCGCACCCCGATGCGGAGCTGTTCGTGCACCCCGAATGTGGTTGTGCCAACTCGGCTCTGTACCTGGCCGGCGAGGGCGCGGTCCCGGCGGACCGCGTCAAGATCCTGTCCACCGGTGGCATGCTCGACGCCGCCCGGGAAACCCGTGCCCAGCAGGTGCTGGTGGCCACCGAGATCGGCATGCTGCACCAGTTGCGCCGGGCCGCACCGGAAACCGAGTTCCTGGCAGTAAACGACCGCGCGTCCTGCCCGTACATGAAGATGATCACGCCGGCGGCGCTGCTGCGCTGCCTGCGGGACGGCGCTGACGAGGTTCACGTCGATGGCCAGACCGCGCGCCTGGCCCGGGCCAGCGTGCAGCGCATGATCGGGATCGGGCAGCCCGGCGGCGGGGAATGACAGTGAGCGCCCGCTCGGCAGCTCGACTGGCCGCTTGTGGCGGGCGGGGCTACTGGCGCCAGCGCGCCGACGTTGTGGTCGTCGGCACCGGGGTGGCCGGCCTGGCGGCGGCGCGTGCGGCACAGGCGGCGGGCAGCCGAGTTGTGGTGGTGGGCAAGGCCGGTGAGACCGCGACCGGCTACGCCCAGGGCGGCATCGCCGTCGTGGTGCCCGACACCGATGACTCGGTCGAGGCGCACGTCGCGGACACCGTCGCGGCCGGCGCCGGCCTCTGCGACGTCGACGCCGTCACCTCCATCGTCGCCGACGGCTACGCCGCGGTGCGTGAATTGGTTGGTGCCGGTGCGGCTTTCGACGAAGCAGGGCCCGGCCGCTGGTCACTGACCCGGGAGGGCGGGCACACCCGGCGCCGGATCATCCACGCCGGCGGCGATGCTACTGGAGCCGAGGTGCAGCGCGCGCTGGCCGCGGCCACCCGGTCGCTGGACATCCGGCCCAATCACGTTGCGTTGCAAGTACTGCATCACGATGGCGCGGTGAGTGGCCTGGTAGTGCTCAGCCCGGACGGCCCCGGGGTGCTGGCGGCGCCCACGGTGATCCTGGCGACCGGCGGGCTGGGCCAGCTGTACACCGCGACGACCAATCCGGACGGCTCCACCGGTGACGGGGTGGCACTCGCACTGCGGGCCGGATTGCCGGTCCGTGACATCGAATTCATCCAGTTCCACCCCACCATGCTGTACACCGGCGCGGCCGGCGGTCGCTGCCCACTGATCACCGAGGCATTGCGCGGTGAGGGCGCGGTATTGCTGGACCGCCGTGGTGATTCGGTGACCGACGGCGTGCACCCGATGGGGGATCTGGCGCCGCGTGATGTGGTGGCCGCAGCCGTCGAAGCTCGGCTGGCAGCCACCGGCGATGACTGCGTCTATCTCGACGCGCGCGGCGTCGCGGACGTTGCCACCCGGTTCCCGACGGTGACGGCCGCGTGCCTGGAGGTCGGTGTCGACCCTGCGCGGCAACCGATTCCGGTGGTGCCTGGCGCGCACTACAGCTGTGGCGGGGTGGTCACCGACGTGCATGGTCGTACTGAGATGGCCGGTCTGTACGCGGCCGGCGAGGTGGGTCGCACCGGTATGCACGGTGGCAACCGGCTGGCGTCCAACAGCCTGTTGGAGGGGCTGGTGGTCGGTGGACGTGCCGGTCGCGCGGCGGCAGCGCACGCGCGCGGTGCCGGCGCAAACCGGATGCCGGAACCGGATTTCGGCCGGCGGCCGGCGCTGGACCGGGCCGCGCTGCAGAACGGCATGACGGCGTATGCAGCGGTGGCGCGGGACGCACCCGGATTGGCACGCCTGAGCGAACTGCTGCGGGGCGCCCGTGACACGGCCATGTCGGGCCGCACTGCGGTCGAGGATGCCGCCCTGACGATGACGGCTGCTGCGGTTGCAGTGGCAGCAGCCGCACGAGCCGAATCCCGCGGCTGCCACCACCGTGGCGACCGACCCGATCCCGATCCGGCGTATGGGGTGTCGATCGACGTCCGGCTGGATGGTGACGGTTGTACGGTCGCGGAGGTTCCCGTCGGAGTCGGCAGCTGATGACCGCGAACTGGAGAAGAATCTGATGGCGCTCACCGCAGCGGAACTGGCTGAAGCACACGCGATCATCGACCGCGGACTCGACGAGGATCTGCGCTATGGGCCGGACGTCACCTCGATGGCGACGGTGCCCGCCGACGCCACCACCGTCGCCTCGATGGTGCCGCGGCAGCCGGGTGTCATCGCCGGTCTGGACATCGCAGTTCTGGTGCTGGACAAGGTGATCGGTGCCGGCGCCTATCAGGTGCTCGCCCGCATCGAGGACGGCACCGAGGTCAAACCCGGCGACGCGGTGCTGACCGTCGAGGCGCCCACCCGGACCCTGTTGACCGCCGAACGCACCATGCTCAACATGGTCTGTCACCTGTCCGGTATCGCCTCGGAGACCGCACGGTGGGTACAGGAGGTGGCCGGCACCGACACAGCCATCAGGGACACCCGAAAGACGTTGCCTGGCCTGCGGTTACTGCAGAAGTACGCGGTGCGGGTCGGCGGCGGAGTCAACCACCGACTCGGTCTGGGCGATGCTGCGCTGATCAAGGACAACCACGTCGCTGCCGCCGGATCAGTGCTGGCGGCGCTACACGCGGTGCGGGCCGTCGCGCCGGATCTGCCCTGCGAGGTCGAGGTGGACTCCTTGGCACAGCTCGACGAAATCCTCGGCGAGAAAGTCGAATTGGTGCTGCTCGACAACTTCCCGGTCTGGCAGACGCAGATCGCGGTCCAGCGCCGCGATGCTCGTGCGCCCGGCACCAAACTGGAGTCGTCGGGCGGGCTGAGCCTGGATTCAGCGGCGGCATACGCTGGGACCGGAGTGGACTACCTGGCCGTTGGGGCCCTTACCCATTCGGTGCGGGTGCTCGACGTCGGGCTGGATATTTAACAAGGCCGCTAGTATCACGGGCATGCCGGAAGACGAGAAGACCGCCGAGAAGACCACCAAGCTGGATAAAGCCGCGAATGACGCGGACGCTGCCGGGTCGTTGTCCATCCCGCAGATCGTCGCGATCGTCGCCGTGGTCGTCGCCCTGGCTGCCGCAGGTGTGGCCGGCTGGGCTTTGTACAAAGTGAACAACCAGGCCAAGACGTACTCGCCGGCTGAGCAGGATGCGGCCAAGATCGCGCTCTGCGACGCCATGAAGGTGGTCAGCAAGGGCATCTCGATCAATACCAACCTGGCCATCCCGGGTGGTCCGGGCGACACCACCGGGGCGCTGGCGGTGGCGGCCAATGCCCGGATGGCGCTGATCACCGGTGGCCAGTATCTGCTGATCAAGATCACGCCGGCGGTACCCACCGACCTGGCTGACGTGAGCCGCAAGTATTCCGACACCCTGTTGGACATCGGCGCTGCGGCAACGGCCGGCGCTCAGACCGACGACCAGCAGCAGAAGGTGCGGCTGGATGACGCCGGTACCTACAGCAAGCAGATCAACGACATCTGCAAATAGCTACTGACCGTGCGGCCGCGCCGGGGAACCAGCGCGGCCGCACGTGTATCAGTGGGCGATGTCGGCGACGAACACCCCGGAGCGCTTCGCGCCCATCTGGGCGATCTTCGGCAGCAACGGGTCGACGGTGCCGGCCGGCAGCACCCGAGGGTTGACCAGGTGCAGATCGGTGCGCGAGACGTGGATGTCGGCCTCGCCGGCAGCGAGCACGTTCTTCACCCAGTTCGTCTTGCCGTGGGCCAGCAGGATCGCCAGCACGTCGCCCTTGCGGTATGACGTGACGATCGTCTCGTACTCCTTGCTCCTTGCCCGAGGTGCGGCCGCGATGCTTGATCACCGAGAAGCCCGGCAGTTTCTTGGACAATGGCCGGACCAGCGGGTTGAAGTACTTGATCTGAAAGTTCTCCAGCCACGGCGGGAAGATCATGGGCACGCCAGGGGCGTTGTTCGGGTGGTTCTCACGGGTTGACATTGACGCCTCCGAATTCGATTTGGCCTGCTCTCGGACAATAGTCGGGTACCCACATCGGTGAAGCCTCTGGCGAATACGTCGAGGTCTGGACAGCTAACCCGCGGCGAGACGGCGCAATTCGCGCCGGATCGCGGTCGGTGTGCAACCCGTCTGCTCCCGCACCGTTCGGCAGAAGTGGGCCTGGTCGGCGAAACCCAGCGCGGCGGCGACGTCGGCCAGCGTGGACTGACCGCGGTGCAGCTGGTCCAGCGCCCGTCCGACCCGGACCCGGTTGCGATACCGCGTCAGCGAGACCCCGAGCTCGGTGCTGAACGATCGGCTGAGGCGGTACGGGGAGACCCCGAGGGCGGCTGCGAGGGGGAACAGCCCGACGGCACTGTCGTCGTCGTGTCTGATGGCATCGCGGGCTTGCGCCACCAACCGCTGTTCTGATGCTCGAGACGGTGAATCGGAGGCTGGTATTGGCCGTTGCGCCGCAGACCGCAGCGCTGAACCGACCATCCGCACCAGCTGCTCGGCGACTTGATAGTCGGGGTCGCTCAGCCCGGTGCGCAGCAGCAGCCGGTGTGCCAGGTCAAGGCGGGCATCGACATATACCGCCGCGGGCCCGGTCCGTCGCGGCTCACCGGTCAGCTGCCACCAGCTTTCGGCGTTGAGTTGGATTGACGTACACACGTCGCCACCGTGCGGGTGGGCGAAATGCTCGCATTCCCCGGGTTCAGCGAGGTAACCGAGCGTCGCATCGTGTTCGACCGGACCGCCGGACCCGCGGCGGCGAAAGCATCCCGAACGCACCAGCACGAACCGCGCATCGATCGCGCATTCGGACCCAGACTCGGCATCGTCCTCGCCGGTGCAGTGCCAGGTGGTGACACTGAAATCGGGTCGCGTGATCAGCGTCTCGGCGGTCAACACCCCTGCACGTTAGCCGTGGGCACCGACGGTCGGGGTCCACGCGGATTGCCCGCAAGAATGTTCAAGACTCCGGGTCGCCTCCTGCCCAGACTGGTGCCATGGCATTGATCCACATTGAGTTCGATATTGAAGCTGACTGTGCCCGGGTGTGGCGGGTGATAGGGGACTGGGCAGCCGGCCCCGTGCGCATGGCTCCGGGCTTCGTGGTGTCCTCCGAAGCCACCGGTGACGTTCGGATCGTGACTTTCGCGGATGGTTTCGTTGCCCGAGAACGGCTGGTGAGCCGCGACGAGTCCGTTCGCCGCATCGCCTACTCACTGATCGGCGACACCGCGCGACCCGAGCACGACAACGCGGTGATGCAGCTTGCGGCCGACGGCCCGCAGCGCTGCCGTTTCCTCTGGTCGCGCGATGTCTTGCCGGACACGGCCGCGGGTCCACTGCGGGTCGCGATGCAGGAGGCGGGGCCGATCATCAAGAGTGCGCTGGAGAACTCAACGGTCGGTTAGGCGGCCGCGCCGGGCGGATTTTTATCAACTGGACTGATCAGGGACAATATGAATCGATGGCCGAGTTTCAGATGTCCCGCATCGACCTGCGTAACCGTGTGCTGACTGCCGCGCAGTTGCGATCCGCGCTGCCCCGCGGCGGAGTTGATGTGGACGCAGTGGTGCCCAAGGTCCGTCCGATTGTGGAGGCAGTCGCCGAGCGCGGCGCGCTGGCCGCTCTCGACTACGGCCATTCGTTCGATGGGGTCCGCCCGGATGCCGTTCGGGTACCTGCGGCGAGGCTGGCTGCCGCGCTGGCGGAACTCGCCCCCGAGGTACGCGCCGCACTACAGGTGGCCATCGAGCGGACCCGGGCCGTGCACGCCGATCAGCGGCGCACCGACACCACCACGACACTGGCCCCCGGCGCGACCGTCACCGAGCGGTGGGTACCGGTGGAGCGCGTCGGGCTGTACGTGCCGGGCGGCAACGCCGTGTATCCGTCCAGCGTGGTGATGAACGTCGTGCCGGCCCAGACCGCCGGTGTCGACTCCCTGGTGATCGCCAGCCCGCCCCAGAAGGACCACGGCGGACTGCCGCACCCGACGATCCTGGCCGCCGCAGCCCTGCTCGGTGTTGACGACGTGTGGGCCGTCGGCGGCGCCCAGGCAGTGGCACTGCTGGCCTACGGCGGTACGGACACCGATGGGTCCGAACTCGCTCCGGTCGACATGATCACCGGGCCGGGCAACATCTACGTCACCGCGGCCAAGCGGATCTGCCGCTCCCAGGTCGGCATCGACGCCGAGGCGGGCCCGACGGAGATCGCGATCCTGGCCGACCACTCGGCCGACCCGGTACACATCGCCGCCGATCTGATCAGCCAGGCCGAGCACGACGAGATGGCGGCCAGCGTTCTGGTCACCACCTCCGAGAAGCTGGCCGACGCCACCGATGTCGAGGTGGCCGCGCAGGTCGCCACCACCCGGCACCGCGAGCGGGTGACGGTCGCGCTGAACGGCAAGCAGTCGGCGATTGTGCTGGTCGACGACATCGACGCCGGGGTGAAGGTGGTCAACGCCTACGCCGCCGAGCACCTGGAGATCCAGACCGTCGATGCCGCCGAGGTGGCTGGCCGGATCCGTTCGGCCGGGGCGATTTTCGTCGGGGCATGGTCGCCGGTGAGCCTCGGTGACTACTGCGCCGGATCGAATCACGTGTTGCCCACCGCGGGCTGCGCGCGGCACTCCAGCGGCTTGTCGGTGCAGACCTTCCTGCGGGGCATCCACGTCGTCGACTACACTGAATCGGCACTGAAAGATGTTGCAGGACATGTGATCACGCTGGCCGAGGCGGAGAACTTGCCGGCCCACGGTGAGGCCGTGCGCCGGAGGTTCGAATCGTGATGAGCCGTTTGCGCGAAGAACAGAGAGCAGGGGCGGGTACGCGCATTTCGTTGGCTGATCTGCCGTTGCGGGACAATCTGCGCGGAAAATCACCGTACGGGGCACCACAATTGGTGGTTCCGGTGCGACTCAATACCAACGAGAACCCGCACCCGCCGACGCAAGCGCTGATCGATGACGTCACGGCGTCGGTGGCCGAGGCCGCAGCCGAGCTGCACCGCTACCCGGACCGCGACGCCACGGCACTGCGCGCCGACCTGGCGGCCTACATGCAGGGCCAGACCGGTGTGCCACTGACTGCGGAAAACCTCTGGGCGGCAAACGGTTCCAACGAAATCCTGCAGCAGCTGCTGCAGGCCTTCGGCGGTCCGGGCCGCAGCGCCATCGGTTTCGTGCCGTCGTACTCGATGCACCCGATCATCGCCGACGGCACCCAGACGCAGTGGCTGATCGCCACCCGGGCAGCCGATTTCGGCCTGGACGTCGATGCGGCGGTGACCGCGATCAGCGCACAACGGCCCGACGTGGTGTTCGTGACCAGCCCGAACAACCCGACCGGACAGAGTATTCCGCTCGACGACCTGCGCCGGTTACTGGACGTCACGCCGGGCGTGCTGATCCTGGACGAGGCGTACGGCGAATTCTCGTCGCAGCGAAGCGGTGTGGAGCTGCTGGCCGAATACCCGGCCAAGCTGATCGTCAGCCGGACCATGAGCAAGGCCTTCGCGTTCGCCGGCGGTCGGTTGGGCTACCTGGTGGCCGATCCCGCGGTGATCGACGCAATGCTGCTGGTGCGGTTGCCGTATCACCTGTCGGTGCTGACCCAGGCCGCGGCCCGCGCAGCGCTGCGGCATGCCGACGACACGCTGAGCAGCGTTGCGACTCTGATCGCCGAACGGGACCGGGTGTCAGCGGCCTTGTCCGGCATGGGTTTCCGGGTGATCCCCAGCGACGCCAATTTCATCCTGTTCGGTGAGTTCCCCGACGCGCCCATGACCTGGCAACGCTATCTCGACGCCGGCGTGCTGATTCGCGACGTGGGCATCCCCGGATTTCTGCGCACCACCGTCGGGCTGGCCGCCGAGAATGATGCCCTGCTCGAGGTCAGCGCCAAGCTCGCCGCATCGGAACTAGCCCCACGAGGAGTCTCATGACCCGTCGCGCCCGCGTCGAACGCACCACCAAGGAATCGAGCATCGTCGTCGAGCTCGATCTCGACGGCACCGGCCAGGTCGATATCAGCACCGGCGTGCCGTTCTTCGACCACATGCTCACCTCCCTCGGTACGCACGCCAGCTTCGACCTGACCGTGCACGCGAAGGGCGACGTCGAGATCGAGGGGCACCACACGGTCGAGGACACCGCGATCGTGCTGGGTCAGGCGCTCGGTCAGGCCCTCGGCGACAAGAAGGGCATCCGCCGGTTCGGTGACGCGTTCATCCCGATGGACGAGACGCTGGCCCATGCCGTCGTTGATGTTTCGGGCCGCCCGTACTTCGTGCACACCGGTGAGCCCGAATCCATGGTGTCCTTCACCATCGCCGGGTCCTCGGTCCCGTACCACACGGTGATCAACCGGCACGTGTTCGAGTCGCTGGCCTTCAACGCGAAGATCGCGCTGCACGTGCGCACGCTGTACGGCCGCGATCCGCACCACATCACCGAGGCGCAGTACAAGGCGGTCGCCCGAGCCTTGCGTCAGGCCGTCGAGCCCGACCCGCGGGTGTCTGGCGTGCCGTCGACCAAAGGCGCGCTGTGACAAAGAAACTCGTTGTCCTGGACTACGGTTCGGGCAATCTGCGCTCGGCGCAGCGCGCGTTGGAGCGGGTGGGCGCCGAGGTCGAGGTGACCAGTGACGCCGGTGCCGCGGCCGCAGCGGACGGGCTGGTGGTGCCCGGCGTGGGTGCCTATGAGGCGTGCATGGCGGGCCTGCGGTCGATCAATGGCGAGCAGATCATCGCCGACCGGCTGGCGGCCGGGCATCCGGTGCTCGGCGTGTGTGTCGGTATGCAGATCCTCTTCTCCCGGGGTGTGGAATTCGGCGTGCAGACCGACGGCTGTGGCCAGTGGCCGGGTGAGGTGACCCGGCTCGACGCGCCGGTGATCCCGCACATGGGCTGGAATGTGGTCGACGCCGCGGCCGGCAGCACGCTGTTCCGTGGACTCGATGCGGGTACCCGGTTCTATTTCGTGCATTCCTATGCCGCCCAGCAGTGGGCGGGGCCGGCAGAGGCGAAGGTCACCTGGGCCACGCATCACGTGCCGTTCATCGCCGCCGTCGAAGACAGCGCATTGTCGGCGACACAGTTTCATCCGGAGAAGAGCGGCGACGCAGGTGCGACGCTGTTGGCGAATTGGGTTGAGGGGCTATGAGTTTGATTCTGTTGCCGGCCGTCGACGTGGTCGATGGCAAGGCGGTGCGGCTGGTGCAGGGCAAGGCCGGCAGCGAGACCGACTACGGCTCGGCGCTGGAGGCGGCGCAGACCTGGCAGCGTGACGGTGCCGAGTGGGTACACCTGGTGGACCTGGACGCCGCCTTCGGCCGGGGCGGCAACCGGGAGCTGCTGGCCGAAGTGGTCGGCAAACTCGATGTGGCGGTGGAGCTTTCGGGCGGTATCCGGGACGACGAGTCGCTCAAGGCGGCCATGGCCACCGGCTGTGCCCGCGTGAACATCGGCACCGCGGCGCTGGAGAGCCCAGAGTGGTGCAAGCGGGCCATCGCCGAATACGGCGACCGGGTCGCGGTCGGGCTGGACGTGCAGTTCGAGAACGGCAGTTGGCGGCTGCGCGGCCGCGGCTGGGAGACCGACGGCGGCGATCTCTGGGATGTGCTGGAACGCCTTGATAGCGAAGGCTGCTCGCGCTACGTCGTCACGGACGTCACCAAGGACGGCACGCTGACAGGTCCGAACCTCTACCTGCTCGGCACGGTCGCCGGCCGCACCAAAGCCCCGATCATCGCTTCGGGCGGAGTGTCCAGCCTGGACGACCTGCGCGCCATCGCCACGCTGACCGGCCAGGGCGTCGAGGGCGCGATCGTCGGAAAGGCGCTGTACGCAGAGCGGTTCACGCTGCCCGAGGCATTGGCCGTAGTGAGATAGATGGGTCAGACGATCGAACCGGCGAGGTTGGCAGAGCTGGTCGCCGCGGCGACCAGCGTTCTCGATGACGCCGTCGCGCCGTTCATCGCCGGCCACCGCGCCGACTCCGCGGTTCGTAAGAAGGGCAATGACTTTGCCACCGAAGTCGACTTGGCCATTGAGCGGCAGGTGGTCGCTGCGCTGACCTCGGCCACCGGGATCGGTGTGCACGGTGAGGAGTTCGGCGGCGAACCGATCGACTCCGAACTGGTGTGGGTGCTCGATCCCATCGACGGCACCTTCAACTACGCGGCCGGTTCACCGATGGCTGCCATCCTGCTGGGCCTACTGTGGCAGGGCACTCCGGTTGCGGGCCTGACCTGGCTGCCGTTCATGGGACAGCGGTACGTCGCGATGGTCGGGGGACCGGTGCGCGATGGCGACACCGCGCTGCCGCCACTGGCGCCGACCACGTTGGGCGAATCGATCGTCGGTATCCAGACTTTCAACATCGATTCGAAGGGCCGGTTCCCCGGGAGATACCGGAATGCGGTGTTGTCGGGCCTGACCCGAGAGTGCTCCCGCGTGCGCATGCACGGCGCCACCGGCCTGGACTTGGCGTACGTCGGAGCCGGCATCCTAGGTGGGGCAATCAGTTTCGGTCACCACATCTGGGACCACGCGGCCGGGGTGGCGCTGGTGCGGGCCGCAGGTGGCATCGTCACCGACCTCGCGGGCGCGCCGTGGACCGTCGAATCGAAGTCGGCGCTGGCTGCTGCTCCTAGCGTGCACGAGAGGATGCTGGAGATCGTGAAATCCGTTGGTGCCCCGGAGGACTACCTGTGACCGTCAGTGCCGCCTCAAAAAGTGACGTTGC
>JARLGS010000879.1 GCA_031292695.1 Mycobacterium sp. | reverse complement strand
CGACCACGACCACGACGCCCTTCGTGTGTCCGCACAACGTATCGAACATGCCTGGCAATCCGGAAGTGTTCCTGTCGTTTGACAACGTGACAGGGACGACGGTGCCCAACGATGGGTTTCTGCAGATCGAGGGAGAGCTGGTTGGGGGCGCACTGGCGATTGCGGGCGGGTTGTATGGCGAGGCGGTGTTCTTTACGGAGAGCTCGAGCGTGATTACGCTGGACTCGGTGGGGGTGGGGCTGAGCGCGGCGGGATGGACGCTGGCGGCGTGGGTGCGCAACCTGCGGTCGAAGAGCACATACCGCACGCTGTTCCGCGGATTTGAGATCAACGGGCACTATCCCGTGCTGACGCTGGAGGGGACGGACATGCTGGGGACGTTTGAGAGCGGGCCGAACGTGTTCCACTACAGCGGGTACAATGTGACGCATCTGGAGGTGGGGGCGTGGCACCACATTGCGGCTGTGGGCGTTGGCGGACAGACGCTGTTCTACATCAACGGCAGCTTTGTGGGTGCGGCGGACTTCCAGAGCGCGACAGATGTGTATGCGATTGGCAACCAGCAGGCTGGCAGCGAGGTGTTTGCCGACTTTGTGGATGAGGTGGGCCTGTGGGCACGGGCGCTGTCTGATGCAGATGTGCATGACCTGTTTGTGAACACGCTGTGCGTGCCGCCAACCACCACGACCACCACGACCACCACCGTCACGACCACCGTTACGACGACGACGACCACCACCACCACGACCACCACGACGACGACTACGACGACGACGACGACGACGACTACGACCACAACGACGACGACGACGACCACCACCACCACGACGACCACCACCACGACGACCACCACTACGACAACCACGACCACGACCACAACCACGACCACGACCACGACCACTACGACAACCACGACAACCACGACAACCACGACCACGACCACGACCACGACCACGACGCCCTTCGTGTGTCCGCACAACGTATCGAACATGCCTGGCAATCCGGAAGTGTTCCTGTCGTTTGACAACGTGACAGGGACGACGGTGCCCAACGATGGGTTTCTGCAGATCGAGGGAGAGCTGG
>JARLGS010000878.1 GCA_031292695.1 Mycobacterium sp. | reverse complement strand
CTCGCGGCGGCGAACACGCCGGTGACAGCGACTGTCACGGCGGTGTACGCGGTGTATCCCCATCTGTACGCGCCCCACAGGGCCAGCAGCTGCGCCACCGGGTAGGCGTAGATGTACACGCCATACGAGTAGTCGTTCCGGGCGCCGATCCGCGTGCCGGGCAGATGCGCCCCGAGCCAGAGCACCGGGTAGACCAGCAGCGGTGCGACGAGGTCCGCGCGCGAGAGCGCGAAGCCGACCTTCGCGGCGCCCACAGGGACGAGGAAGCCGGCCAGCATCAGCCCGACGCACGCGATGGCGATCCACCCGGAGTCGGGGATCTGGTCGCGGAAGTGGTAGAGGACGGACCCGGCGAGGAACACCGGCACCAGACTGAGCACGTGCTGGGCGTCGATGCTGTGGAAGGTGTTGGTCTCAAGGTTGAGGTGCCGCACCGAGGTGAAGACCACCTCGGTCACCCAGGCCGCAGCGGCCACCGCCACCAGCCAGACCTTCGACCGGAGCACCCCGACCAGTGCCAGTACGCCGATGAGCAGATAGCACAGGAACTCGTAGAACAGCGTCCACAGCGAGCCGTTCCAGGCATTGGGGATGGGGGCTCCGAGCAACGTCCCGTTGATCGAGTACTGATTGAGCCGGAGCCAGGAGTTGCGGAACACGTAGCCGAGCGGTCCGTTCGGCTCGGCTACGTAGCACCCCACGCCGCAGTGGTGTCCCGAGTGGGTCCACCCGATCCATCCGAAGACGACCGCGGTGACCATCAGGCAGATCCAGAACGCCGGGAAGATCCGAAGGGCCCGGTGCCAGAGGTACCGGGGTACGGAGTGCTTTAGGGCGCTCCCCGTGATGAGGTAGCCACTGATCCCGAAGAAGCCGTAGACGGCCAGGCTCCCGGCGTCGGTCCAATGGAAGATCGCGACCGGCAGGTAGCCCCCGAGGACGCTCGAGTGGAACTGGATCACCGCGAGCGCCAGGAGCAGGCGGATCAGGTTGAGGCTGTTCGGCGTGTCCGAGAGTGCATGGCCGATACTGGCCGATCGTTGCCGCGGTGCCCCCGACCTGCTCATGGTCGAACCGTAGCCGGAGGTCCTGGAGTGCGGCTGTGCGGGACCTCGTCCCGGAGGAGGTGGCAGGTCTTCGGACCGGGTCGGTGAGGGGTGCCCGCCGGTGGGTGGGCACCCGGTCGCTCACGGCAGCGACTTGTACTTGGAGACCACCAGTTTGCCGATCGTGGTGTACCCGAGCGTGTTGGCATGGATGTTGCCTATCGAGCAGAAGTAGGAGATCTTGCACACGTCGGCGACGGCCACCGGGATGGTCCCGTAGGTGGGATCGACCACGGTGGTGGTCAGAGGGGTGTAGGCCCCGGTGGCGGCGGTGACGTCGACGAAGGCCCCGCCGACCGCCGTCGCGGTGTAGGCGGCGCGCAGCGCGGGGTTGATCAGCAGCTTGAACGCACCCACCGAGTCCGTGGCCAGGGTCTGGTTCGGCGATCCGGCCGGATAGACCCATTCGCCCAGGATGACGTCCGGGTAGGTGAGGCCGATGATGGGTGTGGTCGTCGGGTCACCGGCCGCGGTCAGCGCG
>JARLGS010000877.1 GCA_031292695.1 Mycobacterium sp. | reverse complement strand
CGGCCAATCCGGTCATCACCGCCAATCCGACCCTGACGGCCAACCCGACCTTCACCAGCGGCGACCAGACCAACAACCAGACCACCACCCCCACCGTGACGGTGTTCGTGCTGGGCGGCACAGGCTCGGGCGGTTCGGGCTCCACGCCCTCCATCTCCATCGACAACACCAACAGCGGCACCAACAGCGCGGCGGCGTCGAACGGCGATCAGACTTCCAGCAACAGCGCCACCGGCGGTGCGGGTGGTTCGGCCACCGGCGGCGCCGGCGGCTTCGGCGGTTCCTCCAGCGTGGGCGATACCAGCGCCACGGGCTTTGGCGGCGCCGGCGGCTCCTCGACGGCCAATCCGACCATCACCTTCACCCCCACCATCACCTCGACCGGCGGCACGGTTGGCGATACCACCGCCAATGGCACCGGCAATGGCTTTGGCGGCAGCGTCGGCGACACCTCGGCCACCGGCGGCAGCTCGACCAACACCATCGACGTCAATCCCACCATCACCGGCGGCAACACCACCGGCACGGTGTCGGGCACGAACACGGGCACCAACACCAACGACAACAGCTTCACGCCCACCTTCAATCCGCAGTTCAACCCGACCTTCAATCCGAACTTCGCGCCGAACAACACCAACTCGCCGACCAACACCAACACCGTCACCCCCACCGCGACCATCTTCGTCCTGGGCGGCACCGGTTCGGGCGGCTCGGGTTCGACGCCGAACATCACCATCGACGCCTCCAGCAGCGCGACCGGCGGTACCGGCAGCGGCACCGGCGGCAGCGTGGGCGACACCTCGGCCACCGGCGGCGCCGGCGGCAGCTCGACCAACACCAACGACAACACTTCGCAGGGCGGTGCCGGCGGCTTTGGCGGCGCGGGCGGCTTCGGCGGTTCCTCGACGGCCAATCCGACCATCACCTTCAATCCCACCATCACCTCCTCGGGCACCGGTGGCGCCGGCGGCTTTGGCGGCAGCGTCGGCGATACCACCTCGGCCAGCGGCGGCAATACCTTCACGGGCGGCGACCAGACCTCCAGCAACGCAGCCACAGGCGGCGCGGCGACCACCGGCGACACCACGCTCGCCTCGTCGCAGACCAACGACCAGGCCCAGACCAACAACAACGCGCAGACCCAGACGGCCAATCCGGTCATCACCGCCAATCCGACCCTGACGGCCAACCCGACCTTCACCAGCGGCGACCAGACCAACAACCAGACCACCACCCCCACCGTGACGGTGTTCGTGCTGGGCGGCACAGGCTCGGGCGGTTCGGGCT
>JARLGS010000876.1 GCA_031292695.1 Mycobacterium sp. | reverse complement strand
GCGTCGTTGGTGCCGTGGATGGTGACGGTGACGTCCTGGGTCTTGGAGCCGTCCTGACTCGTCACCGTGAACGTGTCGGCCAGGCTCGCGCCGGCGTTGAGGTGCTGGATCGCCGCCTGGCTGTCGTCCGCCGCATAGGTCCAGTGGCCCGTCGTATCGACCGCGAACGTGCCGTAATGGCCGCTGCCGGCGATGGTCGCCGCCTGGAAGTTCGACTGGCCGGCATCGGCGTCGATGATGGTCAGAGTGCCCGATGTCGTCAGATTGCCGGCCTGGACCGCGACGTCCTCGGTCACGTCGCCGCTGGTCGTCCCGGCAATCACCGGCACGTCGTTGGTGCCGGTGAGCTTGATCTCGACCACGTGCTGGTCGCTGCCGCCGTTGCCGTCCGCGACCTGGATGGTGTAGTCGACGACGGATTGCCAGCCGCTCGGCAGGAAGTCGAACGCCTGCGCCCCGGAATTGAAGGTCCAGTGGATCTGGCCGCTCGTCGTGGTGGCGGTATCGACCGGGTTGGCCAGCGTCAGGAAGCCCTGCAGCTGCGACAGTGTCACATAGTTCAGGATGCCGGATCCGCCGGCCGAGACTGACACCACCTGCGCGGTGAGCACGTCGGTGACGTCGACGTCGTTCGCCGTCAGGGTGCCGCTGGTGGAAAGGCCCGCATTGGTCTCGGTCAGGTACGCATGGTCGGCGTCGCCGGTAGCGAGGCTGATATGCGGGGCGTCGTTGCTGCCGGTGAAGGTGGCGGTGACGCTCTCGGTGCTGGAGGCGCCGTTGGCGTCGGTGACCGTCACATTGTAGACCTGGGTGACGACCTGGCCGGCGGCCAGGAAGTCGAGGCTGCTGTCGACCGCCGACAGGTGCCAGTCGATGCGGCCGTTGTCCATCGCCGCGTCGTTGGGCTCGGAGGTCAGGCCGGCCGTGAACGTGCCGAGGAATGTGCCGCCCGGATTGTTGGTCGAGACCGGCGTTACCGTGACGTTGCCGTGCGTGTCGCCGACGTCGATGTCGGTGAACAGCAGTTGCCCGGACTTGACCAGCACCGTCGATGAGGCGGTCTGCCCGCTCTGCTCGGTCAGCGGCGCCGCCGTCTCGCCCCAGCCGAACACCGGCGCGTCGTTGGTGCCGTGGATGGTGACGGTGACGTCCTGGGTCTTGGAGCCGTCCTGACTCGTCACCGTGAACGTGTCGGCCAGGCTCGCGCCGGCGTTGAGGTGCTGGATCGCCGCCTGGCTGTCGTCCGCCGCATAGGTC
>JARLGS010000875.1 GCA_031292695.1 Mycobacterium sp. | reverse complement strand
TGGTGATCGCGGAGGACGATGTTCTCGGCCGGCCCGACCCCACGACGGGCCAGCTCTTGTCGGCTGGGAACCTCGGTACCGTAAATGCGTTCAACGAGCTTTACGGCCCCATCCCGCTCATGGCCGGCTCGGTCGCCGTCAGCGCAGGTACCGCCACGCCTGTGGTCAAATCCACACCCACATCGTTCGTTGATTTCACGCAGACGACCGCGACAACGAATCCGATGCTCCCGCCCGCGACCGTCCGGCAGGCCATCCAGTTGCCGGGGTTGATGGCTCAGGTCAGTAACACGGTGACAACGTTCGCGGCAAGTGGCAACCCGACCGTCCCGACGACCGGTACCAAAAACCCGGCTTACACCACGCCGCAACTCGCGACGAATTATAATTTCTCGGGGGCGACGACTCCGAATAGCGCCAGCCCACCCTTGTGGGGCCCGACTGCGATCGTGCAAAACAACCCGGCGCTGAATTACTACTTCGTGATAGGCAACCTGCTGCCAATCATCCCGAAAACGAATTCGACGAACCCCTATCCCTCACCGGCGAGCCCCGAGTTCGTCAGCAATGGCGCGACTGCGTGCGAAAATCAGCCCCCCCTGATCACCAACGCAATCCCCGACCAGATGATGACCTTGATGGACGGCGACTCCGCCACCACCCGCACCCTTCCCGAGTTCGACGTGTTCGACTCGGTCTGGACGACGGACATCTCCGGCCTCGGTTTGACGCCCAACAACTACCTCTGTAATAGCAACGTGAAGCCGTCCAACGATGGCACTACGGCCAAGAACCCCACGCTGGTTAATAACAACACACCGTCCGGGGGGAATATCCACACGTCGCCGATGCTTGTGTACCCGCTTCCGCAGTTGGTCAACACGAGTGGAGGCGGTTCCACCACGGGCGCGACCAAGTACTACTGGCTCTACCTGCGGCGGCCCGCGAACCCGTTCCTGGCAACCTCAGACACACCGGGCACAACACCCCCCGCTGCCGGTCCGGGTAACAACCCGATGGTCGTGGTCGATTGCATGCGGTTCGCCTACATTGAGGGAACCGGAAAGGTAACCGCAATTGACCAGCGGGGTTATCAGGCGGACACCGCTACCACCACCGGCGCTAACTCCATCTATTCCACTCAGCGCCTCCAGCCATTTCGCGGCGGGCACGCTGTCAGCGCGACGCTCGCCTCGGGGACCAACCCCTACGGCGCCGTGAACGGCATCATCCCGGCGTACGGGCTCTCCGAGCAGACCGCTCCGCCGACTGCGTTGACGACGAACCCGCAATCGAACTTCGGCTACTTCGGCCAAACGACCGACCAGGACACCAATCCCATCTACGAGACGCTGGGCCAGCCCAACGCTCCGGGCGAGGCTTGGGATTACTTCCCGTTTAACGATCGCGACTTCATGAGCGTAGCCGAGCTGACGCTCGTGCCGGGCTGCCCGCCAGGGCTGTTTACCAAGCAGTTCGTCGAGAACGCGCCGTTGAATTTTAAGCCAACGACTGCGCCGAACATAACGCCGCCACGCACGGCGCCGAGTTCCCCGAACGCGGGAACGGCGTTAATCAACAACGGGACCAGTGTCCCGGCGGTGCCGCACGTTTACCCGTATCTGGTCGACAACTTCTTTTACACGGCTGGCTCGCTCATTAACCTTAACCCGGTCGGCAACCAGGGAACCGCTACGGGCAACGGCCCACTCTGGCCGAAGACCGGTGGGCCCAGCGGGGCGGGCTGGCACAAGATGTTCGAGTTCTTCG
>JARLGS010000104.1 GCA_031292695.1 Mycobacterium sp. | reverse complement strand
GAACACCCGCGCACGCGCTTTATTTCCGGCTTCGTCGGCAAGGCCAACCTGCTGCCGGGGGATCCTGATGCCAGCGGCTGTCCGCAAGTCCGGCAACTGCCGGGCGAAGGCGAATTGACCCTGAGCCTGCGCCCGGAAAAGATCGACCTGCTGGCCGCCGGCAACGGCCGCCTGCCCGGCAGGATCCTCAGCCGCTTCTTTCTCGGCAGCCAGTGGCTGTACCGGATCGATACCGCAATCGGCGAACTCACGGTGGTGCGTCGCAATGACGGTTCGGCGCCGTTGAACGAAGGCACAACGGTGGGCCTGGATTGGCCGGCCGAGCTGTTGCGGGTGCTGGAGCACGGCGAGGTGCCGGCATGAGCCTGCTCGCGCGGATGCGCCAGGGGCGGCACGGTTACCTGTTGTCGGCGCCGGCGCTGCTGCTCTACCTCGGCTTGCTGATCCTGCCGCTGGGCCTGACCGCGGTGCTGTCGTTCAACGTCTTCGATTACCAGACCGGAGTCAGGAACGACGCCTACACCCTGGAACACTACGGCGTACTGTTCAGCGATCCGTACTTCTATGAGATCTTCCTGCGGACTTTCTGGATCAGCGGCCTGACCACCCTGCTCTGCGTCCTGATCGGGGTGCCCGAGGCCTACATCCTCAGCCGCATGGGCACGCCCTGGCGCTCGATCTTCCTGATCCTGATCCTCACCCCCTTGCTGATTTCGGTGGTGGTCAGGGCTTTCGGCTGGAGCCTCCTGCTTGGTGCCGACGGCCTGGTCAACCAGAGCCTGCAAGCCTTCGGCCTGGCGCCGATGAAGTTGCTCTACACGCCCTTCGCGGTGGTAATCGCCCTGGTCCATGTGATGTTGCCGTTCATGATCATCCCGGTCTGGACCTCGTTGCAAAAGCTCGACCCGGCCGCCGAACAGGCCGCGCTGTCCCTCGGCGCCAGCCACACCACCGTGATGCGCCTGGTGGTGTTGCCGCAAGTGATGCCCGGCGTGTTGTCGGGGACGCTGATCGTGTTCGGCCTGTCCGCCAGCTCCTTCGCGATTCCCGGCCTGCTCGGCGGACGCCGCCTGAAGATGGTCGCGACCCTGGTCTACGACCAGTACCTCTCGGAGCTCAACTGGCCGATGGGCGCGGCGATTGCCGTGGTGCTGTTGCTGCTCAACCTGCTGATCATGCTGTCG
>JARLGS010000874.1 GCA_031292695.1 Mycobacterium sp. | reverse complement strand
GCCGGCCGACGTGGTCAAGACCGACCTGTTCGCCCGCATCGTGTCGGTGCTGTCATGGGTCTGGGTCGGCGCGTTCGCGGCCATGACGGTGTCGGCGGCCATTCCGGCCATCGTGGACCCGGACTCCGCCGCCTACGACGCGAAGTCGCCGCTGTCATATGTCTGCTACTGGGTGGTGCCGGCGCTGCTGCTGGCGGCTGCGTCGCTGGCAGCGAAAGTGCTGTCCGAGCGGATGACCGTCGGTATCGATGACATCGAGCGCAAGACGACATTCGTCGCGTTCGCCGAGGCCGAGATCGACCAGTTGATGTATCTCGCCCAGGAACACGCCAACCGCGAAGCCGGTGCCGGCAAAGAGGCCTACAACGTCCGGATCGGCGGCAAGGGCACACCGCTGGTCGGTGACGACACCAGGCAGTCGTGGCCGTCCACCTACAAGTTGCGCGACAAGCGACGGTGAGCGCCAGGTCTGCTGAGCGCTGAATGGGACCCTCGCGCAGCGAGCAGCGTGCGCTCTTGACAGACTGTGGGGCATGGCACAGATAACCCTGCGTGGTAACCCCATCAACACTGTCGGCGACCTGCCCGCTGTCGGGGCCCCGGCTCCTGCGTTCGCCCTGACCGGGACCGACCTGGCTCCGGTCACGAACGAGCAGTTCAACGGTAAGGCCGTGGTGCTCAACATCTTTCCGTCGATCGACACCCCGGTGTGTGCCACCAGTGTGCGGACCTTCAACCAGCGCGCTGCCGCCGGCGGCGCCGCGGTCCTGTGCGTGTCGAACGATCTGCCCTTCGCACAGAAGCGCTTCTGCGGTGCCGAGGGCATCGAGAACGTCACCACCGCTTCGTCGTTCCGTGACAGCTTCGGCGCGGACTACGGCATCGTGCTGGCCGACGGTCCGATGGCCGGCCTGCTGGCCCGCGCCATCGTGGTGATCGGCGCCGACGGCAATGTCGTCTACACCGAGCTGGTACCCGAGATCGCGCAGGAGCCCGACTACGACGCGGCGCTGAGCGCGGCCAAGTAGGCCACCCCGAGAACAGCTCTCCGACAGGCGGGGCACGTGCTGCGGCACGTGCCCCG
>JARLGS010000873.1 GCA_031292695.1 Mycobacterium sp. | reverse complement strand
GGCCACCGCGCCGGCCGCGCGGGCGTTGTCACCGGTGAGCAGCACCGGTGTCAGCCCCAGCCTCTTGAGGTCGGTAATAGCTTCGGCTGCAGTCTCTTTCACAGTATCGGAAACGACGATCACTGCGGTGATCGTGCCATCGATCGCCACCCACACGGGGGTGCGGCCCTCGTCCTCTGCGGCCTGGGCCTTGGCCTGCAACGCTTTGTGCGAGGTCGCGTTCTCGGTGAGCCAGGCGTACCGTCCCACGGCCACCCGATGGCCGTCCACTGTGCCAGTGACGCCACGGCCGTCGTGGTTGGCGAAGTCGGTGACTTGCGGCAGCGGGCCGTCCTGGGCGGCGCGGGCCGCGATGGCCTGTGCGATGGGGTGTTCAGACGCGTGTTCCAAGGCGCCCGCGAGCCGCAATGCGTTGTCGGACTGGGTGTGAACCGCCGACACCGTCATCCGCCCTGTGGTCACCGTGCCGGTCTTGTCCAGCACGACGGTGTCGACCTTGCGGGTCGATTCGAGCACCTGCGGGCCCTTGATCAGGATCCCGAGCTGGGCGCCGCGTCCGGTGCCGACCAGTAGTGCCGTCGGGGTGGCCAGGCCCAGCGCGCACGGGCAGGCGATGATCAGCACCGCGACCGCAGCGGTGATGGCTGCACTGACCGAGCCGTCGGTGAGCAGCCAGCCGATCAAGGTAAGCAGCGCCAGCCCGATGACCACCGGGACGAATATCGCCGACACCCGGTCGGCCAGGCGTTGCACCTCAGCCTTGCCGCTCTGTGCGTCGGCCACCAGCCGCGCCATCTGCGCCAGCTGGGTGTCCGCCCCGATCCGGGTGGCCCGGACCTCAAGGCGCCCAGCGGCATTCACCGTCGCCCCGGCGAGTTCGTCGCCGGGGCCGACCTCCACTGGCACCGATTCGCCGGTCAGCATCGAAGCGTCCACCGCCGATCTCCCGGTGACCACCACGCCGTCGGTGGCGATCTTTTCGCCAGGACGGACGACGAAGATGTCACCGACCGCCAATTCCTCGATAGGAAGCCGGATTTCGCGGCCGTCGCGGACTATTGCCACGTCTTTGGCGCCGAGACCCAGCAGTGCGCGCAGCGCTGCTCCCGACTGCCGCTTGGCGCGGGTTTCGAAGAACCGACCGGCCAAGATCAAGGTGGTGACGGTGGCCGCGACCTCGAGGTAGAGATGTTCGCCTCCGCCGGCTGAGCCGGCAGCCGGACCGGTGGCAAGCATCCAGACCGACCACAGGTAGGACGTCAGCACGCCCACTGACACCAACGTGTCCATCGTGGCGGCGCCGTGCCGCAGGTTGGTCCACGCGGCGTGGTGCAGCGGCCAGGCGCCCCACAGCACCACCGGCGTGGTGAGCGCCAAGGCCCACAGCTGCCAGTGCGGGAACTGCAGCGCGTCGATCATCGATACCGCCAGCACTGGCAGCGTCAGGGCCAGGGACGCCAGAAGCCTTGACAGACAGGAGGCTTCGGTTGCCGTGTCGGGCTTGCCAACGCTCGCGGTGTAGCCGGTGGATTGCACGGCGGCCACGAGGTCGCCGGTGGTCACGCTGTCGGGGTGAGTGATGGCGGCCTGTTCGGTGGCGAAGTTCACGCTGGCGTGAACTCCGTCAATCCGGTTGAGCCGCTTCTCGATCCGGGCCGCACATGACGCGCACGTCATGCCGCCCACCGACAGCGTGACCGACGTGGTCATGCCGACTGAACGACGTCGTATCCGGCGTCTTCGATCGCGGCCGCAACGGCGGTTCGGTCGGCCTCGCCGTCCACCCGGACCGTTCCGGCCTCAAGGTCCACCTCCACCCCGGTCACGCCGGGCAGCGGTTCGACGGCCGAGGTGATGCTGGAGACGCAGTGACCGCACGACATTCCTTGAACTTCGAGTACCTCGCTCATGAGGCAACTATATACCCATAGGGGGTATAGGTAGCTAGGTGGTGTGAGTCTCAGTCGGTCCAGGTCTGGGCTGTGCGGCGGCATTTCCAGTTCGGTGTCTTGCCAAGTGGCATTCTGGAGCTATGGCGCGCAAAGAAATCGACCCCATCCGGGCCAAGAGTGCCTTCGCGGTGGCGAAGGAACATCCGGGCATGCTCCTGTTTCTGGCGTCGCCGGGGCTCTTGGTGATCGGCCTTGTCTGGTGGCTTGTCAGCCCGGGTTTGGCGGTGTTGTTGTTGGTGGCGCTACTGGTTGCCGGTGGCGCCGCGCTGTTGCTCAAGCGCTGAGCAAGTCGGGGTGTTCGCCTCGGGCGAAAGGCCGTTCCATGGGGTCTGTAACGGTGTAATCATGTAAGCATGAGGCAACATCATCATGGCAACGACCGCCGCGGCGGTTGGCAACAAGCACAGCAGCCCGATGCGGGCGATGCGGCCGACTGGTTCGCCGGGCGGCTGCCGCAAGATTGGTTCGCCGGCGACCCGAGTGTCACCGTGGACCGCGAGGAGATCGTCGTCATTGGGCGACTGCCCGAGCCGGAGAACCCTGAAACCGAAGCCCGAGCTTCCGGGCGGGCGGCGCGGTTCCGTGAGGAGACCCGAGCAGAGCGCATGCGCATCGCCGACGAGGCGGAAGCCCGCTACGGCCGCAAAGTGGCCTGGGGTGTGTCTGTCGGTGAGACCGAGCGAATTCTGTTCACCCACTTGGCGGTTCCGGTGATGACCCGGCTGAAACAACCGGAGCGGCGGGTCCTCGACACTCTGGTAGACGCCGGGGTAGCGCGGTCGCGCTCGGATGCGTTGGCCTGGTCGGTACGCCTCGTCGGCGAGCATGCCGAGGAGTGGCTGGACAAGCTGCGCGACGCGATGACCGCAGTCGACGATCTGCGTGCCGAGGGGCCGCAGCTCTGAGCAACCATTGACCTTCGCCACCACACGGGTGCAGGCTCAAGGGGCCAGCCCGATGGGAGTGCGACATGAGCGATCGGTTGTTCAACTACGTCGGTGAGATACTGTGCGGCTGCCTGGATGTCGATCTCGCTTCCGCCGCGATGATCGGGGCGGAGGACTTCGCAAAATTCCTCACTGACGATGTGCGGCTGCACGTCATACGGGGGCACGCGGCCGCGGCGGAATGGGGGATCGCGGAACACCACGGGCCAGTGCAGGTGACTGCGACCCACCTCGTCATTACCGAGCATGGCCTGGTGTTTGCGGCCGAAGTTGGTGGCCCGAATCCCAGTTACTATCTGGCGGCACCGAGGGCACTACTCGAACCGGTTGCCGACCATATCGCCGATAGTCGACCGCTGCTGGGTGCGGCGGCTGCGGTGGACTGCCGCATGGGCCACGACCTTGCGTCCATCTGGCAATTTGAGCATGCACTCCGCCATCGCCTTGACGCTGATCCGGTCATTCGCGTCCAACTCATCGGAGCGTTCGCGGCCTGAGGCCCGCTCGCCGACGACAGGGGGGCTGAATCCCTACCTGCTCACCGACGGCTGGCGGAGGGGCGGTGATCTTCTCGGTCTTCTAGGCGCGTGGATCGCCGGCGCGATCCTGATTTGCGCGCCCGGCGGCGAAAAACTTTGGTCACTTTGTTTTCGCTGGTCACGGTAGATAACTAGGGTCACATTCCGGCGGGGTTTGTCC
>JARLGS010000872.1 GCA_031292695.1 Mycobacterium sp. | reverse complement strand
GGTGGAGGGGCCGGTCATCGCCGACGCCCGCTTCATCCGGGACGAAGACGACCCGAGCTCGGCAGAGGTTGCTTTGACGGTGGCGGATGCCTATCAGGGCCGCGGGATCGGGACACTGCTGCTCGTTGCGCTGGCGGTCGCTGCACGCGTCGACGGCGTCAAGCGGTTTCACGCCCGGGTGCTGTCCGACAACCCGCCCGCGCGGGTCTTGGGGAAGAAGGTCAACGCCCGCTGGGAGCAGGAGGAACCCGGGGTGATCACCACGACGGGGGAGATCCCGGATTTCGACGACCTACCCCTCGATGACGACACGCGCCGGCAGATCCAGCACGTGGCCCGCCAGGTCATTCATGCATTCGACTGACGAGACCTAATAGGGACCCGAGAGACTTATGCCCCGGAGCCTGGTGCCTTTGCGCCCTATGCGGATGCTGAGGTGACCACGCAGCATGTAGCGGTGAAGTCGCTCATCGTCTGCGTTTCGAAATCCCACGGCAATACCCGCCGGGTGGCCGATCGGATGGCCGAGGTGCTTGATGCCGAGGTCGTCGACCCCGAGTCGGTCGACCCCGAAGCGCTCGGCGAGTATGACCTCGTCGGCTTCGGGTCAGGAATCTATTACATGAGCGTGGACGCACGGCTATCGAAGTTGATACGCCGCCTATCGCACGTTCAGGGCATCCGCGCGTTCACCTTCTTCACCAGCGGCGCCCGCCAGATTCCGCTGCTGGATTACAACAAGCCTGTTCGAAACCAGCTCGTGTCGAAGGGCTTTCAGGTGCTCGATTCGTTCTCCTGCCGCGGTTTCGACACGGTGGGTCCGTTCGGGTTCATCGGCGGGATCAACAGGGGACGGCCTAACGACCACGACCTCGAACGGGCCGCGGCATTTGCGGCACGTCTTCGCGAACGAGTCGCGGGCTCCCAGGCCACTTCATGACCGATGGCCGGGCGGTGCCCTTCGGGCAACCGTTCGGCCATCGTCCTTGGATCATTGAGCCGTTACGACTATTTGCCGACCGCCTGGCCTGCGCTTCGGACCACGCTGCGGACGAACTCGATCCGCCCGGTGACCAACTGCTCAGTCAAGTCCAGGGCGGCCTCGATGACGTTCTTGCGCCGCGACTCATCGGGGACCTCGCCACCCACCTGATCGACGAACTTGCGGACGGCGTCGATGGCCTGCTTACGGCTTACCTCGACCGATTCGAGCACCTCGTCAGACAGTTCGGCCCAGCGTGGCTCGGTCTTCTCCGGTGACTGTGTCATTGTCAAACTCCTCATATTCGGGGCTTTCGGCTTTGTTGCCGACCCCGACGTTACGGCTGGCGAGTCACCGCCACGAGTGGCTAAAGTCCTTCCTCACCACTCATTTGTCCCAGCCGGG